>CAJXLI010000016.1 GCA_913055575.1 uncultured Ectothiorhodospiraceae bacterium
TGGAAGCCGTCCACGAAGATCAGCCCCGGGTGGCCGACGAAGGTCCAGCCCGAGAACGAGGTCGCCGTCGCTGCGAGCATGAACACCCACATGCTGACGGAACGGCCGGCGACGAAGTAGTCACTGGCCGTGCGCGACCACAAGGCACCCTTGATGCCCCAGAAGATACAGTAGCCCCAGTAGAGGGCTACGAAGATGAATAGCCATATGGCCATCGGTTCCATGGAGTCTCCCCCTCATTTATCAGTTATGAAGGAAGGATGGCCCCGCCCGGGACCATCAACGGGGACTATGCGATGATCGTGCCACTTACCGGAGCGTTATGGATCAAGGGGTTACGCGGCACCCGCGGTGGCGGCACGTGTTACGCGTTACCGCACGTAACGGCTGCGCGTTCCCGGGCGTAACACCCCCACGGCGATTGTGCCCCTGCGCACGGATGGGGCATGATGCGGCCGAGGCTGCCTACCAGGCGGGCAAGGAGGGCAACCATGAGCGCTTCGGCAGCGAGCGGCCCGGGCGGGGGAACAATCGGCCGCGCGGAGATCCGCCGGATCGCCGCGGGTGACGCCTTCAGCGGGCTCGACGACGAGGCCCTCGAGGCGCTCCTCGCCCGGGGCCGGATCCGCAGCCTGCAGCCCGGCGAGACCCTCTTCCACCTCGGCGACCCCGACCGCGACCTGCTCTACATCGTCTACGAGGGGCGCATCGAGCTCATCGACGCGCAGAGCGTGATCACCTCCCAGGAGCCGGTGGCGCTGCTCGCCCTGTCGAGCTACTTCGACGACGAGCCGTACAGCCTCACCGCCCGCGCCGCCCGCCCCACGCAGGTCATCGAGGTCCCCTTCGACGACGTCCGCGAGCTCGAGCAGGGCTACCCGAGCCTCGCCGATGCCCTCAGCCGCATCATCGCCGACCGCATCCGCGCCAACTCCTGGCAGCACCGCGGCAGCCCCACCGGCGCCCTGTCGCTGCAGGCACGCAGCGTCATGACCACGCCGCTGACCTACCGGCGGCCGGACTGCACCCTGGCCGAGGCCTTCGCCCTGATGGACGAGCGGCGCATCGGCAGCCTCGCGGTGCTCGACGAGACCGGGGCCCTGCTCGGCCTGGCGACGATCCGCACCCTGGCCCGCGCCGTCTTTACACACGGGCTGAGCACCGAGGCCTCGGTGGCCGAGGCGGCGGAGCGGTTCACGGCCATCACGCCGGAGACGCCACTATCCGAGGCCCAGGATATCCAGGCCCGCGAGGGGGTCCGCTACCTGGTGGTCATGGAGGGCGAGCGCCCCATCGGGATGATCTCCCAGACCAACATGCTCCACGCCGTCCTCGCCCAACAGACGGTGATGCGCGAGCGCATCGGCCGGGCGGCGAGCCTCGACGAGCTGCGTACCGTCGCCGCCGAGGTCAGCTACGTCGCCCGCGAGGCGTGGAACAACAACCGCGAGGCGAGCCGCGCGGCCTACCTGCTCAGCGAGTACCACCTGCAGCTCCAGCGCCGCTGCATCGACCTCGCCCTCGCCGAGCTGCGCGACGAGGGGCTCGGCGAGCCGCCGCGCGACTACGCCCTGCTCGTGCTCGGCTCGCTGGCCCGGCGCGAGTCGCTAATCAACCCGGACCAGGACAACGCCATCATCATCGCCGACACCCCGCCCGGCGAGACGGAGCCGAGGGCGCTCGAGCCGGCCGAGGCGGCTTGGTTCGAGGCCTTCACCGAGCGCGTGAACACCCGCCTCGACGAGCTCGGCTACGCGTGGTGCAAGGGCGGTATCATGGCCCGAAACCTGGGCTACCGCCGCCGGCTCAGCGAGTGGCGCGAGCAGATCACCACCATGGCGCTCTACCCGAGCCAGACGGCGGGGCGCTGGTGCAACATCTTCCTCGACCTCGAGCTGCTCTACGGCGACGAGGGGCTCGTCGCCGACCTCTGGGCGCACGTCATCGACGAGCTCGGCACGCGCCCTCGGCTGCTGCGCTTCCTCGCCGGCGACGACGCCGAGGGCCAGCCGGCGGTCGGGCTGTTCAACCGGCTGATCCGCTCCAGCGACGATGCGGGCAAAGGACGGGTCGACATCAAGCGCAAGGGGCTGCGCATCATCGCCAACGGCGCGCGCATCTACGCCCTCTCCGCAGGCGTCCGAGAGACCCATACCGTCTCCCGCCTCAAGGCGCTACGCCGCGAGGGGATCCTCACCACCGAGATGGTCGACGCGGTGCTCACCGCCCACGAGGAGCTCCTCGACCTGCTCCTGACCCACCAGATCGAGCAGCACCAGGGCGGCGAGGCGCCGGACAAGTACATCGACCCGACGAGCCTCGATGACCTGACTCGGCAGTCCTTGGCCACGAGCATGCGGGCCGTCAAGCGCTTCCAGGACCGGGTACAGGGGGTGTTTGGCCTTTAGGATAGGATGTGGCGGCGGCGCGCCGGCGGACGGCAGCGAGCTGCAAGCACGCAAGAGGAGGCGGCCACGAAGATGAGCCAAGAGATCCTGATCGTGGACGACGAGGCGAACATCGTCCTCTCCCTGGAGTTCCTGATGAAGCAGGCCGGCTTCGCGGTCCGCACCGTCGAGGACGGCGAGCAGGCGCTGCGGGCCCTCGAGGAGCAGGTCCCGGACCTGATCCTGCTCGACGTCATGATGCCCGGCAAGGACGGCTACGAGGTCTGCCAGCAGATCCGCCGCCGTCCCGAGTGGGCCGACCTGCCGGTGATCATGCTCACCGCCAAGGGGCGGGACGTCGAGCGCGAGAAGGGGCTGGCCATGGGCGCCGATGACTACATCACCAAGCCGTTCTCCACCCAGGAGGTCGTGGAGACCGTGCACAGCATCCTCGCCAGCGGGACGTAGCCATGGCCAGCGCCACGGCCCGCCGCCGGCTCAAGTTCTGGGCCCCGGCCCTGGCCCTGATCCTGCTCACGGCCGGTACGCTGGGCGCCGTCGGCTACCTCACGCTAGGCCATCTCCCGGAAGGGCCGGCCAGCGAGCGCGTCCTGCTGGCCCTGGTAGGCGCCGGTGCCGTGCTCATGGGGGGCATCCTCGCCGCCTGGATCCTGCTCGACGCCGCAGTCATCCGCCCGCTGGGCGCGGTCGCCCGCGGGGCCTCGATCATGACGCGCTCCAATCCGGCCCACGAGCTGGAGATCCCGCGCATGCACCTGCTCGGCGAGCTGCCGGAGAGCCTGCAGACCCTCGGGGCCAACCTCTACGAGGCACGCCGCGAGGTGGCCAAGGCCGTGGGCGCCGGGGCCCAGGGTGCCGAGAGCCAGAAGGCCCGGCTGGAGATCGTCCTGCGCGAGATCCAGCAAGGGGTCGTCGTCTGCGACAGCGAGGGGCGCGTCCTGCTCTACAACCCGGCCGCCGGGGAGATCGTGCGCAGCAGCGCCCTGGGGCTAGGCCGCTCCATCTACAGCGTCCTCGCCCGCTCCGCGGTGGACCACACCCTGGAGATACTCCAGCACCGGCTAGCCCAGGCGGACGCAGACCACGCCGGCGCCGAGAACCGCGCCGAGTTCGTCTGCGCCACCGTCGATGACGGCACGCTGCTGCACTGCCGGATGAGCCTGCTGCCCGCCTCCAGCCCGCTGCGCTCCGGCTTCGTGCTCACCCTGGAGGATATCACCCGCAAGATCGAGGGCGTCGCCCGGCGCGACCACGCCCTGCGCACCACCCTGGAGTCGCTGCGCCAGCCCCTGGCCAACCTGCGCGCCGCCGCCGAGAGCCTCGATCAGGGCGACGCCGCCATGGCCGGGGCGCAGCGCCAGGACTTCGAGCAGACGATGGTCGCCGAGAGCCGCGAGCTCAGCCGCCGCTTCGAGCGCATGGCGAGGGAGACGTACCGCCTCGTATCCGCTCCCTGGACCATGGCGGATATCAACAGCGCCGACCTCCTCGCCAGCGTCCTGCGCCGGCGCCCCGAGGGCCTGCCGAGGGTCGAGGTGGTCGGGATCCCGCTGTGGCTGCACGCCGAGAGCCACGCCGTCGGCCTGGTCCTCGAGCACCTGCTGCGCCGGCTGCGCCAAGACCACGGGGTCAAGCAGGCCCAGGCCGAGGCGCTGATGGGCGACCGGCGCGTCTACCTGGACCTCTCCTGGGAGGGGACGCCAGTACCGCCGGACCGTCTCGAGGCGTGGCTCGAGGAGGAGCTGCCCGAGGCCACCGGCCAGCTCAACGCCCGCGGCGTGCTGGAGCGCCACGACAGCCTGGCCTGGAGCCAGGCCCACCCGCGCCGTCGCGGCCACGCCCTGCTGCGCCTCCCGCTGCCCGTCTCGCGGCGCCAGTGGGAGCAGCCTGAGGAGCGCCTGCCGCCCCGGCCCGAGTTCTACGACTTCTCCCTCGCCGACCAGGCGGCAGACCAGGGCGATCGGCTCGATCAGCCCCTGTCGCAGCTCTCCTACGTCATCTTCGATACCGAGACGACGGGGCTGTCGCCCGCCGAGGGCGACGAGATCATCTCCATCGCCGGGGTCCGGATGGTCAACGGCCGCATCCTGGAGGGCGAGCACTTCGAGCAGCTGGTCAACCCGGGGCGGCCGATCCCCAAGGCGTCCATCCAGTTCCACGGGATCCGCGACGAGATGGTCGCTGATCAGCCGGATATCCATACGGCATTGCCGCAGCTCAAGGCGTTCGTCGGCGACTCGGTCCTCGTCGCCCACAACGCCGCCTTCGACATGAAGTTCATCCGGCTCAAGGAGGCGCAGTGCGGGGTACGATTCGACAACCCCGTCCTCGACACCCTGCTGCTGTCGGTCTACCTCCACGACCACACGCCGGAGCACACGCTCGAGAGCATCGCCAACCGCCTGGGGGTCGAGATCAGCGGCCGGCACACGGCCCTGGGCGATACCCTGGTAACCGGCGAGATCTTCGCCCAGATGGTCCCGCTGCTCGAGGAGCGCGGCGTGCGCACGCTGCGCCACGCCATCGAGGCCTCCGAGCAGATGGTTGAGGTCCGCAAGCAGCAGGCGCAGTTCTGATGGACGGTGACGACGATCGCCACGCCGCGCTGGCGCGGACGCTCGGGCCAGCGCAGGCATCCGGCCTCGCCGAGGCCCTCGACGCGGCGACGGGCCGGGCAGTGGCCGAGGCCCTGGCCCAGGGCCAGGGCCTCGGCCACGAGGCTACCGTGGCGCTGATCAGATCGGCGGCTACGGCGATCGAGCGCTCGCAACGGCTCGAGTCGACCACCGAGGAGCTGCGCGCGGCCAACGAGCGGCTCCAGGAGCTGGATCAGCTCAAGGACGAGTTCGTCTCCATGGTCAGCCACGAGCTGCGCACGCCGCTCACCTCCATCCGCGCCTTCGGCGAGATCATGCTCAACAACCCGGAGATGGACGCCGACCAGCGCCGCGAGTTCCTGGAGGTCGTGGTCCGCGAGAGCGAGCGCCTGACCCGGTTGATCAACCAGGTGCTGGACCTGTCGAAGATCGAGAGCGGCTCGGCGCAGTGGCAGCTGGAGGACGTGGACCTCTCCCGCCTGGCCCGGGAGGCGGTGGAGGCCACCCGGCAGCTGTTCACGGAGCGGCAGACGCAGCTGCACGTCGACATCGACAGCGACGACAACGCCGTCAAGGGCGATCCGGACCGGCTGATGCAGCTGATCATCAACCTCCTCTCCAACGCCTCCAAGTTCACCGAGCCGGGCGAGGGGCAGGTCTGGCTGCACCTGGCCCCGGCCCCCGGCGATACCCTGCGCCTGTCGGTCACCGATAACGGGCCCGGGATCAGCGAGGAGGAGCAGCAGCACATCTTCGACAAGTTCCACCAGATCTCCGTGCAGCAGGCGGGCAAGCCCAAGGGCAGCGGCCTGGGCCTGGCCATCTGCCGGCTGATCGCCGACGCCCACTGGGGCACGCTCCGGGTCGCGAGCGAGCCCGGCGCCGGGGCCACCTTCACCTGCCAGCTGCCGCGCGCCGGCGGCGAGCACTGCAATACCACGGACTACGTGGCACTCACCGGGCCTATCGGCACGGTGCTCTCCCGGGAGGGGTGACGTGCGCGACCCGAGGCAGGCACCCCCAGGGGAGCCCGTGATCGAGCAGGACGCCAGCGCGCGGACGACGGCCGGCGGGGCGCCCTTCCGGGCCGCGTGGTGGCTGCCGGGCCGGCACGCCCAGACCGTCTACCCGGCCTTGCTGCGCCGCCCCGCGGGGCCGCCGCTGATCCCAGAGATCCTCGAGCTGCCCGACGGCGACTTCCTGGAGCTGGCCTGGGGCCCGCCCGGGCGAGGGCTGGCGATCATCGGCCACGGCCTGGGCGGCAGCGCCGACTCCCCCTACGTCCGCGGCGTCGTGGCGGAGCTGGCCCGGCGCGGCATCGGCTCGGTGGTGATGCACGCCCGCGGGGCGGGGCGCTATCCGAACCGCCACCGGCGCTCCTACCACGCCGCTGCCTGGGACGACCTGGAACGGGTCGCCACCACCCTGGCCGGCCGCGATCCGCAACGGCCGCTGGCGGTCGTCGGCTTCTCGCTGAGCGGCTCGATGCTGCTCAACTGGCTCGCCGAGCGGGGCGATGCGCCGCTGGCGCGGGCCGTGGCGACCTCCGTGCCCTTCGAGCTCGACGCCTGCACCACCGCCCTGGAGCACGGCTTCGGCCGTATCTACCAGGCGTACCTGCTGCGCCGGCTGCGGGAGCTGGCCGCCCGGAAGTTCGAGGTGCGGGGGGACGGCCCGGTGCCGGCGGAGCGGATCCGGCGCATCCGGCGGCTGCGCGAGCTCGATGACCTGCTCACCGCCCCGCTCCACGGCTTCCGCGACAGCGCCGACTACTACCGGCAGGCGAGCTGCCGGCAGCGCCTCGGCGCCATCCGCCAGCCCACCACGGTGATCCACGCCGTGAACGACCCCTTCGTCCCCGCCGCGGCCATCCCCGCTGCCGGGGAGGTCGGCCCGGGGATCGAGCTGGCGCTCACCGAGCGCGGCGGCCACGTGGGCTTCGTCGCCGGCGCGGTGCCAGGCCGTCCGCGCTACTGGCTCGACAGCCGCATCGCCGACCTCCTGGAGCCGGCGCTGGCCGGCTAGCAGCGCGTCACGCGCCCGGGCCTCGCCGGGCGGCCGCCAGCGCCTCCAGCCACCCGGGCGCCAGCGCGCCCTCCAGCGTATCGGCCAGCCGATCCAGCTCGGCGAGGATGCGCCCCTGCTCGTCACCGCCCGCCCCCTCCAGGCCGAAGAGCTCCGCCAGCAGGGCCCGCCGGAAGGGGCCGCTATCGAACAAGCGATGGAGGTAGCTGCCCAGCACGCGGCCGTCGGCCGAGCGGGCCACCAAGGGGAAGAGCCCCGGCTGGGCGCCGGTGACGCCGTGGTGGATCTCGTAGCCCGTCACCGTCACCGGTGCCGGCCACTCGGCAGTGCGCCGCGTCTCGGCGAGGCGCTTCTGCGACGCCAGCCGGGTACGTACCGGCAACAGGCCCAGCCCCTCGGCGCTGCCGCCGCCCTCCACGCCCTCGGGATCCTCGATGGCCTCGCCGAGCATCTGCAGCCCGCCACACAGCCCGAGGACCCGGCCACCATAGCGGCAGTGGCGCAGCAGCGCCTCCGCCATACCGGTCTCACGCAGCCAGGCCAGGTCGGCGAAGACGTGCTTGGAGCCGGGCAGGACGACGAGATCCGCCCCGTCGAGCGCCTCCGGCTGCCGGGCGAAACGGACGTGGACACCGGGCTCGGCGTCCAGGGCGTCCAGGTCGTCGTGGTTGCTCAGCCGCGGGTAGGCCACCGCGGCTACCTGCAGGGCGTGGCCGCCCCCCCGCGCGCCGGCCATGCGGTAGGGGGCGTCCTCCTCGGGCAGGTGCAGGTCCGGTACCGCCGGGACCACGCCGATAAGCGGCACGCCGGCACGCTCAGCGAGCTGCGCCGGGGCCTCGCCGAGCAGCTCGCGGCTACCGCGGAAGCGGTTGATGATCAGGGCCTCGACCCGGACCCGGTCGGCCGGGTCGAGCCACGCCAGCGTACCGAGCAGCGACGCGAAGACGCCGCCGCGGTCGATATCCCCGACCAGCCAGACCGGCAGGTCCGCCGCCGCGGCGAAGCCCATGTTGGCGATATCGCCCTCGCGCAGGTTGGGCTCCGCCGGGGAGCCGGCGCCCTCCACCAGCACCACGTCGTAGGCGGCGCACAGGCGCTCGAAGGACGCCAGCGCCGGCGGCAGCAGCGGTTGCCGCGCCTCGCGGAAGGCGCCGGCCTCGAGCCGTCCGGTGGCCTGGCCCTGGACCACCACCTGGGCGGTGCGCTCGGCCTCGGGCTTGAGGAGCACCGGATTCATGTCGGTATGGGCCGGCACGCCGGCCGCCACCGCCTGCAGCCACTGGCCGCGACCGATCTCGCCGCCGTCGCTGGTGACGGCGGCGTTGTTGCTCATGTTCTGCGGCTTGAACGGTGCCACCCGCACGCCGCGCCGCGCGAGCAATCGGCACAACCCCGCTACCAGCGCCGTCTTGCCGGCGCCGGAGCAGGTCCCCTGGAGCATCAGGGCGCGGGCGCTCACCACTCGACCCCCGGCTGGGCGCGCACCCCGGCCTCGAAGGCGTGGCGCACCGGCTCGATGGCGCTGACGGTGTCGGCGGCGTCGATCAGCGGCTTCGGCGCGTGGCGGCCGGTGATGACCACGTGCTGCGCGCAGGGGCGTTGGGAGAGGTCGTCGAGCACCTCGCCGAGCTCCAGGTACTCGTAGCGCAGGGCCAGGCAGAGCTCGTCGAGCACCACCAGCGCCGGCCCGTCCGGACGCAGCCAGTAGCGGGCCGCCTCCCAGGCGGCGCGGGCCGCGGCGACATCCCGCTCGCGGTCAGCGGTCTCCCAGGTGAAGCCCTCGCCCATCACGCGCCAGTCGACACCGGGCTGCTCGCGGAAGAAGACCTCCTCGCCGGTAGCCTCGGTGCCCTTGATGAATTGCATCACCCCTGCCGAGCGGCCGTGGCCGAGGGTACGGGCCACCATGCCCCAGGCGGATGAGCTCTTGCCCTTGCCGGCACCGGTGAGCACCAGCAGCACGCCACGGTCCTGCTGGGCGCGGCGCTTGCGCTCTTCCATGGCCGCCCTCTTGCGCTCCATGCGGGCGGCGTGGTGCTGCGGCTCCTTCGCCTCTTCGCGCATCGGTCACCACCTCTATCAATCGCGCCTCGATCGCGGCGGCCACGGGCCGCTGCGGAGCGTGCAGCCTAACGGGTTAGCAGGGCCGCGACGACCTCGGGGGATGAAGGGAAATAGGCGTGGAAATAGGTGGCCGTCAACGGCCCCACCCGATACACCGGCTCCGCCGGGCTGCCGCTGCGCCGGACGGTCTCCGCCGCAGGCGTTAGCGCCGTGCGCAGCCGCGAGTGGTGGAAGGTGTGCCCGCGGAGGGTCCCCTCGGCCCGCTCCCAGGCCTGCAGCCCGATCCCGGTCAGCCGCCCCGCCATCTCGGCGCGTCCCGGCAGGAGCCCGAGCATCGGATGCTCGGCACCCTCGCCATCCACCAGGGTCTCGGCGCAGTACATGAGCCCGCCGCACTCGGCCAGGATCGGCCGCCCGGCCTCGTGGTGGCCGCGGATGGCGGCCTGCATGGCGACGTTCCCGGCCAGCTCGGCGGCGTGGAGCTCCGGGTAGCCGCCGGGCAGCCACAGGGCATCCGCCGGCGGCAGCGCCGTATCCGCGAGTGGCGAGAAGGGGTGGACGGCCGCCCCCATGGCCTCGAGCAGCTCCAGGTTCGCGCGGTAGATGAAGCCGAAGGCGGCGTCCCGGGCCACGGCGATCCGCTGCCCCGCCAGCAGCCGCGGCGGCGCCGGCAGCGGCTCGGCCTCGAGGGCCACGGCCGGCGGCAAGCCTGCCAGGCCCGCCTCGGCGAGCGCCGCGGCGGCGCCGTCCAGGCGCGCGTCCAGATCGTCCACCTCGTCCGCCTGGACCAGGCCCAGATGCCGGTCGGGCAGCCGCAGCGCCTCGTCCCGGGGCACGGCGCCGAGCCAGGCCACGCCGTCCGGCAGGCTGCCGGCGAGCATGCGGGCGTGCCCGGCGCTGTCCACCCGGTTGGCCAGGGCCCCTGTCACCTGGACATCGGCCCGGTGGTGCGCCAGGCCGGCTACCAGGGCGCCGAAGGTCTCCGCCATGGCGCGGGCATCCACGACCACCGCTATCGGCAGCCCGGCCAACGCGGCCAGATCGGCGCTCGAGGGGTCGCCGTCGAAGAGCCCCATGGCGCCCTCTACGAGGATGACATCGGCCTCGCGGGCTGCCGCGGCCAGCCGGGCGCGGCACTCGCCAGCGCCGGTCATCCACGGGTGGAGCTGGTAGACGGGGGCGCCCGAGGCCCGCTCCTGGAGCATGGGGTCCAGGTAGTCCGGGCCGTGCTTGAAGACCCGGACCCGGCGGCCGGCGTTGCGGTGCAGCCGGGCCAGGGCCGCCGTGATCATCGACTTGCCCTGCCCCGACCCCGGGGCAGTGATCAGCATCGCCGGCACCGCCATAGCGTCGCCTTCTTAGCGCAGGATCAGCAGCGGGGTGCTGGCGCGCATGATCATGTGGGTCGTCGTGCTGCCGAGGAAGAAGTGCCGCAGCCGGGAGTGGCCGTAGGCGCCCATGGCGACCAGGTGGATGTCCTGCTCCGCCCGGTAGGCGCAGACCGCCTCGTCGACGCTACCGGGCCGGATCGCGGTATGGACCGTAAAGCCCGCGGCCTCGAGCCGCTCCCGGGGGCCGCGCAGACGCTCGCTGCTGGCCTCGGTATCGGCGTCCACCAGCAGGATGTGCGCCTCCAGCCCCTGCAGCAAGGGGCTCTCGGCGACCCGCTCGACCACCTCGGTGGCGGTGGGGCTGCCGTCGTAGGCGATCAGGAAGCGCGCCGGCGCCCGGAAAGCCAGCGGGGCCACCAGGATCGGCCGCTGCACCCGGCGGATGGTGCTCTCCAGGTGGCTGCCGATGTGCTGCGCCAGGGCGTCGCCGTCCTCGCCCTGCTTGCCGAGCACGAGCAGGCGCATCTCCCCCTGGGCCTTGTCCAGCACGTCGGCGACGTCCCCATTGCGCAGCAGGCGGCCGGCGTCGTCGACCCCCTGCTCGACGGCGCGGCCCACGGCATCAGCGAGCACGGCCTTGCCCTGCTCCCGGGCCAGCTTGTCGCGCCGGTCCTCGACCTCGACCATCTCGCTGAGCAGGCTGTCGCGGACACCGAAGGTCAGGTTCCCGCTCAGCTCCCCCTCGCACGCCCCGTCGGGGGTGTTGATGGCGTGCAGGAAGGTCAGGGGGGCATCCAGGCGTCGGGCCGCCCAGATCGCGTAGTCGCACACAGCGGGCGAAGAGCGCGAGCCGTCGACGCTGGCGATCACCTTGTACATGCCCGGTAACTCCCTGCGGCTTCGGGGATGCCCAGCACAGGACGAAGCTTACGCCATTACCAGTCGCATAGCCAACGTGATCGTTTCGCCATCGCCTATAAATCGCAACCGCATGCGGTACCACGGGCCGGGGACCGGTTTGACGCCGGATCAGCGATGGCCCGATACTTACCGGACTTTGTCGGCTGTCCGTCCAACCGGCGGCAACGGGAGCGGGAGGCAAGCGTGAAGCGCGTGATCTTCAACCAGAAAGGCGGGGTAGGCAAATCCACCATCACCTGCAACCTGGCCGCCATCAGCGCCGCCTCCGGGCTGCGGACCCTAGTGGTCGACTCCGATCCGCAAGGCAACTCCTCCCAGTACCTGCTGGGCCAGGAGGCCGAGGCGAACGAGCACACCATCGCGGATTTCTACGCCTCGACCCTCGGCTTCCGGCTAGGGCCGCGCAAGCCGGCGGACCTGGGCCAGTTCATCACCCAGACCCCGTTCGACAACCTCTACCTCCTGCCGGCGGACCGTGAGCTGGAGGCGCTGCAGAACAAGCTGGAATCGCGCTACAAGATCTACAAGCTGCGCGATGCCCTGGGCAAGCTCGATAGCCCGGCCTTCGACGCCATCTACATCGACACGCCCCCGGCGCTCAACTTCTTCAGCCGCTCGGCGCTCATCGCCGCGCAGCGCTGCCTGATCCCCTTCGACTGCGACGACTTCTCCCGGCGTGCGCTGTACGAGCTGATCGATCACCTGGAGGAGATCCGCGAGGACCACAACGAGGCGCTCCGGGTCGAGGGCATCGTGGTCAACCAGTTCCAGCCCAACGCCAACCTGCCCGGGCAGCTCGTGGACGAGCTGACCCACGAGGAGCTGCCCATCCTCACGCCGCACCTGAACGCCTCGGTGAAGGTGCGCGAGTCCCACCAGAACGCCAAGCCCCTGATCCACTGGGCGCCCAGGCACAAGCTCACCGGGCAGTTCCAGGAGCTCTACGACAACCTCCACAGCGCCTGAGCGGCCCTCGGCGATCAGCCGCCCCCGTCGCGGTGGGCCAGGATACGGTCGAGCTGGTTGGCGAAGGCCTGCCGGTCCCGCTGGCTGAGCGGCGCCGAGCCGCCGGTGTCCATGCCGCTGGCGCGCAGGGTGTCCATGAAGTCGCGCATGTTCAGGCGCTCGCGGACGGTCTCCGGGGTGTAGAGCTCGCCGCGGGGATCGAGCGCCCGGGCGCCGGCCTCGACGACCTCGGCGGCCAGGGGGATATCCGCAGTGATCACGAGATCGCCCGGGGCCAGCCGGCGGACGATCTCGTGGTCGGCCACCTCGAGGCCCGCGCCGACCTGGACCGCCTGGATCACCCTCGACGGCGGCACCTTGAGGGGGTGGTTGGCCACCAGGGTCAGGGGTACCCGGGTCCGCTCCGCGGCCCGGAAGAGGATCTCCTTGATGGGCGCCGGACAGGCGTCGGCGTCGACCCAGATCTGCATAGCGCTCCTCACGGCTTGTGCGATGCCCTGCTCGCAGGCACGAAGACCCGCGCCCCGTCCGCCTCGGCGGCCACCAGCGGCTGCCCGTAGAGATCCTCGAGGGCCTCGGTGACCAGCATGGCATCCGCCGGCCCCCAGCAGGCCTTGCCGTCCGGGTAGAGCAGCAGGATGTGGCTGCACCAGCGCGCTGCCAGGTTGATGTCGTGCAGGCAGAGGCAGACCCCGCACCCGGCCACGGCCTGGGCGGCGAGCAGGTCCATGACCGCTACCTGGTGGCGCAGGTCCAGGTGATTGGTGGGCTCGTCGGCCAGCCAGATCCCCGGCTCCTGGGCCAGGACAGTGGCCAGGCTCAGGCGCTGGCGCTCGCCACCGGAGAGGGTGCCGACCAGCCGCTCCTCCAGCCCGCCGAGCTCCAGCCGCGCCAGGGCCCGCCGCGCCAGGGCCACGTCCTCGGCGGTCTCCATATCCCACGGAGCGAGGTACGGGTGGCGGCCGATGAGCGCCGTCTCCAGCACGGTGGCCGGGAAGCCGTCGTGGCGCTCCTGGAAGACCACGCCCAATCGCCGCGCCAGCGCCTTGCGCCGCCAATACGGCAACGGCTTATCGGCCAGGCTCACGGTCCCCGAGCGCGCCGGGCGCAGCCCCGCCAGGGTATGCAGGAGCGTGGTCTTGCCGGCGCCGTTGGGGCCGAGCACGCCCCACACCTGTCCCGGCCTGACGGCGAGATCTAGCGGCTGGCCGTCCGCCCGGCCGGGGATATCCACGACCAGCGCCTCGGTGGCCAGGCTCTCGGCCATCACCCCCGGCTCCGATGCAGCAGATACAGGAACAGCGGCACGCCCAGCATCGCCGTGATGACGCCCACCGGCAGCTGCTCCGGGGCGATCAGCGTGCGGGCGAGGACGTCGGCCAGCGTCAGCAGCGCGCCGCCGGCCAGCGCCGCGGCCGGCAGGATCAGGCGCTGGTCGTTGCCGAGCACCAGCCGCAGCATGTGCGGGACCACCAGGCCCACGAAGCCGATGCTGCCGGCGGTGGTCACGGCGACGGCGGTGAGTAGGCTGGCCGCCACATAGATGCCCCACTCCAGCGGCCGTACCGCCACGCCCAGGACCGCCGCCTGCAGCGGCCCGCGGGCGAGGATATTGAGGCTGCGCCCGAGCGGCACGGCCCCGGCCACAGCGACACCCAGGGCCGCCAGGGCCCACCACGGGCTGCGGGCGTAGGCGAGATCGCCCATGAGCCAGTAGAGCATGCCGGGTAGCTGCCGCGTAGGGCCGACGGCGAGCATGAAGGTCACCAGCGCCCCCCAGCCGGAGGCCACCACGACCCCGGTGAGCAGCAGCCGCGTCGGCGTCCAGCTCCCGGTGCCGTGGGCCAGCCCGAAGACCAGGACGGTGGAGAGCAGCGCCCCGGCGAAGGCCGCCCCGGAGACCAGGGCCGCACCGAGGCCGAGGAGCATCGCCGCCAGCGCCCCCACCGCCGCGCCGCCGGAGAGGCCGAGGACGTACGGGTCGGCGAGCGGGTTGCGCAGCAGGACCTGCATCAGGGCCCCCGCCACCGCCAGTAGCCCACCCACGGCGAGGGCGGCCAGCGCCCGCGGCGCGCGGAGCTCGAGGACCAGGGTCTGGTGGAGCGGCTCCCCGCCGCCGGTGGCCACGGCCCACAGCGCCGCCGGCGGGATGGGGACGCTGCCGATCCCCACCGCCACCGCCAGCGCGGCTATCGCCGCGGCGGCCAGGACGGCCAGGGGCGGGACTAGGCGGCGCATCGGGCGATCACCGGCGGGCCTGCTCCAGCTTCCGGCACAGCTCGGCGGTGCCCGTCAGCACCCGCGGCGTGGGCCGCTGCAGGGTCGAGGGGGGCACGAAGAAGAGATTGCCCGCCTGAACCGCCTGGAGGCTCTCGTAGCGGCGCCAGGCGTCGAGCCAGCTGTCGTCGGCCTCGCCCATGCCGCCGCTGACGATGGCCTCCGGGTCGGCGGCGAGCACGGCCTCCCGGTCCAGCCGCGGCGTCAGCCGCTCCAGGTCGCCGAAGACGTTCTCGCCGCCGCAGACGCGGATGGAGGCGCTGATGATCTGCTCGTCGTTGACGGTCATCACCGGCTCGGCCCAGATCTGGTAGAAGACGCGCACCGGCTCACGGTCCGCGTAGGTGGCCGCCAGCTCGTCGAGCTCGGCGCGGAAATCCGCGGCCGCGCTGGCGGCCTCCTCCGCCGTGCCGGCGAGCCGGCCCAGGCGCTCCAGGGTCGCCGGGATGTCCGGCAGATCCCGGGGCTCGCTGCGGTAGAGCGGCACATCGAGGGCATCGAGGCGCTCGAGCTGGTTGGTCGGATTGCCGCTGATCCAGCCGACGACCAGGTCCGGCCGCTGGGCCAGGATGGCCTCCATGTCCAGCCGGTCGTAGCTGCCGACCCGGGGCAGCGCCTCCGCCTCGGGCGGATAGTCGGCGTGGCTGACCGCCGCCACCACGCGGTCACCGGCCCCGGCGGCGAAGAGCAGCTCGGCAGCCCCGGGCGACAGGGCGACGATCCGCTCCGCAGGGGCGTCCAGGCAGACCGTCGCCCCCGCGTCGTCCTCGACGCACCGCTCGGCGACGGCCGCCGCCGGGATCAGGCTCAGGACCAGGGCGATGGCACAGGCGGCCCGCGACATGGCGTCCCCTACGATGAGGCCTCCCGCTGCCCGGCCGGGCGCCAGAGCACCTCGCCGCCGTTCTCGTAGCGCGATAGCACCCGGGCGACGACGAAGAGCAGGTCCGAGAGGCGGTTGAGGTACGCCATGGAGATGGCCCGGACCGCCTCGTGGTGGCTCAACGCGACCATCCGGCGCTCGGCCCGGCGGCAGACCGCCCGGGCCGTGTGGCAGTCCGCCGTCGCCGGGCCGCCGCTGGGGAGGATGAACTCCTTCAGGTGCGGCAGGGCCTCGTTGTAGGCGGCTAGCGCCGCGTCGAGGCGCTCGATGGCGGCCTCGGGCAGCGCCGGGTTGCCGGGGACCGCGAGCTCGGCGCCGAGGTCGAAGAGCTCGTGCTGGACCTGGGCGAGCATCGGCGCCACGTCGCTGGGCAGCTCGTGGGCGAGCAGCCGCCCGAGGAGGCTGTTGAGCTCATCCACCTCGCCGAACGCCTCGACGCGGTGGCTGTCCTTGTCCACCCGCGAGCCGTCGCCGAGGCCGGTCCGGCCCTCGTCACCGGTGCAGGTCGCGATCTTGGAGAGACGATTACCCATCCGAGCCGGGCCTCTATCGCTGGTTGAAATGGACGGAGATGTACGCCGCTCGGCCGGGCTGATTGTAGCCAGCGGCCGTCTGGTAGTCCTTGTCCAGGGCGTTCTTGAGCTGAGCGCGGACCGTCCACTGCGGATCCAGGTGGTAGGCCGCGCGCAGGTTGAGCAGGCCGTAGCCGGCGAGGCGCTCGGTCCCACCACCGTAGAGCTTCTCAAAGCTGCGCCCGCGCGCCACCACGGTGCCGCCGAGCTCGAGGTCCTGCCAGCTGCGGTCAACATCTAGCCGCAGGCTCGCGTTCGGCCGCCGGTTGAGGCGGCTGCCGGGCTCGTTCGGGTTGCCGTGGTCCATCAGGGTCACGGCACCCTGGAGCTGCCAGGGCCCCACCGCACCGCCGCTCTCGAGCTCCATCCCCGTGATGCGGGCCTCCTCGACGTTCTGGGGCTGAGATTTCCCGGAGGGTGTCGGGGCCCAATCGATGAGATTGTCGATGTCCGTGCGGAAGGCTGCCAAGTCGACGTAGCCGGCCGGGCCCGTGTAGCGGACGCCGGCCTCGTAGCTCCGCGACTCCTCCGGCTCGAGGTCTGGATTCCCTCCCGTAGAGAACATACTCGGCGGATAGTAGAGGTCGTTGAAGCTCGGCGCCTTGAAGGCCGTCCCGTAGGAGGCCCGGGCCTGCCAGCGCTCGGTGAGGGCATACCCCCAGGCGAGCTGCCCGGTGGTCTGGTCGCCGTAGGCCTCGTTGTCGTCGTAGCGGCTGCTCACCTCGAGCCGGTGCCGGGCGAGATCCAGGGTCAGCAGCTGGTAGACCCCCCAGTTGTCGCGGCTCGTCTCGGCGTAGTCGGTGGTGCCGGAGACCCGCGCCTCGCGCCAGTCCGTCCCGACGCTGAGCTCCGCCCAGGGGGCGAGGTCGAGGTCGTTGCGCCAGCTCAGGTAGTCGCGGGTGGTATTGAAGCGGTTGTCGAGCTGCCCCCCGTAGTAGGTGTCCTGCTCGTCGCGGCTGTGGCCGTAGGCGATCTCGGTGCGCCACCCCTCGGTGACATCGATGCGCGCCCCGGCCCGGCCCGCTGCCTGGGCGAAGTCGGTGCGAGCCGAGCTGTAGGAGGCGCGATCGAACTCTGTCGCCCCCTCGGCGTAGAGGCCGCTGGCGAAGAGCTCGACCTGCGGCGATAACTGGTGGGAGACGCGGCCGGTCACCGAGCTGTTGTCGTAGCCGTCGTCCGCGCTGTCGCCGACGCCGTCCTGGACGTCGATGCCGTCGGTCTTGAAGTGCCCCCCCGAGAGGCTGTAGCGGGTCGACTCGCTGCCGCCGGAGACCCCCGCGCCGGCCTCGTAGGTGCCCAGGCTGCCGCCGCCGACGAAGGCGTTGACCCGCGGCTCGCCGGGCTCGCCCCGGCGGGTGAAGACCTGGACCACGCCGCCGAGGGCATCGGCGCCGTAGACCGACGAGCGCGGCCCGCGCACCACCTCCACGCGCTCGATCTGCTGCGGCGGCAAGAACTGCCAGGCGGGCTGGCCAGCCGTCGCTGAGCTCAGGCGCATGCCGTCGACGAGGAGCAGGGTGTGGCCGGACTCGGTGCCGCGCAGATTGAGGCCGCTGGACTTCCCAAACGGCCCGTTACTGCTAAAGCTCACCCCGGCGCGTCCCTGCAGCAGCTCGGAGAGCTGCCGCGGCTGCTGGCGCTCGATCGCCTCGCGTTCGATGACGGTCACGGAGGCGAGCGACTCGTCCACGGTCTGCACCACCCGGCTGGGGGTCACCACCAGCGGATCGAGGCGGCTCGTGTCTATATGGGCATCCGTGGCGCCGGCCTCAGTCTCGGCGTAGGCGGCCGTCACGAATAGGCCGGCCGCCAGGCCGGCGGCGACAGGGATGGGTCTCGGCATGGTTGCTCCCCCTTGGGGCGCGCCACCCGCGCGCCTCGGACTGAACATACCGCGGGGGAGAGACAGGAGGAGGGAGGCCCGCCGACGGCAGACCGTGCCCACCCCGGCCTGCCGCGCCCCGCGGCCCCTGGGTCGCCTCAGGCCGGTCTCCGGGCTCGTGGGTGGCCCGCCGAGGGCCCTCTGCGGATCGCCTTCCCGCCAGGCCCGCCGCCGCACGACGTGGCCTCGCAGTGGCCTCCTCGATCCGCTCCCCACCTACCGTTGCGGGGGCAGCGCCGGACTCGCCGCTCAGCAGCGGCTGCACCGGTCTTCCCGTTGATACCCGCGCCTGCACGCGGGACACCTGAGGATCGAGGCACTATAGATAGGCGACGGCGCGGCGTCAAACCGCAGAGATCGGGCGCTGCTACGGCAGCGCGGAGCCATTGAGCACCAAGGCCTCCCTTGCTAATTTCCCCGCTCGCTGTGGGTGCCCGCCGGGATCAGCCCTGCCCGGCGGGTTAAACGGGAAGTCCGGTTCAGCCGCCCGACGGCGGTGACGCCGGCGCTGCCCCCGCAACGGTAGGTGGGTTGCAGCAACCCCGGGTGAGCCACTGCGGAACCCCCGTCCTCGGGGCGGGCTTCGCGGGAAGGCGGGTTGCTGCCGGAGGCCCTTGTGCCGCCACCCCACGAGCCCGGAGACCGGCCCACGGCAGACCCGAGGACCGCGGGGCGCGGCAGGCCGGGGCTGCGAGTGCTCACACCTCGCTCAGGACGAGCCCGCTCTCCAAGGCTTCCTTGCTGGCACCCCGCGGGTCATGCACCCACGGACGCGCACGGGGTGTGCGCCCAGGAGGTCTCCCATGCCTAGAAGCCTCACCCTCGTCGGCTCGATCCTGGCCGCGAGTACCGTAGCGCCGCTCGCCGTCGCGCCGGCCGCCTCCGAGGCGGCGGACGCCGAGGCGCTACCCGAGATCACGGTCACGGCACCGACCCGTACCCGGCGCGCCATCGAGCGCACGCCGGCCGCTACCGAGGTCATCACCGACGAGGCGATCCAGCGCAGCGGCGCCACCATGCTCGACGAGGCGCTGCGCAGCGAGTCGAGCCTGTTCATCGGCCCGGACGGCGACACCTTCTCCATCCGCGGCGGCGGCCGTACCGATATCATCTACCTCATCGACGGCCGCCGGATCCGGGGTACCTCCGGGCGCGGCTACGAGCTCAACCGCATCCCGGTCAGCCACGTCGAGCGCGTCGAGATCGTCAAGGGCCCGGGCAGCGTCGCCTACGGCTCGGACGCCATCGCCGGCGTGATCAACGTCATCACCCGCAAGCCGGAGCCCGGCCTCGAGGGCAGCGCGGAGGTCGAGACCGGCGCCCCGACGGACGGCCAGGGCGGTCAGCGCAACCACGGCGCGCTCTACCTGGGCGGCGGTGACGCCGATACGCGCTGGCGCCTGCTAGCGGACGCCCTGGAGCGCGACGCCTACGCCGAGCCCGCCACCGCCAACATCGAGACCGAGCCAGACACGGGGAAGATCGACGCCAGCTACGGCTTCGACGAGGACCACCGCGAGGGGGCCGACGTCTACAACCTGCGCGCCGGCCTCACCCACTGGCCGACCCGGGCGCTGAGGCTCGATCTGGAGGCCGGGGTCATGGACGGGGAGCGCCGGCGCGACTTCACCTTCGTGCGCGGCAAGCCGGCCATCCCGACCGGCGTGCAAGAGAACAGCCAGACGGTCAAGGCGGACCGCTTCCCGGCGCGCCTTGCCGAGGACAGCCGGCGCCGGGACCTCGCCGCCGAGGCGGAGTGGCTGGCCACGGAGGACCTGGAGCTGCGCTACCGGCTCTACGAGAGCCGCTTCGAGATGGAGCGCTCCAACACCTTCCTGCTCCCGCAGGCGTTCGGCTTCGAGACGCGGGCGGCGAGCGAGTTCGGCCCCCGGGACGTAACCCTGACCGATCGGGTCAACGACCTCCAGGCCACCTGGCGCCCCAATGAGCGGCACACCGTGCTCACCGGCCTCAAGCACACGACGCAAAGCTACCGGGACCACGAGCTCTCGGAGGATCCCGAGCACGACCAGTGGGTCGGGGGCGCCTTCGCGCAGCACGAGTGGCAGGCCACGGAGCGCCTGGACCTGGTCTACGGCGCCCGCTACGACGACAGCTCGGTGGACGTCGACAACACCGCCCTCCAGGCCGGCTCCGTCTACCGGCTCCACCCAGCGGCACGGATCCGCGCCCAGTACGCCGAGGGCTTCAAGGTCCCGGAGCTGCGCTCCTACTTCGTGGACACCGTCGGCCCGAGCGGCAAGCGGGTCCTGGGCACCCACTTCATCGAGGGCGAGGAGCTCGACCCCGAGCGGAGCCGGAACTACGAGCTGGGCCTCGCCGGGGAGCTGGCGGTCTCCGGGGCCGTGCAGGGCCGCTACGACCTCGGCGTGTTCTACACCGAGTTCGACGACCGGATCACGAAGACCGCGGCAACAACCACCGACAAAGCGGCGAAGACCTTCCGCAACGTCGACGACGCCCGGGCCCAGGGTGCCGAGCTCGACCTCGGCCTGGCCCTCGAGCCAGCGCTCGAGCTACAGCTCGCCGCAACCTACCTCGACGCCATCAACCGCGACACCGGGGAGACGCTGGCCCACGCACCGGAGTGGAACGCGGTGGCCAGCGTCCTGTGGCAACCCGCCGGGCCGGTCGAGCTGCAGGTACGCACCCGCTACGTCGACGAGGTCTACGACGGCACCGAGTGGGAGAGCGCCTACACCCTCACCAGCCTGGACGCCGAGTACGCGCCGGCCGCGTGGGACGGCGTAACCCTCCAGGCCGGGGTAGATAACCTGCTCGACAACGAGAACGACTCGTCGCTGTACGCCGACCCGGGGCGTTTCGTACGGGCGGGGATCCGGTATGATTTCTGAGCATGACCCGAGGCCACGCCGACCCCGCTGATGCACCTGCCGGCACCGCCCTGCGCCGCGGCTGGACCACCGGCGCCTGCGCCGCGGCCGCGGCGCGGGCGGCATCCACGGCGCTGCTCAGCGGCGCCTTCCCGGATCCGGTGGCCGTGGCCCTCCCCCGCGGCCGGGCGCCGGCCTTCGCCCTCGCCCGGCAGGCGCAGGGGGCAGGCTGGGCGTGCGCCGGCATCGTCAAGGACGCCGGCGACGACCCGGACATCACCCACGGCGCCACCGTCTGGGTCACCGCAAGGCCGGGGACGCCAGGCAACGGGGTCCGCCTGCGCGCCGGCACCGGGGTCGGCACCATCCGCCGGACCGGCCTGCCCATACCGGTCGGCGAGCCGGCAATCAACCCGGAGCCGCGCGGCTACATCGAGCGGGCGGTACGGGAGGCCGCCGCCGAGCAGCGGGCCGATGCCGATCTCGAGCTGGAGATCGGCATCGAGGACGGCGAGCGGCTGGCCGCCCACACCCTCAACGCCCGCCTGGGGATCGAGGGCGGCCTCTCGGTGCTCGGCACCAGCGGCGTGCTGGTCCCCTTCTCCTGCGCCGCCTGGATCGACGCCATCCAGCGCGGCATCGATGTGGCCCGCTCCGCCGGCCTCGACCACGTCGCCGGCAGCACCGGGCGCACCTCGGAGCAGGCCGTGCAGGCCCGCCACGGCCTCCGCGATGAGGCGCTGATCGACATGGGCGACTTCGTCGGCGGCATGCTGAAGTACCTGCGCCGCCACCCGGTGCCCCGGGTCACCGTCGCCGGCGGCCTCGCCAAGATCACCAAGCTCGGCCAGGGCGCCCTGGACGTGCACTCCCGCCACGGCCAGGCCGATCTCGAGCAGCTGGCGGAGCTGGCGGCCGGCATCGGCGCCGACGAGGCCTGCCGCGCCCGCATCGCCGGCGCCCATACGGTAGCCGAGGCCTTCAGCCACGCCGCTGCGGCAAGCCTGCCGCTGGGCGACACGGTGGCGCGGGCCGCCCAGCGTACGGCGCTGGGGCTGATCGACGGCGAGCGCAGCCAGGTGGAGGTCCTGCTCTACGACCGTGCCGGCCGGCTCGCCGGGGCCGCCGGCTGGGCGCCGGCGCACGGCGAGGCGAGGCGCACGAGCGGGGCATCGCCGGGGCCTGCCGATGGCGGCTGAGCCCACCCGCGTGCTGCTCCTCGGCGGCACCGGTGAGGCCCTGGCCCTCGCCCGCGCGCTCGAGGCGGAGCCGGGCCTCGACACCGTCTACTCGGTGGCCGGAGCGACCCGCAACCCCCGCCTCCCCGCCCTGGCGACGCGCCGTGGCGGCTTCGGCGGCGCTGCCGGCCTCGCCGACTACCTGTGCCGCCACGGCATCGCGTGCCTGGTCGACGCTACCCACCCGTTCGCGGCGGGCATATCCGCCAACGCCGCCACGGCTGCGCGCACGGCCGGCATCCCGCTACTGGCCGTGCAGCGGCCGGGGTGGACACCGGGACCGGGTGAGCACTGGCACCGTGTCCCCGACACGGCGGCAGCGGCCCGGGCCCTGGGAGACGAGCCGCGGCGCGTGCTGCTGGCCATCGGCAGGCAGGAGGTGCCGGCCTTCTGTACCGCCCCGCAGCACACCTACCTCATCCGCTGCGTGGAGCCGCCGGAGCGGGCCCCGCCCTGCGCCGAGCACCTGCTCCAGCGCGGGCCGCTACGCTACGCAGACGAGCGTGCCCTGCTCCGCGAGCGCGCCATCGAGACCCTGGTCACCAAGGATGCCGGGGGTGCGGCGACCCGTGGCAAGCTCGATGCGGCCCGGGACTGCGGGGTGGCCGTCGTCATGGTGGGTCGGCCGCCGTCGCCGGCGGCGGCGGCGCACACCGCGGCAACCCCCGCCGAGGCCCTGGACTGGCTGCGCAGGCTCCAGGATCGGGATGATAGATAGCCGGCTGGGGTATATCGTTGATCCGCGCGCTTGGCCCCGCCCCGCCAGGGACTCAGCGGTGTAAGCGCGCACCCTGTTCCGCTGACTGTTGCGTTTGAGCCAAACTTGCAGATGCATTAATGGGAGGTCCGGTATGGAAGCAATCGATCCTATTCTGTTACTCGTCATCGGTGCTGCCGTGGGTGCGGCGGTAGGCGCCTATGTCGGCCGTGCATCGTCTCCGAACACGCAGGAGATCCGCGATGCCGAGAGCGTCGCCCGCCGGAACCGCGAGGAGGTGCAGAACGTCCGCGGCGAGGTGGACCGGCACTTCGAGCAGACGGCGCAGATCATGGGCGAGGTCACCAAGGCCTACCGCCGTCTGTACGAGCACATGGCCACCAGCTCCCAGCGCCTGGCGCCCCGCCGTACGGAGGATCTCATCAAGTCCCTGGGCGACCAGCGCTTGCTCTCCCAGGACGTCGTGGAGCAGTCCGCCCGGCGCATGAGCGAGAGCCAGGGCCGGGGGCAGCGCGAGAGCCAGGCCCGGCAGCAGATCAGCCAGGAGCGCTCGGAGCGCTCGGAGCGGGCTCCGCGCCGCAGCGAGGAGATCACCAAGCGCAGCGAGGAGACCACCAAGCGCAGCGAGGAGACCACCAAGCGCAGCGGGTCCTCCTCTTCGCGCCGGGGCACGATCTCGCGTCGGAGCGAGTCCAGCAGCCGTGGCAGTAGCTCCGGGGCCTCGCAGCGTCGCAGCGACGTCCCGCGGCGCAGCAACGAGACGCCGCGGCGCCGTAGCGATGTCCCCCGGCGCAGCGACGAGGCTACCTCGGCTTCCGCTCGCTCCAGCTCTGCCTCTTCTTCTTCTGAGTCCTCGGGCTCCTCGGCCAGCAGCAGCCAGCGCATCCAGCGCAGCGGCGGCAGCTCCCAGAAGAAGCCGGAGCGTACCCGGAGCACTGCCCGCGAGGACCGGAGCAGTGACAAGGAGAAGAAGCCGAGCATCTTCGACTAAAAACCAGGCGGCACCCGCGCGGTGCCAAGGGCCGGCGCACTCTACCCGCGCCGAGCGTGATCCCCGGGCCCGTCCCGGGGATTTTTTTATGTGCGGGCCATATTGGCCGCTACTGTGGCCTATATCTAGAATTTTTCATATTCTTAAATAATCCCAAGTGGCGTCAGCGGCCACAAGGGGCAATCCTGAGGGGACACAGGGATAACGCACCGCACCCCGATATCGGAGAAGGAGGCTCGTCATGCTGGCTACCACCCAAGCGACCTGGACCCCGGAGACCACCTGGGAGCGCCTGCTCAGCGGCGATCCGATATTCATCCTCGACGTCCGCAACCGGGACGAGTTCGAGAGCTGGCGGGTCGAGGGGCCGGAGCCTGTCCCCACCATCAACCGGCCCTACTTCGAGCTCCTCGACCTCGACGACGACGAGGACGTGGAGGCGGCGGTCGTCCGGGGCGTCCAGGACCAGCTAGGCGATCAGCTCCCGCAGGACCGCCCCATCCTCACCGTCTGCGGGGAGGGCCACACCTCGGAGCACCTGGCGCACGGCCTGCGCGAGCTCGGCTACGACGCCGTGAACCTCGACGGCGGCATGGAGGCCTGGGGGGATTTCTACTACCACCGAGTGGTGGCCGAGCACCCCGACTACACCGTGCTCCAGGTGGTGCGTCCGGCCCGGGGCGATCTCAGCCACATGGTCATCAGCGACGGCCAGGCTGCCGTCATCGACCCCAACCGCCACACCGACGTCTACCAGGCGCTCGCCGCGGCGCACGACGCGCGCATCACCCACGTTCTCGACACCCACGCCCACGCCGACCACATCAGCGGCGGGCCGGAGCTGGCCCAGCGCAACGGGGTGGCCTATCAGCTGCACCCCTACGACGCCATCCACCCCATGGACATGCTGCCGGCGCGGATCGACTACGCCATGCTCGGCGACGGCCAGACCATCCCCGTGGGACGGACGCAGATGGATACGCTGCACGTCCCCGGGCACACCCTGGGGCTGATCGCCTTTCTGGTGGACAGGCAGTACCTGGTCTGCGGCGACAGCATCTTCGTCGAGTCCATCGCGCGGCCGGACCTCGGTGGCGCGGCGGAGGCCTGGACCCCGCTGTTCCACGCCTCCCTGCAGCGGCTGCTCGAGCTGCCGGCGGAGACGGTCATCCTGCCCGGCCACACCGTCGACCCCAGCTTCGCCGACGCCCAGGGCCGCTTCCAGGCTGAGCTCGGCCCCTTGCGGCACAAGAACCCGGGGCTCCAGAAGGTGGACGCCGGCCTCGAGACGTTCCGGCACTACATCCTCAACAGCCTGCCCCACTTCCCTGAGGCGTACGTGGAGATCAAGCGGGTGAACATCGGCCTCTCCCACCCCGAGGAAGCGGAGGCCCGGCGCCTGGAGGTCGGGAAGAACGCCTGCGCCCTCAGCGAGGTGGCCGAGACCGCCTGAGCGGCTACCCCGTCGGGGGTATTGGCGTTTTCTATGCGCGCGCCATGATGGATGGACATCTGGCAACGCCCGCAGGGGAACCGCGCAATGGACCACTACCCGATCTTCCTCAACCTCAACAACCGGTGGTGCCTGGTGATCGGGGGCAACGAGACCGCCGCCCGGAAGGCCGAGGATCTCCTCGACGCCGGGGCGGCGGTTACCCTCGTCGCCCCGCAACTCGGTAGCGCCTGCGAGGAGCTCCTGCAGCGCTACCCCGACCGAGCCGTCCACCAGGCGGGCACCTACCGCCCCGGCATGGAGCACGGCGCAGCGCTGGTGCTCGCCACCAGCGAGGACGAGGCCACGGACGGGGCTGTCTACGACGCCTGCACCCGGCGCGGCGTGCCGGTAAACGCCGTGGACCGACCGGCGTACTGCAGCTGTATTACGCCGGCGGTGGTGGACCGCTCCCCGCTGCAGGTAGCCATCACCAGCGGTGGCGCGGCGCCGGTGCTGGCCCGCCAGGTGCGCAGCCAGATGGAGACCCTGCTACCCACCGCCTACGGGCGCCTGGCGGCGCTCGCCGGGCGGCTGCGCGAGCGGGTGGCTGCCGCCCTGCCCAGCGGCCGGCAGCGGCTGCGCTTCTGGGAGCAGGTCTTCGAGGGGCCGGCGGCGGAGTCTATGCTCGCCGGCCGGGAGCGCGAGGCCGAGCGGGAGATGCTCGAGCTGCTGCGCCAGGAGCAGGCGCGGGATGACGACCGCGGTGAGGTCTTCCTGGTGGGCGCCGGCCCCGGCGACCCGGACCTGCTCACCTTCCGCGCCCTGCGGCTGATGCAGCGCGCCGACGTGGTGCTCCACGACCACCTGGCGGCTCCGGCCCTGCTGCGCCTGGTGCGCAAGGACGCCGAGCGCATCCCCGTAGGCAAGCGCAGCGGGCGGCACACCCTCCCCCAGGAGGCGATCAACGACAAGCTCATCGAGCTGGCCGCCGCCGGCAAGCGGGTGTTGCGGCTCAAGGGCGGCGACCCCTTCGTCTTCGGCCGCGGCGGCGAGGAGATCGAGGGGCTGATCGAGCACGGTATCCCCTTCCAGGTCGTACCGGCGGTCACCGCCGCCCAGGGGGCGGCGGCCTACTCCGGCATCCCCCTCACCCACCGCGACCACGCCCAGAGCTGCCGCTTCCTCACCGGCCACCGCCGGGACGGCGCCCTGAGGCTGGCCCAGTGGGCGCCGTTCCGCCCCGACGAGACCCTGCTGGTGTACATGGGGCTCACCCACCTGGAGACGGTCTGCGAGCAGCTCCGCGAGGGCGGTCTGCCCGCCGATCACCCGGCAGCGGTGGTCGATCAGGCCACGACCCCGGCGCAGCAGGTCGTCACCGGCACCTTGGCCGATCTGGCAGAGCGGGTGCGCACGAGCGGCCTGCAGGGGCCGGCGCTCATCATGGCCGGCCCCACGGTGGAGCTGCAGCCCCGGCTCGGCTGGTACCACAGCACACCGGACGCCGAGCGGGCCTTCCCGGAGCACGGCTGCCTCCGCCGCGAGCCGCTGGCCGCCGCGGCCGCGGAGCCACCGGCCGAGACCCATACGGAGCAGGCCTGACCGGCAAGCCCACAGCTACTCGGGAAGCCGCACACAAGTGAGGCCCCGGCGAGCGGTCCGGGGCCGTTCCCTATACGCACCTAGCGCCTGATCCTATCTCCCCAGGCCCATCTCCAGGCGCGGTGTCAGAGGCGGTCCTCGTGGTAGTAGAGCCGCACGGCGTGGCGGGCCTCGGCGAAAACCAGCCAGCGCTCCACCAGCGCGCCGAGCACGGCCGAGCCCACCGCCACGTAGGCCCAGAGCGCGCCGGCGCCGAGGGCGACCGCCGCCAGGGCGGGGATGGGCACCCCGAAGGTGCCGATGAGGGCCACGCCGCGGTAGAGCCGCGCCCGCCGTGGCGGCAGCGGGTACTGGAACTCCCAGGTGAGGAAGTTGCCGGCGGTGTGGCCGGCATCCATCAGGCGCAGCGGGACGGAGGCGCCCAGCCCCAGGGCGGTGGCCTTGCTGGAGCTGCCGGGACGGGCGTTCCACAGGTACCAGGCGCTCTTGGTGACGGCGGCCGCGAGCAATGCCGTCACCCCGATGCCGGCGACCGGGACCGGGTCGGCGCCGAAGTTGGCGCGCACCGCGGTGAGCAGGGCCGCCCCCAGGCCGAGGCCGATGAGCAGGTAGTTGACCGGCGTTAGCCCCTGGTGCCACTCGCGGACAGCGCGCACGCAGGCGTAGATCATGCCCGTAGCCACCACGGTGGCCAGCGCCAGCGCGCCGGTGAGCACGGCGAAGGCCGCCGTCAGCGCGTTGTGCTCCAGGCCGAGGAGGTAGTAGGGGCCGACGTAGAGCAGCGCCGCGGGGTAGAAGAGGATCGACAGCACCGCCTCGCGCGAGAGCCAGGAGGTGCGGAAGCGGGCGAAGGAGCGCCAGGCGTTGCGCGGGTTGGCCAGGTG
>CAJXLI010000017.1 GCA_913055575.1 uncultured Ectothiorhodospiraceae bacterium
GCATCCTGGAAGGCCACCGCCGTGCCGCCGGACTCGGCGGTCTCCTGGTAGGGGATCTGGACGCCCTGCTCGATGCGCGCCTCCTGGCGCTCGCTGGTCAGCACCCGGGGCGTGGAGACCACGCGGCCGCGGCCTTCCGCCTCCATGGCCGAGAGCTCCAGCTGCAGCAGGCGCTCACCCACCTCCCCGACGGAGACGCTCAGCCGGCCTCCCGTCTCTACCTCCGGCAGCTCGGCGAGCAGCCCGTCGCCGGAGCTGCCGCTGCCGCCCGGGAAGCTCTCGAAGGCCACGCTGGCGTCGCCGCGGACGCTGGATAGCCCCAGCCGGCTGCCGAGCTCCCGGGAGTACTCGCCGGAGGCGAGGACGATGCGCGCCTCGATCATGACCTGCCGGGTGGCGTGGTCCAGCTCTTCGACCAGGGCCTTCGCGGCGGCCAGACGCTCCGGGATATCGCGGAGGATCAGGGTATTGGTGCGCTCGTCCACGCTGGCGTGGCCTGCCTCGGAGAGCACCCCGGCGCCCTCCTCGAGGAGCTTGGCCACGGAGGCGGCGTCGGCGTGGACCAAGGGTAGCGCGCGGGTCTCGGGCTCGGGGGCCTGGTCTGTCGTCGGCGCCTCGGTGCTCGCTGTGCCGTGGAAGGGAGCCGGGGCGGCGTCGGTATCGGCGCCCTGGGCGCCCGGGACGAGCAGGGCGATGAGCAGCAGGCCGGCCAGTGGGCGCAGCATCACTGCGCCTCCTCTGGGGCGTGGAGCGCCAGCGTCAGCGCCGCCTCGAGTAGCGGTGCCTCCCGGGCCTGCAGATGGAGACGCCGTAGCCCGCGGTGCTGCTTGGCTGCGGCCTGCTCCGCGAGCCAGCCTCGGATGGCCGGGTAGGCGCCCACGAGCCGCACCTCGGCAATGGTCACGTCCCCCGCACCCTCGCCGGCACGCCGTAGCTCCGCCAGCCTCAGCCTGTGGTCCTCGATCCCAGCGGTCAGGTTCCGCAGCTGCGCCCTTACGGTCTCGGTGGGGGGCTCGCCGGCCGCATCTGACGGCGGCTCCAGGGGGGCGGAGAACCGTAGCTGCTGCGCCCCGCCGCCATCCTCGGCGAGCGCCTTGAGCCGCGCCCCCGGCAGGCCGTGCCCCTGCAGGGCGCCGAGATAGGCCTCGGCGGCGGCACGGTCGGCCGCTCGGGCCGTGACCGTCAGGGCCTCGGCGATCTCCACGGTCTCCAGCCGTACGTCCTCGGGTCGATGGGCGGTGAGGGCGTCGAGCCAGGCTGCCACCCCGCGGCGGCGCGCATCAGCCGCCCGTGCGGCCTGGGTCAGGGTGGGCTCCATCGCCGGCTCCGCGGGCCCCGAGGCGCGCTCGGGGGGAGGCTCCTCATCGCTCGCTGCCGGGGCAGTCCCCGCTGGTGCGGATGGCGGGTTACCGGTGGCCGGTGCCCCGAGGTGCATGTGCGCGGCGACGGCGGCCAGGGCGGTAGCCGTCGCCGCGCCGGCTAGCGTCCGCGTAGCGGTGGTGCCACCGCCAGCGGCCGGGTCCCGGGCCCGGAAGAGGTCATCCTCGCCGGGCTGGCGGGCGGCCTCGGCCAGGGCCGCCGTAAGGCGGGCCGGGGCCGTACGGGGCAGCTCGGCGGGGAGGGGCGCGGTGGTAGCGCCCTGCCGGGCCAGGGCATCGGCGGTGGCTAGCGCGGCGACCGGCCGCAGGCCGGCGCCGCGGAGCAGGGTACGGGCGGCCTCCAGGTCGGCCTGCCGTACCGCGCGTAGCTCCCGGCTACGGCGCCCCTGCGACTGCAGCCGATAGCGCCACGCCGACGCGGGGGTAGGGAGCCGACGGCGGACCTGCAACCGGAGCACCGCCTCGCGCTCCTGGCGGCGCAGGGGATCCGGCAGGCGCAGCTCGCGGCGCAGGACCCGGTCCTCGGGGAGGGCTGCGGCGGCGCGGGCCCGCCGCGCGCCGAGGCGGCGGCAGGCAGCGCTCAGGGCCCGCCGCTGCGCCTCCGGGGTCGGGCTGTCGAGGGGCTCTGCGGTGTAGGTGGTTCTGCGTGGCTGGCGCAGGCAGACGTGGACAGCGCCGCCGGCCACCGCCACGCCGACAGTGGCGACGCTGGGTAGCGACATGCGGTCTCCTCCCTGAGACGTGACGGGGCCGTGGTCCACCCGCTCGGGCGGACGGCCTGCATCTAGGCGCCTACTATACGGGCACGGCCGCTCGTCCGTGCAAGGGGATAGCCGTTATACTGCTCAGCATCCGTCTAGCCCCGTGCCGAGTCCATGAAGCGATTGATCCGGATTTTCCTCTACGGCTTCGGCTTCCTGGCTGGGGCCGGAGCCCTTGCAGCCGCTGCGGCGCTCGCCTATGCCCTGCTGGTCCTCGCTCCGCAGCTGCCCGAGGCCGATACCCTCCGCGATGTCGACTACCAGCAGCCGCTGCGGGTGGTTAGCGCCGGCGGTGAAGTCATCGCCGAGTACGGTCAGAAGCGGCGCGATCCCGTAGCGATCGAGGCCATCCCCACCGATCTGCGGCTCGCCTTCATCGCTGCCGAGGACGACCGCTTCTACGAGCATCCCGGCGTGGATTACCGGGGCCTGGCGCGGGCGGTAGCCTACGTCCTGCGCGAGTGGGAGTTCGGGCCCGGTGGGTCGACAATCACCATGCAAGTGGCCCGCAATTTCTTCCTCTCGCGGGAGCAGAAGATCCTGCGCAAGGCGAATGAGATCCTGCTCGCCCTGCAGATCGAGCGCACCCTGAGCAAGGAGGATATCCTCCAGCTCTATCTGAACAAGATCTACCTCGGCAATCGCGCCTACGGGGTCGCAGCGGCGGCGCAGGTCTACTACGGCAAGACGCTGGCGGAGCTGGATCTGGCTCAGATGGCCATGCTCGCCGGACTGCCCAAGGCGCCCTCGGCCTTCAATCCCTTGCAGGGTCCCGAGCTGGCCCTCGAGCGGCGGGCCTACGTCCTCCAGCGGATGCTCACCGAGGGCTATATCAGCCGCGAGCGCTATCGGCAGGCGAGCAGGGCCCCGATCACGGCGGAACTCCACGCCCCCGAGCGCGAGGTCAAGGCCCCCTACGTTGGCGAGATGGTCCGGCAGACGATGATCGAGCGCTACGGCGAGGAGGAGGCGTATACCGGCGGCTACACGGTCTACACCACCCTCCAGGCGGAGCGGCAGGCAGCAGCCCGGCGCGCCCTGCGGTCGGGGCTGCGCGCCTACAGCCGCCGCCACGGCTACCGGGGGCCAGAGGGCCATATAACGGCCGACCGAGTCGGTAACCTGGAAGCCATGAGGAACGCGCTTGCGGATTACGATGCCCTCGGGGGCCTGAAGGCGGCTGTGGTGGTGGCCGTGAAGCCGGACGCGATCCGCGTCTGGGCGCCCGAGACCGGTGCACTGCGTGTCGCCTTCGAGACCATGGCCTGGGCACGCCCCTTCCAGGGCGTCGACCGCCGTGGCCCGGACCCGGAGTCGCCGGCGGAGGTCGTCGAGGTCGGGGATATCGTCCGCGTAGAGCCGCAGGGGCAGGGCCGGGCGGCCTTCGCCGCGCTGCCCGAGATCGAGGGCGCCTTGATCGCGCAGGACCCCGTCGATGGGCGGATACGTGCGCTCACCGGCGGCTTCGACTTCCAGCGCAGCTCCTTCAACCGGGCCGTACAGGCACGGCGCCAGGTAGGCTCGGCGTTCAAGCCGTTCGTCTACTCGGCGGCCCTGGGGCACGGCTACACCGCGGCTACGCTAGTGAACGACGCCCCGGTGGTTTTCCCGGGCGGGGCCCTGGGGAGCCATTGGCGCCCCGGGAATTACTCCGGTGAGTTCTACGGTCCAACGCGCCTGCGCGAGGGCCTCGTCCACTCGCGCAACCTGGTCTCCATCCGGGTGCTACGGGATGTAGGGATCGAGCCGACTATCGAGCACGCCGGGCGGTTCGGCTTCGACGCTGACCGGTTGCCGGCGAACCTCTCTCTCGCCCTCGGTACCAACAGCACGAGCCCCATGCAGATGGCGAACGCCTTCTCGGTGTTCGCCAATGGCGGCTTCCGGGTGGAGCCGAACGTCATCGCACGCGTGGTGGATAACGACGGTGAGGTCGTCTTTCGGACACCGTTCCCCAAGGCCTGCGCGTCCTGCCCGGAGGAGCTGGCCATAGAGCCGTTAGCCACTGGTGAACGCCTCTTCGGCCTGCCCGAGCCGCCGCCCGTCGCGGAGCGCGTCCTGCCGGCGGCCAACGCCTGGCTGATCGGCGATATACTCCGGGATGTGGTGGCCCGCGGCACGGGCCGGGGCGCCGAGCAGTGGGTGGTACGCGACGATCTGGCCGGCAAGACGGGGACCACGAGCGATCTGCGCGACGCCTGGTTCGTCGGCTACAACCCGGACCTGGCGGCGGCGGCCTGGGTTGGCTTCGACGAGCAGCAGAGCCTGGGGCGTGGGGAGACGGGTGCCTCGGCGGCGCTGCCGGTCTGGGCCCGGTTCATGGGCGAGGCGCTGGCAGGCATCGAGGCGGGTACCGTGCCCCGGCCCGAGGGGTTGGTCACCGTGCGCATCGATGCGGAGACGGGTCGAGTGACTGGCCCAGACAACCCGGATGCGATCTTCGAGACCTTCCGCGAGGGCCAGGTGCCGCCCCGGGAGACGGAGGACGCCCAGGGTCAGGAGGGCGGCAGGCCTGAGCGGCAGCTGTTCTGATCTACAGCGCGGGGCGATAGGACAGGGATCGCCGGAGCACGGAGGTGTTGCTATGGGACGTCGCGGCGCGAGACAGCGCGACCAGCGTATGCGGCTGAGCCTGATCCGTGAGGCGGCGCGGCTAATGGCCGAGGATGGTGTAGGCGACTACTACGCCGCCAAGTGCAAGGCGGCCGAGCGCCTGGGGGCCAGCGAGACGCGGAATCTGCCTGGTAACCAGGAGGTCCACGAGGCGTTGCGGGAACACCAGGCGATCTTCGGCGGCGCCGATCACGAGGCCGAGCTGCTCCGTCTGCGCCGGCGGGCCGTAGAGGCCATGACGTTCTTCGCGGATTTCCGGCCGCGGCTGGTGGGGCCGGTCCTGTCCGGCACTGCCGATGCCGGCTCCAGCGTGCAGCTCCACCTCTTCGCCGACACCCCGGAGACGGTGCTGCTCTATCTCACGGATCGGCGCATCCCCTTCGAGAGCGATGAGCGCCGGCTGCGCTTCGGCCGCGACAGCTGGTCCGTCCGGCCGGTCTTCCGCTTCCTCGCCGGGGAGACCGAGGTCGAGCTGACCGTCTTCGACGAGACGGGCCTGCGGGAGCCGCCGCGCAGCGAGGTCCACGGCGGCTCGATGGAGCGTGCCGGGATCGCCGAGGTCCGGGCCCTCGTGGAGGAGGCCGTCAGCGAGGAGTAAGCCCCCGGGAGCTCTGGCTCGGGGATAGGCCGCGCCCGCAGGGCAGCGCCCGCGGGCGCGGCTGGTCAGCGCTTAGGCCGCTCGTCGATGGGGACGTAGTCCCGCTGTCCCGCGCCGGTGTAGAGCTGGCGCGGACGGCCGATACGCTGCTCCGGATCGGAGACCATCTCGTTCCACTGGGCCAGCCAGCCCGGTGTGCGGCCGAGGGCGAACATCACCGTGAAGAAGTCGGTGGGGATTCCCAGCGCGCGGTAGATGATCCCGGAGTAGAAGTCGACGTTCGGGTAGAGCTTGCGCTCGATGAAGTAGTCGTCGTTGAGCGCCCGCTCCTCGAGCTCGACGGCCAGCTCGAGCTGCGGATCGTTCTCGATGCCCAGGTCGTTGAGGACCTCGTGGCAGGTCTTGCGGATGATCTTCGCCCGCGGGTCGAAGTTCTTGTAGACCCGGTGGCCGAAGCCCATCAGGCGGAACGGATCGTCCTTGTCCTTGGCCTTCTCGAGGTACTTCGGGACCTGGCTGACATCGCCGATCTCGTGGAGCATGTTCAGCACCGCCTCGTTGGCCCCGCCGTGGGCCGGCCCCCAGAGCGCTGCACAGCCGCTGGCGATGGAGGCGAAGGGGTTGGTCCCCGTGGAGCTTGTCAGCCGCACCGTGGCCGCGGAGGCGTTCTGCTCGTGGTCGGCGTGGAGGATGAGCAGCTGGTCCAGCGCCCGGGCGTGGATCGGATTGATCTCGTACGGCTCCGTCGGGCGCGAGAACAGCATATTGAGCAGGTTCTCGGTGTAGTAGAGCCGGTTCAGCGGATAGACGAAGGGCTCGCCCATCATGTGCTTGTAGGCCGCCGCGGCGATGGTCGGCATCTTCGCCAGCACCCGGTGGCAGGTGAGCATCCGGTTGTCCGCGTCACCCAGGTTGATGGCGTCGTGGTAGAAGGCCGAGAGGGAGGCGACGACGCCGGTCATCATGGCCATGGGGTGGGCGTTGTAGTGGAAGCCGTCGAAGAACTCCTTCAACGACTCGTTGATCATGGTGTGCTCGGTGACGGCCTGGTCGAAGGTGTCGAGCTCGTTACGGGTGGGCAGCTCGCCGTGGAGCAAGAGGTACGAGACCTCGAGGAAGCTGCTGTTCTCGGCCAGCTGCTCGATCGGGTAGCCGCGGTAGAGGAGGATCCCGTTCTCGCCGTCGATGAACGTGATGTCGCTGCGGCAGCTGGCCGTGGAGGTGAAGCCAGCGTCGTAGGTGAAGTACCCGAACTCCTTGTAGAGGTCCTTGATCTCCACCACCGGTGGGCCATGGGTCCCCTGGCGGATGGGCATCTCGATGCTCTTGCCGGTGGTGTTGTCGGTTACGGTGACAGTTCTCGACGTCATGATGCCCCTCCGCTCGTAACCTGAGACCCCGGGCGCCGGCCCGGGTGCAGCCCGCTCAACAGCGCGGTCCGCCCGTTACCCCGCCGAGGTGCCGCGGGTCATGCCGAAGCGCTTCCGGAAGCGATCGACCTGGCCGCCGGACTGGACTACGCGCTGCTTGCCGGTGAAGAAGGGGTGGCTGCGGCTGGAGACCTCGACCTTGACCAGCGGGTACTCCTTCCCGTCTTGCCACGTAATGGTCTCGTCGGTAGCCACCGTCGAGCGGCTCATAAAGGAGAAGTCGGTCGACATGTCCTGGAATACGACTTCGCGGTATTCGGGGTGGATGTCTCTCTTCATAGGGACCTCTGCGCTGCGGCCACATTCAACGCTACGATTAAGCCGCAGACGATAGCCGCCACGGGATGAGGGGTCAAGGTAATCGGACGATCAGCGCTCTTATTGACAGGGAAGCCTGCCCGGCCTATTTTCTCGCGCGTATACCAGCTTCATGAGGACGCCATCATGTCTGACAGATACTGCAGACGTCGCATCGGGCTGCTGTATCGCGAGTCAACGCTCGCTCCGGGGATGCCGGCTAGCTGACGGAGGTCCTGCTCGCGCCTCTGCCGTCTACGCCGGCGCGCCCGGGGCGGGCCACCGGCGTAGACAGGAGGAGGCAGAGATGAGCGCAACCACCGAGCAGCACGAGCTTGGCCTGGGCGCCCCGGCCCGCTCGGAGTGCCGGGAGCGCCTGCCGGCTGCAGCCGCACGGCGCATCCTGGAGATGGAGCCCGCGGAGCGGCCCGCCGCCCTGGAGGCGATGCCGAGCAGCGAGGCGCTGGCAGCCTTCCTGGAGATGGCCCCCGCCGTCCAGGCCAGCGTCCTGGAGCACCTGGATCTCGAGCCGGCAGCGCGCCTCGCCAACCGGCTGCCGTTCAATACCCTGGCCCGCGTGCTAGATCGCATGGGTGTCGAGCGCCGGCACAAGGTGGTGCGGAACTTGCGCCCGCTCAAGCGGAGCCGGGTGGAGACGGTCCTCTCCCGCCGCCTCTACTGAGACGACCGGGGCGCGGCAAGTGTGCCCCGGAGCGGATGCCGTGCCCCCAGGCCAGGCCCGAGTGCCTACCTCGCCCCTCTGTGCCCACCACCGCCGGCGGAGACGGCAAGGCGCCGTCTGTCCAGGCCTCCTGCCGCGCTCCGGCACCGTGCCGGCGCGGCTCTCCGCCCGGGGCGCTGCAGCGGCTGCGGGTGCCGATGCCGCCTCGCGGATGGCGGGCACGGGCGTGGCAAGCCACGCCGAGCCGCTCCGTGAGCCTGCCCGGCCCCCGGGGGAGGCTCATCCGCTAGCCCACCGGGGTGGGCGGATGATCCGCGCCGCGCAGTTGGGTTATGATCGTTATTTATGCGTTGATCGCGAAGCTGAATAGGGACGAGACCATGAGCGAACGGGTTCAAGTCGGTGGGCTGCAGGTCGCCCGCGAGCTCCACGACCTAGTGGCGCAGGAGCTGGTACCGGGCACCGGCGTCGATGCCGATACGGTCTGGAGCGAGCTGGGCCGGATCGTCAGTGAGCTCGGGCCGCGCAACCGCGAGCTTCTCGAGAAGCGCGCATCGCTGCAGCGGCAGATCGACGAGTGGCACCGCGAGCGCCGCGGCGACTTCGATACGGCCGAGCACCGCGCCTTCCTGGAGCAGATCGGCTATCTGGAGCCCGAGGCGGCGGACTTCGAGGCCACGACCACCAACGTGGATCCGGAGATCGCTACCGTGGCCGGCCCGCAGCTGGTGGTCCCGGTGGACAACGCGCGGTTCGCGCTCAACGCCGCCAACGCCCGCTGGGGCAGCCTGTTCGACGCCTTCTACGGCACCGACATGATCCCGGATAGCGGCGAGCTGGCGAGGGGGACGGCGTACAACCCCGAGCGGGGCCGCAAGGTCATGGAGCAGGCCGCCGCGACCCTCGACGTGGCGGCCCCCTTGGCCCACAGCCTGCACAGCGATGTCACCGCCTACCGGGTCAGCAACGACGCGCCGCACCACCTGGTGGTCACCCTCTCCGACGGCAGCGAGACCGAGCTGGCCGACCCCACCCGCTTCGTCGGCTTCACCGGCGACCCGGCGCAGCCGGCCACCGTCCTGCTGCGCCACAACGGCCTGCACGCCGAGATCCAGATCGACCCCAGCGACGCCATCGGCAAGGACCACCCAGCCGGGGTGAAGGACGTGGTCATGGAGTCGGCCGTCACGACCATCCAGGATTGCGAGGACTCCGTGGCCGCGGTAGACGCCGAGGACAAGGTGCGGGTCTACCGCAGCTGGCTCGGCCTGATGCAGGGGACCCTGGAGACGCCGGTACGCAAGAACGGCGAGGAGGCCATGCGCCGTCTCCAGCCGGATCGCAGCTACACCGCGGCGGACGGCAGCACGCTGACCCTGCCGGGGCGCTCGCTGATGCTCGTGCGCAATGTCGGCCACCTGATGACCACGCCGGCGGTGCTCGACAGCGACGGCAACGAGATCCCCGAGGGCATGCTCGACGGCATGCTGACCGTCCTGGGCGCGATGCACGACCTCCAGGGCAACAGCAGCGTCCTCAACTCCAGGACGGGCAGCGTCTACATCGTCAAGCCGAAGATGCACGGCCCCGAGGAGGTTGCCCTGACGGTGCAGCTGTTCGAGCGCATCGAGGACGCCCTCGGCCTGGCGCGGGCTACCCTGAAGATCGGCATCATGGACGAGGAGCGCCACACCACGGTGAACCTCAAGGCGTGCGTCCGCGAGGCCAGGGACCGGGTCATCTTCATCAATACCGGCTTCCTCGATCGCACCGGCGATGAGATCCACACGGCCATGGAGGCGGGCCCCGTGATCCGCAAGGCGGACATGAAGGGTGCCGCCTTCATGACCGCCTACGAGGACTGGAACGTGGACGTGGGCCTGGCCTGCGGGCTGAAGGGCCGGGCGCAGATCGGCAAGGGCATGTGGCCCAAGCCGGACAAGATGCGCGACATGTTCGACACCAAGGCCGCGCACCCGAGGGCCGGCGCCAACTGCGCCTGGGTCCCGTCGCCGACGGCGGCCACCGTGCACGCGATCCACTACCACCAGGTGGATGTCCGCGGCGTGCAGGCGGAGATCGCGGCGCAGGGGCGGCGCGCGGCCCTCGACGACATCCTCACCGTGCCCCTGGCCCCGAGCACCGACTGGAGCGAGGCCGAGCTCAAGCAGGAGCTGGACAATAACTGCCAGGGCATCCTCGGCTACGTGGTGCGCTGGGTGGAGCAGGGCATCGGCTGCTCCAAGGTGCCGGATATCCACGACGACGCCCTGATGGAGGATCGCGCCACGCTGCGCATCTCCAGCCAGCACATCGCCAACTGGCTCTACCACGGCGTGGTCAGCGAGGAGCAGGTGATGGATGCGCTCAAGCGCATGGCCGAGGTCGTGGATGGCCAGAATGCCGGCGACCCGAGCTACCGGCCCATGAGCGAGGACTTCGACGCCAGCGTCGCCTTCCAGGCCGCCAAGGACCTGATCTTCAAGGGCCGCGAGCAGCCTGCCGGCTACACCGAGCCGATCCTGCACCGCCGCCGGCAGGAGGCGAAGGCCAAGCAGCGCTCGGCCTGAGCACGCCGGCTCGGGCGGCCGGTGGCCAGCGCCCGCGCCGGCCGCCGCTCGCCCGCGCCCGGGGACTGGCCCGACTCGCCCGGCGTCGGCAGCCTTCCGGGGCTGTCGGCGCCTTCTTGTCCGGGGGATCATGACTGCACGCGAGCCCATCCGCATCCGCGGCGCCCGGCAGCACAACCTGCAGGGCCTCGACCTCGACCTCCACGCCGGGGAGCTCACCGTTATGACCGGCGTCTCCGGCTCGGGGAAATCGTCCCTGGCCTTCGACACCGTCTACGCCGAGGGCCAGCGGCGCTACGTGGAGACCTTCTCCGCCTACGCCCGGCAGTTCCTGGAGCGCATGGACCGCCCCCAGGTGGAGCGTATCGACGGCGTGCCGCCGGCGATCGCCATCGACCAGGTCAACCCGGTGCGCACCTCTCGCTCCACGGTGGGCACCATGACCGAGCTCTCGGACCACCTGAAGCTGCTCTTCGCCCGGGCGGCGCAGCCGTACTGCAGCGGCTGCGGCCGGCCGGTACGCCCGGATACGCCGGCCTCCGTCGCGGCGGAGCTCCTCGCGGGGACCGATAGCGCGCCGTGGCCGGAGGGGACGCGGATCGCCGTGACCTTCGCCGTGGCGGTCCCGGAGGGGGTGGATCGCGGCGACCTGCGGCAGGTGCTCGCCAGCCAGGGCTACACCCACATCCACGAGGGGGACGACGGTCTCGAGGTGGTCCAGGACCGCCTGCGCCTGGAGCCCGGGCGCCGGGAGCGGCTGCTGGAGGCCGTGGAGACCGCCCTGGACAAGGGCCGTGGCCATTGCCGGGTGTGGGCCCTGGGCGCGGATCGCGAGCCGGCCGGCGAGCCGCGGCACTACGCCAGCGCCTTCCACTGCGCGGCCTGCGACCGGGCCTACCCGCAGCCGAGCTCGGAGCTGTTCTCCTTCAACTCCCCCCTGGGGGCGTGCGACACCTGCCGCGGCTTCGGCCGGATCATGGAGATCGACCCCGGGCTCGTCATACCCGATCCCACCCTCAGCCTCGCCGACGGGGCGATCAAGCCGTTCCGCGGGGGCGCCTCGGCGGAGTGCCAGCGGGATCTGCTGCGCGCCGCCCGGCAGCGCGGCGTGGCCGTGGATGTGCCGTGGCAGGCCCTGGATGCCGCTGACCGGCGCTGGGTCTGGGAGGGCGAGGACCGCCGCGGCCGCGGCGGACGCTGGTACGGCGTGCAGGGCTACTTCGACTACCTCGAGCGCAAGAGCTACAAGATGCACGTGCGCGTGCAGCTCTCGCGCTACCGTACCTACCGGCGCTGCCCGGACTGCCAGGGCGCCCGGCTGGTCCCGGCAGCGCTGGACTTCCGCCTGGGCGGCCGGGCCGAGGCCGACGCCGTCCTCGAGCCGACGCAGCGCTTCCGTCCCCGGCATGCGGCCATGGCCGACGCCACCCTGCAGGCCCTGCCGGGGCTGACCCTCCACGACCTGGCGACGCTGCCGCTGCAGCGGCTGCAGCGCTTCTTCGACGCCCTCGAGCTGCCGTCGCCGCTGGACGAGGCGGCCGCCACGGTGGTCGCGGAGATCCGCAGCCGGGTGGGGTACCTGAACGAGGTCGGCCTGGGGTACCTGACCCTGGATCGCCAGTCGCGGACCCTCTCGGGGGGCGAGGCCCAGCGCATCAACCTCACCACGGCCCTCGGGACGTCCCTGGTCAACACCCTGTTCGTCCTGGACGAGCCCTCCGTGGGCCTCCATCCCCGCGATATCGGGCGGCTGGTGGGGATCCTGCAGCGGCTGCGCGATGCCGGCAACACCCTGCTGGTGGTCGAGCACGATCCGCAGGTTATGGCCGCCGCCGACCGGATCATCGACATGGGCCCGGGACCGGGGGAGCAGGGCGGCCAGGTGATCTTCAACGGGCCGCCGAGTGCCCTCTACGGGGCCGATACCGAGACGGCCGCCTTCCTGACCGGCCGTCGCCGCGTGCTCCGGGGCGGGCCGAGCGCGGCGGCGTCCGCCACCGGCGGGGTCACCGTCCGCGGGGCCCGGGCGCACAATCTGCGGGATATCGACGTCACCATCCCGCTCGGGCAGCTGGTCTGCTTGACGGGGGTCTCGGGCTCGGGCAAGTCGACCCTCGCCGAGGAGGTGCTGTACCGCGGGCTCCTGCGCCGGCAGGGGCAGGGCACCGAGGCCCCCGGTGAGCACGACGCCATCGAGGGCGCCGAGGCGATCACCGAGGTGGCGTTGGTGGATCAGTCCCCCATCGGCAAGAGTACGCGCTCCTGCCCCGTCACCTACACCGGGGCCCTGGACCCCATCCGCAAGCGCCTCGCTGCGGAGCCGGTGGCCAAGGAGCGCGGCTACACGGCCGGCACCTTCAGCTTCAACAGCGGGCAGGGGCGCTGCCCGACCTGCAAGGGCTCCGGTTTCGAGCACGTGGAGATGCAGTTCCTCGCCGACGTCTACCTGCCGTGCCCGGACTGCCAAGGCCGGCGGTTCCGGGACGAGGTGCTGGAGGTGGCGGTGGAGGGCGCCGATGGCCGGACAGCCTCGATCCACGACATCCTGCAGATGACGGCCGACGAGGCTGTCGCCTTCTTCGCCGGCAACCGGGAGGTGGCGCGGCGCCTGGAGCCGCTGCGCGCCGTCGGCCTCGGCTACCTGCGCCTGGGGCAGGCGGTCCCCACCCTCTCCGGCGGCGAGGCGCAACGGCTCAAGCTCGCCGGTCACCTGGCCGAGCGCGGCGCGACCCGCGGGCGGCGGGACGGCCACGGCATGCTGCTGATCTTCGACGAGCCCACCACCGGGCTGCACTTCAGCGACGTCCAGGTGCTGCTCCAGGCCTTCCAGCGCCTGCTCGAGGCCGGCCACAGCCTGCTCATCATCGAGCACAACCTGGATCTGGTGGCCAATGCGGACTGGGTCATCGACCTCGGGCCCGAGGGCGGCGAGGGGGGCGGAGGCGTCGTGGCCACCGGTACGCCGCAGGCGCTCGCCGAGGCGGGCGCAGCCCACACCGGTGAGGCCCTGGCCCAGTACGAGGCGGCGTTCAGCGGCGAGCCGCTGCCCGGGGCCCTGCCCGGCGTCGCCGAGGCGCCGTCCCCCTATACGGCCGAGGCCGCCGACGCCATCGAGGTCCACCAGGCCCGTGAGCACAACCTGCGCGGCATCGATGTGGCCATCCCGCGCGACCGGCTCACGGTGGTCACCGGCGTCTCCGGCTCGGGGAAGTCCACCCTGGCCTTCGACATCCTCTTCGCCGAGGGGCAGCGGCGCTACCTGGAGTCGCTCAACGCCTACGCCCGGCAGCTCGTCCAGCCGGCCTCGCGCCCGGACGTGGGGGCGGTGACCGGGCTGCCGCCGGCGGTCGCCATCGAGCAGCGCACCAGCCGCGGCGGCTACCGCTCCACCGTGGCGACCCTGACCGAGATCCACCACTACCTGCGCCTGCTCTACCTGCGCCTCGGTACCCCGTACTGCCCGGCGTGCGACGTGGCTATCGAGGCGCAGAGCGCCGACGGCATCGCCGCTCAGCTGCTGCGCGAGCACCGGGGCGAGACCGTCGAGCTGCTCGCCCCGCTGGTGGTGGCACGCAAGGGCGTGTACCGCGAGCTCGCCGCCTGGGCGGCGGGCAAGGGCTACGAGACCCTGCGCGTCGACGGCGAGCGCGCCCCTACGGCGTCCTGGCCGCAGCTCGATCGCTTCCGCGAGCACGACATCGACCTGCCGGTGGGCTCGGTGCCCGTCGCGCCCGAGCGCGAGGGGGTGCTGCGCGATCGCCTCGACCGGGCCCTGGCCCACGGGGACGGCACCGTCCGGGTCGCGGTCGCCGGCGAGGAGCGGGTGGTGTCGACCCACCGCGCCTGCCCCGCCTGCGGGCGCGGCTTTGCCGAGCCTGACCCCCGGCTGTTCTCCTTCAACACCCGGCACGGCTGGTGCCCCGGCTGCCACGGGACGGGGTTGCTGGTGCGCGACCCGGAGGAGGCCGAGGCGGACGAGTTCGCGGCAGCGCGGGTCTGCCCGGCCTGCGGGGGCGGCCGCCTCAATCCGGAGGCGCGGGCCGTGCGCTTCCACGGGCGCGGGATCACGGAGCTGGCGTCCTGGCCGGTGTCCGGGCTGCGCGCCTGGCTGGAGGCGCTCACCCTCGGCGAGCGGGAAAGCGCCATCGGCGGCGACATCGTCGCCGAGATCGGCTCCCGCCTGGCCTTCCTGGAGCGGGTGGGGCTCGGCTATCTCGCCCTCGATCGCGGCGCCCCCACGCTCTCCGGCGGCGAGGCGCAGCGCATCCGCCTCGCGGCGAGCCTCGGCGCCGGGCTGCAAGGGGTCTGCTACGTCCTGGACGAGCCCACCATCGGCCTCCATGCGCGGGACAACGCCATGCTCCTCGGGGCCCTGCGCGAGCTCGCCGAGGCCGGCAATACCGTGGTCGTCGTCGAGCACGACGAGGAGACCATCCGCAGCGCCGAGCACATCATCGATCTCGGGCCCGGTGCCGGGCGACACGGCGGCGCCGTCGTGGCCGAGGGATCGGTGGCGGCCCTGACCGCCGCGCCCGGCTCGTTGACCGGGCGCGCGCTGGCCGAGCCGCCGCGCCACCCGACACGCCCCCGACGAGGGGCGGCGGCGGAGGCCCTGGAGGTCCGCGGGGCCTACCGCCACAACCTGCAGGATGCGGATGTCGAGCTGCCCCTCGGCCGGCTCATCGCCGTGACCGGGGTCTCCGGCTCCGGCAAGTCGAGCCTGGTGCGGGCGGTCATCGAGCCGAGCGTCGCCGCCCTCGTGGGCCGCAAGAAGGGGGCTGCCCGGGCCGAGCCGGCCGGATGCCGCGCCGTCGCCGGCGCCGAGGCGCTGCACCGGGTCCTGGAGGTGGACCAGAGCCCCATCGGGCGCACGCCGCGCTCCTGCCCGGCGACCTACGTCGGCATCTGGGACGCGATCCGGAGCCTCTTCGCCGGCACGGAGGAGGCGCGCATGCGCGGCTGGAGCGCGGCGCGCTTCTCGTTCAACACGAAGGGCGGGCGCTGCGAGGCGTGCAAGGGCCAGGGGGTGAAGACCCTGGAGATGCACTTCCTGCCGGACGTGCAGGTGCCTTGCGAGGCCTGCGGCGGCACGCGCTTCGACGAGGAGACGCGCTCGGTCCGCTATGCGGGGCTGAGCATCGACGAGGTGCTGGCGCTGAGCATCGAGCAGGCGCGGGACCTGTTCAGCGCCCACCGGCGGATCTACCCCGCGCTGGCGCTGCTCTGCGACGTCGGGCTCGGCTACCTCAGCCTCGGGCAGCCGAGCCCGACGCTGTCGGGCGGCGAGGCGCAGCGGCTCAAGCTGGTCACCGAGCTGGCCCGCGCCCGGCCGGGGCAGGGCGGGCGGGGGAGCAAGCCGACCCTCTACGTGCTCGACGAGCCGACGGTGGGGCTGCACATCGCCGATGTCCAGCGCCTGACCGACGTCCTCCACGCCCTGGTAGACGCCGGGCACACCGTCGTGGTCATCGAGCACAACCTGGACGTCATCGCCGAGGCCGACCACGTCGTCGACCTCGGCCCGGAGGGGGGCGACGCTGGCGGCCGCGTGGTCGGTGCCGGGACCCCCGAGGCGGTAGCCCGGCTGGATACACCGACCGGCCAGGCCCTGGGCAGCCTCCTCCGCGAGCGCGGATGCTGAGCGCGGCCAGCCCCGGCCGCCGGCATCGGACCGAGAGCGGCCGCTTCCAGGCCCGCCTGCCGCTATCGAGGCCGACTGGCGCCGCCGCTCAGGACCTGGCCTTGCGGAAGGCCTCGGCCAGCGCCGTGTCGCTGGACTGGCTCGCCTCCTCCTGGCGCTTGCGCCCCTGGCCCTGCTTGCGGCCCCGGCCCTTGCCGGCGCCGCCCTCGCCGTCGCGCCGGCCCTGCTGACCGGCCTGGCCGTCGGGCTTGCGCTCGCCGGGCTGCGCTTGCGGATCGTCGTCGAGGCGCATGGAGAGCCCGATGCGCTTGCGCTCCAGGTCGACGGCCATGACCTTGACCTGCACCACGTCCCCGGTCCGCACCACGGCCCGCGGATCGCGGACGAACGCGTGGGCGAGGGCGGAGATGTGCACCAGGCCGTCCTGGTGGACGCCGATGTCCACGAAGGCGCCGAAGTTGGCGACGTTGGTCACGGTGCCCTCGAGGACCATGCCCACCTCCAGGTCCGCCACGCGCTCCACATCCTCGCGGAAGCTGGCGGTGCGGAACGCCGGGCGGGGATCACGGCCCGGCTTGGCCAGCTCGCGGAGGATGTCGCGGACGGTGGGCTCGCCGAAGCGCTCGTCGGTGTAGGCCTGCGGATCGAGGGCGTCCAGGAAGGCCTCGTCGCCGATGAGCGCGGCGACCTCGCGGCCCGTGTCGGCGCAGATGCGCTCCACTACCGGGTACGCCTCGGGGTGGACGGCCGAGGCGTCCAGCGGGTTGTCGCCGCGGGGGATGCGCAGGAAGCCGGCAGCCTGCTCGAAGGCCTTCGGGCCCAGGCGCGGGACGTGCTGTAGCTCCGAACGGCTCTTGAAGTTGCCGTGCTCGTGCCGGTGGGCGACGAGCCGCTCGGCGAGGCCCGGCCCCAGCCCGGAGACGCGGGCGAGCAGCGGTGCCGAGGCGGTGTTGGCGTCGACGCCTACGGCGTTGACGCCGTCCTCGACCACGGCATCGAGCTTGTGCCCGAGGCGGCTCTGGTTGACGTCGTGCTGGTACTGCCCGACGCCGATGGACTTGGGCTCGATCTTGACCAGCTCGGCGAGGGGGTCCTGGAGCCGGCGGGCGATGGAGACGGCGCCGCGCAACGAGACGTCGAGCTCCGGCAGCTCCTTGGAGGCGTGCTCTGAGGCGGAGTAGACCGAGGCGCCGGCCTCGGAGACCACGACCTTGTGCAGGCCCAGCTCCGGGTGGCGCTGGATGAGATCGCCGACGAAGCGCTCGGTCTCGCGCGAGGCGGTACCGTTGCCGATGGCCACCAGTGCCGCCTGGTGCCGGCGGGCCAGGTCCGCCAGGGCCTCGCGGGCCTCGTCGGGGTCCTTGCGCGTGGCGAAGGGGTAAACCGTGGCGGTCTCCACGACGGCGCCGGTGGCGTCGATGACGGCCACCTTGACCCCGGTGCGCAGCCCCGGGTCGAGGCCGATGGTCGGCCGCGGCCCGGCCGGGGCGGCGAGCAGCAGGTCCTGGAGGTTGGCGCCGAAGACGCGGATCGCCTCCGCCTCGGCCTGCTCGCGGAGCTGGCGCTTGAGCGCCAGGTCCAGGTGGGTGGCGAGCTTCGCCCGCCAGGCCAGCCGCGCGGTGCGCGCCAGCCAGGCGTCGGCCGGGCGGCCGTGGTCGGCCAGGCCGAAGCGCCGGGCGATGGCCGCCTCGCCGACGCTCGGCGCCTCGCCCTCGCCGCGGGCCTCGGCCTCGGACCAGGCCACCTCCAGGCGCAGCACCTCCTCGCTCTGCCCGCGGAGCATGGCCAGCGCCCGGTGGGACGGGATCTTGCGCAGCGGCTCGGCGTGGTCGAAGTAGTCGCGGAAGCGCGCCCCCGCCTGCTCCTGGCCCTCGGCCACCCGGCTGACCAGGTACCCCTGGCGCCAGCCGTAGTCGCGCAGCTGCTCGAGCAGGTCGGCGTCCTCGGCGAAGCGCTCCATGAGGATCTGCCGGGCGCCGTCGAGGGCCTGCTCGACGTCGGCGACGCCCGGCGCCTCGTCGCCCTCGGCCGCCTCGCCGGTGACGTAGGCGGCGGCCGCCTCCTCGGGGACCTGCGCCGGGTCGGCGAGGAGGTGGTCGGCGAGGGGCTCGAGGCCGGCCTCGCGGGCGATCTGCGCCTTGGTCCGGCGCTTCTTCCGGTACGGGCGGTAGAGGTCCTCGACGCGGGTCTTGGTCTCGGCAGCGCGGACCGCCTCGGCCAGGGCCTCGGTGAGCTGGCCCTGCTCGTCGATGGCCTTGAGCACCGCCGCCTTGCGCTCGTCGAGCTCGCGCAGGTAGGTCAGCCGCTCCTCGAGCGAGCGCAGCTGGCTATCGTCCAGCCCGCCTGTGGCCTCCTTGCGGTAGCGGGCGATGAAGGGGACGGTTGCGCCGCTGTCGAGCAGCTCGATGGCCGCCTCGGCCTGCCGGGTGCCGACGCCGAGCTCGGCGGCGATGCGCTGCGGGATGGAATCGTGGGCCATGTCCTGTTGCCACCTCGGTGCCGTGGAAGGGACGCCATGATAACCGAGCCGCCGCTCGCTGCCAGCGCCGCGGGCCCTGCGCCGGCGTATTGACAGCCGTCGAGGGAGTGGCAGGATACGGCCAAGGCCCTGGCCGGGAGGCGTGCCTCCCCGGCCGCCCAGGGCGATCCGATGCGCCGACGCGTTCACGGAGGAGCGCGCCATGCCCAGGGAAGCGTGCCAGCAGGGGCGGTGCGTCCGCTTCTGCCTGGCGACCTACCAGGCCTACCCATGGCTGGCCCGGCCCGAGGCCGTCCAGCGCCTGCGCACCGCCTTCCGCTGCGTCGCCCGGCGCCGGCCCTGGCGCTGGGATGCCGCCGTGGTCCTGCCCGACGCCGTCCACGGCCTGTGGCGGCTCCCCCGCGATGACCCCGATCCGCGGCCACGCTGGCAGGCGGTCAAGGCCCACTGCACCCGCCACCTGCGTCACTGGCCCGGCCTGCCCCGGGGGTGCCTGTGGCGCCGCGGCGTCGTGTGGTGGGAGGTCAGCGACGAGCAGTGGCGGATGGTGCTCGACCGGGTCCATTGGGAGCCGGTGCGTCGCGGCCTGGCCGCGCGGCCGGAGGACTGGCGCTACACCTCCTATCGCCGCTGCCGGGCCGCCGGGCTCTATGCGCCCGGCTGGTCCGGCCCGGAGGCGGAGAGGGCGTCGTGATGCCGCGGCGCGCGATCCCCCGGTCCTCCGCATCCCGGCACCGGCAACGGCCGAAACGCGATTACACAGGGAGGTGACCATGATGCCTGCAAGTACCCGCCGGCGGCCGCACTGCGCCGCCTTCACCCTCATCGAGATGATGATCGTGGTGGCCATCATCGCTATGCTCGCCGCCATCGCGGTCCCGCAGTACCAGAGCTACGTCGCTCGCACCCAGTTCGCCGAGGCGCTCAGCCTCTTCTCCGGCGTACGCACGGCGGTCGAGTCCCAGGTCCAGCTCTACGGCCCTGGCGTGCTGGATGGTGGCCGGGACTTGCTGGCGGGCCAGCGGACCCAGGGGGAATACGTCAAGGACGTGGATCTCAGCGCCGAGAGTAGCGAGGCCGTGGTGGAGATGACCTTCGTCGACCGCGGCGTCAACAAGGCCCTGGCCGGTGAGACGGTGACATTCACCGGCAGCGGTTGGGCGGATACGGAGAACGGGGTCGAGTGGTCCTGCGAGCCGGCCGAGGCGATCGAGCACCTGGCCACGGGCATCTGCGCCGGCTCGGAAGGCACCAGCTCGGGCGGTAGCGACTCGGGGAGCGGCGGCTCGGGCAGCAGCGACTCGGGGAGTAGCGACTCGAGTGGCGGTGGTTAGTTAGGGGGCGGTAGTGGCTGCGCCACGGCTGCCCCGGCCGGAGCGCAGGCCCCGGGGGCGCCGTGGTGCCGGGATGCCCGGGACGGGGCCCGGCTCAGGCGCTGTCCCCGGGGCCGCGCTGCCGGTGGGCCTCCGAGCAGTAGCGGTTGCCCCGGCGGTCGGCCAGCGCCTCGGAGCGTGGCAGGAAGACGCCGCAGTGGGCGCAGCGCACCATATCCTCCACGCGCCCGTCGGTACGCTCCTGCCGCCGGGTGCCGCTGCGTCCCCGGCCGCTATCGCCGCCGTTTTCCGGGGCCCCCAGCCGCTTCTGCAGGAGGCTGCGCGCCCCGATCCAGGCGAGGATGATGAGGATGACCAGGAGGATCTGAGCTAGCATGCGAGTCGGCTTCCATGGTTACCTTGAGCCCCCGGGCGCCGCTGCCCGCGCACGGTCTTCAAATTGGCACGGCGGGACCGTTTTGAAAAGCGCCGGCAGCCGGAGCCCTGTGGCTGCCCCGGCGGCCGCTTGCCGACAAGGAGAGGAGCCGTTCCATGAATCTGCACGAGTTCCAGGCCAAGCACCTCTTCGCCGCACAGGGGGTCCCCATCCCCCGCGGCTACGTGGTCCGCTCCAGCGCCGAGGCCCGCGAGGCAGCGGAGCGGCTCGGCGGCGAGGCCTGGGTGGTCAAGGCCCAAGTCCACGCCGGCGGCCGGGGCCACGCCGGCGGCGTCCGGGTGCTCGAGGACCCGGAGGGGGTCGAGCGCTACGCCGACACGCTGCTCGGCGAGCGGCTGGTGACCCACCAGACCGACGGGCGCGGTCAGCCCGTCCGCGCCGTGCTCGTCGAGGAGGGGGTGGCCATCGAGCGCGAGCTCTACCTCGGCGTCCTGGTCGACCGGGCGAGCCAGCGCGTGGTCTTCATGGCCTCCGACGCGGGCGGCGTGGACATTGAAGAGATCGCCGCCGAGGAGCCGGAGCGGATCCACACCGCCTGCGTCCACCCCGCGGCGGGGCTGCAGCCGTACCAGTGCCGCCAGCTCGGCTTCGCCCTGGGGCTGGGCAAGGCCCATATGGGGGCGCTGACGCGGGTGATGCAGGGCCTCTACCGCCTGTTCCTGGAGCGCGACCTGTCGCTGGTGGAGGTCAATCCGCTGATCGTCACCGGCGAGGGCCGGCTGCTGGCCCTCGACGCCAAGGTGACCGTGGACGACAACGCCGTCGAGGTGGGCCGGCAGGCGGAGATCCAGGATATGCGCGACCTCAGCCAGGAGGAGGAGACGGAGGTCCGCGCCGCCGAGCACCACCTCAACTACATCACCCTCGACGGCAACATCGGCTGCATGGTCAACGGCGCCGGGCTGGCCATGGCCACCATGGACGTGATCAAGCTCCACGGCGGCGCCCCGGCCAACTTCCTCGATGTCGGCGGCGGCACCGACGCCGAGCGCGTGGCCGAGGCGTTCAAGATCATCCTCTCCAGCCCCGCAGTGGCCGGGATCCTGGTGAATATCTTCGGCGGTATCGTGCGTTGCGACATGATCGCCGAGGGCATCGTCTCCGCGGTGAGGGAGATTGGCGTCGAGGTCCCGGTGGTCGTCCGCCTGGAGGGGACGAACGTCGAGCAGGGCAAGCGCATCCTCGCCGACAGCGGCCTCGACGTCATCCCCGCCGACGACCTCGCCGACGCCGCCGCCCGGATCGTGGCGGCCGTCGGGCAGAGTGAGCCCGAAGGGAGCGAGAGCAGACCATGAGCATACTCGTCGACGAGCATACCCGGGTCCTGGTCCAGGGGGCCACCGGCAGGCAGGGGAGCTTCCACACCGAGCAGTCCATCGCCTACGGGACCCAGGTGGTCGGGGGGGTCACCCCGGGCCGCGGGGGCGAGCGCCACCTCGATCGGCCCCTGTTCGACACGGTCCGCGAGGCGGTAGCCGAGACTGGGGCCGACGCCTCGGTGATCTACGTCCCCGCGGCCTACGCGCCGGATGCCATCCTCGAGGCTGCCGACGCCGGGATCCGCGTCATCGCCTGCATCACCGAGGGGATCCCGGTCCTGGACATGCTGCACGTCAAGGAGGCCCTGCGCGGGCAGGCGGTCTACCTGATCGGGCCCAACTGCCCGGGCATCATCACCCCGGAGGCCTGCAAGATCGGCATCATGCCCGGGCATATCCACCGGCGCGGGCGCATCGGGATCGTCTCCCGGTCCGGGACGCTGACCTACGAGGCGGTCAAGCAGACCACCGACGCCGGCCTCGGCCAGTCCACGTGCGTCGGCATCGGCGGCGATCCCATCCAGGGCGTATCCTTCGTCGACTGCCTGGAGCACTTCGAGGCGGACCCGGAGACCGACGGTGTGGTCATGGTCGGCGAGATCGGCGGCAACGCCGAGGAGGAGGCCGCGGCCTACGTCCGTGCGCACATGAGCAAGCCCGTAGTGGCGTACATCGCCGGCGTGACTGCGCCCGCGGGCAAGCGCATGGGCCACGCCGGGGCCATCATCTCCGGCGGCCAGGGGACGGCGGAGGGCAAGTTCGCCGCGCTGGAGGAGGCCGGCGTCGCCACCGTCCGCTCGCCCACCGAGATCGGCGCCCGTATCCAGGCACTGGTCAGCGGCTGAGGAGGGGCCCGGTTTGCGCATCGCCATCGCCCAGCTGCCGTTCCCGGTCGGCGCCATCGACGCCAATACCCGGCGCATCATCGACACCATCCGCCGTGCCCGCGACGAGCTCGGCGCCGAGCTGGTGGTCTTCCCGGAGCTGGCGGTGACCGGCTACCCGCCGGATGACCTGCTGCTGCGCGGCGACTTCCTCGGGGCCGTGGAGCGCGCCCTGGCCGAGATCGCCGCCGCCTGCACGGGGATTACCGCCCTGGTGGGGGCGCCCCTGCGCCGCCACGGCGGGGTCCGCAACGCCGCCGTGGCCCTGGCCGACGGCGGCGAGGTGGCCGCGGCCTACAAGCGGTGCCTGCCGAGCTACAGCGTCTTCGACGATAACCGCCACTTCGTCGCCGGCAGCGAGCCGTGCCTGCTGGAGGTCGGCGGCCGGCGCCTCGGGGTGACCATCTGCGAGGATATCTGGGCCGCCGAGCCGGCCGCCGAGGCCGCGGCCGCCGGGGCGGAGCTGCTGGTCAGCGTCAACGCCTCCCCCTTCCACGCCGGTAAGCCCGCCGAGCGCGAGGCGGCCGCCGCTGCCCGGGTGGCGGAGACCGGCGTGCCGCTGCTCTACGCCAACCTCGTCGGCGGCCACGACGAGGTGGTCTACGACGGCGGCTCTTTCGGCGTGGCGGCCGACGGCGCCACGGCGGTCCGGGCGCCGGCGCTGACCGACGGCCTCTACGCGGTCGACTGGCAAGGCGGGACGCTCGACGGGCCGCGCGCCGAGTGCGCGGAGGGGCCGGGGCCGGTCTACCGGGCCGTGGTCCGGGCTACCGCCGACTACGTCCACGGCAACGGCTTCAGCGGCGTGGTGCTCGGCCTCTCCGGGGGCGTGGACTCGGCGCTGACCGCCGCGGTGGCCAGCGATGCCCTCGGCAGCGACCAGGTCCTGGCGGTGATGATGCCGACCCGCTACACGGCTGATCGCAGCCTGGCCGACGCCCGGGCGACAGCCGAGACCCTGGGCGTGGCCTACCGCACCATCCCGGTCGAGTCCCTCTTCGACGCCTATGAGCAGGCCCTGGCGCCGCTCTTCGGTGATCGCCAGGCCGATGCCACGGAGGAGAACATCCAGGCCCGTATCCGCGGCAACTGCCTGATGGCGCTGTCCAACAAGCTGGGCCTGATGCTGCTGGCGCCGGGCAACAAGAGCGAGCTGGCGGTGGGCTACGCGACGCTCTACGGGGACATGTGCGGCGGTTTCGCGCCGCTGAAGGATGTCTACAAGACCGATGTCTACCGCCTGGCCGAGTACCGCAACAGCCTGGGGCCGGCGGTGCCGGAAGCGGTCATGGAGCGCGAGCCGACCGCGGAGCTGCGCGCCGACCAGCGCGACCAGGACACCCTGCCGCCGTACCCCGTCCTCGACGCCGTGCTGCGCCAGTACCTGGAGGCGGAGGCCGCCGAGGCGGAGATCCATGCCGAGGGCCTGGAAGAGGCCGAGCTCAGCCGTGTCATCCGGCTGCTCTACCGCAACGAGTACAAGCGGCGCCAGGCGGCGCCCGGGGTGAAGGTTACCCGGCGCGCCTTCGGCCGGGACCGGCGCTACCCAATCACCTCCGACTGGTCCGGTTGTCAGGGCTGTAGCCGCTAGCCCAGGCTATCCCTATACAGTACGGTAAGGGATCCAACCCCCGAACGCTGACGCGCTAGCCCGCGCGGCCCGAAGGAGCTGCTCGCATGAAGAAGATCGAGGCGATTATCAAGCCCTTCAAGCTCGACGATGTCCGGGAGGCGCTCTCGGATATCGGCATCACCGGGATGACGGTCACCGAGGTCAAGGGCTTCGGGCGCCAGAAGGGCCACACCGAGCTCTACCGCGGTGCCGAGTACGTGGTGGACTTCCTGCCCAAGATGCGCTTGGAGGTGGTGGTGGCCGACGCCGACGTCGACCGCACGGTGGAGGCGATCACCGAGGCCGCCCAGACCGGCAAGATCGGGGATGGCAAGATCTTCGTCTCCAACGTGGAGCGGGTGGTCCGCCTCCGTACCGGCGAGGAGGACGAGAACGCGATCTGACCCCTGGCGCCCGCCTCAGGCGGCTCAGGGGGCGGGCGCCGAGGCTGCCTCGCCGAGGGGGAGGGCAGGCGGCTCGTGGAGCCGCTCCAGCTCCGCCTCCACCAGGTCCTCGAGCGACGTCAGGCCGAGCCCGCGATAGGCCTCGGCGAGCATGCGCATGGCCTCGGGGACGGCCGGCGTCCCCGGATAGCGGGTGGTGACGGTCTGGGCCCGCTTGGCGGCGGCGATGTAGGCCTCGCGCTCGAGGTAGAAGCGGCCCACGTAGAGCTCGTAGGCGGCCAGCTCGGTGCGGATCTCGTCCATCCGGGCCCGGGCGTCGTCGGCGTACTCGCTGTCCGGGTATTGCTCGACCAGCTCCCGGAACTCGCTGAAGGCGCGGCGGCTGGGCTCGGGATCGCGCAGGGTCTCGTCCACGCCGAGCATGGCTGCCATCCCCGAGGGCCCCTTGGCCTGGCGAGTGACGCCGCTCATGTAGAGCGTGTAGGCTACATGCTCGTTGCGCGGGTGCATGCGCTGGAAGCGCTCGGCCGCGGCGATCGCCGACTCGTACTGCCCCGCCCGGTAGTGGGCGTAGATGATCATCAGCTGCGACTGCACCGCGTAGGTGCCGAACGGGTAGCGCGCCACGAGCTGCTCGAATCGATCGATGGCCTGGGTGTAGCTGCCGTTGCTCAGGCTCTTACGGGCGTCCTCGTAGAGCGCCTCGACCGGGCGGTCATTGGCGGCCTCCTCGGGGCCCGTGCCGGCGCAGCCGGCCGCGACGGCGGTGATCAGGGCGATCGACACCCAGCGCAGGAAGCGGTGCATGATTCCGGGACTCCAAGGCCGATCCAGGCCTGACATTGTAGCGATCTTGGGGAGCGTACTATACGGATGGAACGGCTCCGTCACCAAGCAGCCGTGCCCGAGGCGCTCACCGGGCAGCGCCTGGATCGCGCCCTGGCGGCCCTCTTCCCCGACTACTCCCGCAGCCGCCTGCAGCAATGGATCAAGGCCGGCTGGGTGACCATCGAGGGCGCCGCGCGCCGCCCCCGGGATCCCGTGTACGCCGGTGAGCGGATCCGGCTGGACGCCGAGCCGGAGCCCGAGACGCCGCTCACCCCGGAGGCGATCCCGCTGACCGTGGTCTACGAGGATGCGGACCTGCTGGTCGTGGACAAGCCCGCCGGCCTGGTGGTCCACCCCGGCGCAGGCCATCCCTCGGGGACGCTGGTGAACGCGCTGCTGCACCACGACCCGAGCCTGGAGGCCCTGCCGCGGGCGGGCATCGTCCACCGCCTGGACAAGGACACCACCGGGCTGCTGGTGGTGGCACGGACCTACGCGGCCCACAACGACCTGGTAGCGCAGCTGCAGGCGCGCACCGTCGGCCGCGCCTACGAGGCGGTGGTGGTCGGCCGGCCCATCGCCGGCGGCCGGGTGGACGCCCCCGTCGGCCGCCACCCGGGCGACCGCAAGCGCATGGCGGTGGTCGCCAACGGCCGCCCGGCGGTGACCCACTACCGGGTGGCGGAGCGCTTCGCCGCGCACACCCGGCTCCACGTCCAGCTCGAGAGCGGGCGCACGCACCAGGTCCGCGTGCACATGGCGCATCAGGGCCTGCCCCTGGTCGGCGACCCCGTCTACGGCCGCCGCCCCGTCTACCCGCGAGGCGCCAGCGAGGCCCTGCGCCAGGCCCTCGACGGCTTCCGCCGGCAGGCGCTGCACGCCCGCCACCTGAGCCTGCGCCACCCCCGCAGCGGCGACCCCTTGAGCTGGGAGGCGCCGCCCCCGGCGGACTGGGAGCGGCTGCTGGAGGCGCTGCGTGCCGGCTGACCCCCGCTGGGTGGCCCCCGCCTGGGCTGCGCCGCCCGGGGTGCGCGCGCTGACCACCACCCGGCAGGGCGGCACCAGCGCGCCGCCGTTCGACACCCTCAATCTCGGGATGCGCACCGGCGATGCGCCCGGGGCGGTGGCCGCCAACCGCCGCCGCCTCAGCGATCGGGCCGCTCTGCCCGGGCCGCCGCTGTGGCTCCGCCAGGTCCACGGCACGGGCGTGGTCGCTGCCCACCGCGCCGGCGCGGACGCCGTGGCCGACGCGGCCTGGACGGATCGCCCCGGCGTGGTCTGCGCCGTGCTCACCGCCGACTGCCTGCCGGTGGTCCTGGCCGCGCGGGACGGACGCGCCGTGGGGGTGGCCCACGCCGGCTGGCGGGGGCTCGCCGCCGGCGTCCTGGAGGCCGCCGTGGCGGCGCTGCCGGTGCCGGCGCCGGAGGCGCTCGCCTGGCTCGGCCCCGCTATCGGCCCGGCGGCCTTCGAGGTCGGTCCGGAGGTTGCGGCCGCCCTCATAGAGGCCGATCCGGGGGCGCACGCCTCTTTGACCCCGGGGCGCGGCGATCGCTGCCACGCGGACCTCAGCGCCCTGGCCGCCCGGCGGCTGTACGCCGCCGGCGTCGCGGCGGTCCACGGCGGCGGGTGGTGCACGTACACCGAGCAGGCCCGCTTCTTCTCCCACCGCCGGGATGGGGATACGGGCCGGATGGCGACCCTGGTCTATCGAGGGGAGCCGTCCGTGCCGGGCTCGTAAGCCCCGGGCCCGGCCGCGCGGGGCATGCCCGCCGGCCGCCGGGCCGTAGGCGAGGCCCGGCGCCGGAGCTGGGGTGGCCTCGCTGGTCCGGGATCTGGATTGAAAAGGCCGCTGTCGTCCCCCAACTTGAACTGTAGAGGCACACGAAGGCGCGAAGGCGCCTTGGACGACCAGACATTCGGCCTAGCCCAGGTCGAGGGAGTGACAGACATGCGGATGGATAAGCTGACCACCAAGTTCCAGACGGCGATCGCGGATGCCCAGAGCATCGCGGTGGGGCGCGACCACCAGTTCATCGAGCCCGTGCACCTGATGCGGGCCATGCTCGACCAGGAGGGCGGCGGGGTCCGCTCCCT
>CAJXLI010000018.1 GCA_913055575.1 uncultured Ectothiorhodospiraceae bacterium
TCGCTGTACGTCGTCAACAATGTCAGCTCGGCGGTGGACTACTTCAGCCGGCTCGGCGGCAGCGTCGGCGTCGCGGGCCTCGTGGTCAACAAGGACGACGGTACCGGCGAGGCCCAGGCCTTCGCCGAGCAGGTCGGTATCCCGGTGCTCGCCAGCATACCGGCCGAGGACGAGATCCGGCGCAAGAGCGCCAACTACGAGATTATCGGCTACCCCGGTGGCTCCTGGGCCTCGCTGTTCGAGGAGCTGGCGCGGAACGTGGCCGAGGCCCCGCCGGTCATGCCCCAGCCGCTGGCCCACGAGGGCCTCCTCGGGCTCTTCAAGAGCGACGAGGTGGGGCGCGATGTGGAGCTTGTGCCCGCCACGCCCGAGGATATGTGCCCGCAAGGGATGGGCGAGAGGGAGTCCCTAGAGATCGTCTACGACGACGACAGCAACAACCACTGAGCGAGCTGCCGGGAGAGGGGCTGATGAGCGATCAAGCGGGGCCGCACGATCGGCCACAGACCATGTGCCCGGCCTTCGGGTCGCTACGGGTGGGGCTCCGGATGCGCCGCACCGCGACGGTGCTCGCCGGCTCGGCATGCTGCGTCTACGGATTGAGCTTCACCGCGCACTTCTACGGGGCACGGCGCAGTATCGGCTACGTCCCCTTCGATTCCGAGTCGCTCGTCACCGGCGGGCTGTTCGAGGACATTCAGCAGGCGGTCTACGATCTCGCGGATCCGGATCACTACGATGCCGTCGTCGTCATCAACCTCTGTGTGCCGACGGCCGCCGGCGTGCCGCTACGGCTCCTGCCGGAGGCCATTAACGGCGTGCGCGTGGTGGCGCTGGAGATCCCCGGCTTCGGTGTGCCCACCCACGCCGAGGCCAAGGATAGGCTGGCGGCGGCGATGCTGCACTACGCCCGGCGCGAGGCCGAGAGTGGACCGGTAGCAGCGCCGCGTAGCGGCCGCGGGGAGCTGCCCACGGTGGCCCTGCTCGGCGAGGTGTTCCCCGGTGACCCGGTCAGCATCAGCCGCATGCTCGAGCCCATGGGCCTGGCAGCGGGCCAGGTGGTCCCGACCCGGGAGTGGCGCGAGCTGTACGCCGCTCTGGACTGCCGTGCTGCGGCGGCCATCCACCCCTTCTATACCGAGTCGCTGGCGGAGTTCGAGGCGGCCGGCCGGCCTCGCATCCCCTCGGCGCCAGTAGGCCGTGACGGCACGGCAGCCTGGCTGGAGGCGGTCGGCGCGGCCTGCGGCGTCGACCCGCAGGCCGTCGAGGCTGCCAAGGAAGCCGCCCTGCCGGACCTCGAGGCGGCCCTGGCGGCGGCGCCCATCGAGGGCCGGATCACCGTCTCCGGCTACGAGGGCTCGGAACTACTGGTCGCACGGCTGCTGGTCGAGTGCGGCGCGGACGTGCGCTACGTCGGCACGGCCTTGCCGCATACCCCCTGGGCCGAGCCGGACCGCGCGTGGCTGGAGGCGCGCGGGATCCCGGTGCAGTTCCGGGCCACCCTGGAGGACGATACGGGGGCGGTGGATGCGTACCGGCCGGATCTGGCGATCGGTACCACTCCGGTGGTCCAGCACGCGAAGGAGCGGGCCATCCCCGGGCTCTATTTCACCAACTTGATCTCGGCCCGGCCCTTGATGGGGCCTGCCGGCCCCGGCTCGCTGGCGCAGGTCATTAACGCCGCCATCGGGAACAAGGAGCGCTTCGACGCGATGAACGCATTCTTCGCCGGCGTCGGGCAGGGCGAGACGGCCGGCATCTGGACAGACGAGCCGCAGGTACCACCGCGCGTCCAGGTCGCCGGCGGTGATCAGCAGCGGCACGGGGAGGGGCGCTGATGCTCATCTCGGATCTCGATCGGGCCGGTGGCTACTGGGGGGCGATCTACGCCTTTACCGCAGTCAAGGGGCTGCAGGTGATTATCGACGGCCCGGTAGGTTGCGAGAACCTGCCGGTGACCGCGGTGCTCCACTACACCGACGCCCTGCCGCCGGACGAGCTCCCGGTAGTCGTTACTGGGGTCTCGGAAGAGGAGCTCAACCGCGAGGGTACCGAGGGCGCCATCAAGCGCGCCCATGAGAGTCTCGATCCCCAGCAGCCGAGCGTTGTCGTGACCGGCTCCATTGCCGAGATGATCGGCGGCGGCATGACCCCGGAGGGCACGGGGCTCCTGCGCTTCCTGGCGCGGACGATCGACGAGGATCAGTGGCAGGCCTCTGACCGCGCCCTGCGCTGGCTGTGGGAGCAGTTCGGGCTGCGCCGCGGGCGTATGCCCAAGCCCCGTCAACGGCAGGCGGGTGAGCCGCCACGGGTCAATATCATCGGCCCCGCCTACGGCATGTTCAATATGCCCTCGGATCTCGCCGAGATCCGCCGCCTGGTCGAAGGCCTCGGCGCCGAGGTCAACCTGGTCTTCCCGCTCGGCTGCCATGTCGACCAGATCCCGCGGCTGGTAGATGCCGACGTCAATATCTGTATGTACCGGGAGTACGGTCGAGGGCTGTGCGAGGCCCTGGGGCGGCCGTACCTCCAGGCCCCGGTAGGGCTGCATACGACGACCCGCTTCCTGCGCGCCCTCGGAGAGCAGCTCGGGCTCGATCCCGAGCCGTTCATCGAGCAGGAGAAGTACACGACCCTGAAACCGCTCTGGGATCTTTGGCGCTCAGTAACCCAGGATTTCTACGCCACGGCGAGTTTCGGCATCGTCGCTGGCGAGACGCACGCCCGGGGGATTCGGCACTATCTGGAGCATGATCTCGGGATGCCCTGTAATTTCGCTTTCTACCGCCGACCCGGCGGTAAGACCGATAATGACGCCATCCGTGCTGCAATCCGCGGTCAAACGCCGCTCGTAATGTTCGGCAGCTACAATGAGCGGATGTATCTTGCTGAAATGGGAGGCCATACAAGGTACATTCCTGCCTCCTTCCCTGGTGCGGTCATACGCCGCCACACGGGGACCCCATTCATGGGATACGGTGGAGCCACTTACATCGTACAGGAGGTGTGTAACGCGCTCTTCGATGCCCTGTTCCATATTCTGCCACTGGGCACGGAAATGGATCAGGTCGAGGCCACCCTGGCGCGAACCGGGCGAGAGAGCCCCGATTCCCAAAAGACGGCTAGCGAGGCGAGCCAGGCCGGCCAGGGAGATGCCACGGAGACGCTGGCCTGGGACGAGGAAGCCCGAGCCGAGCTAGACCGATGGGTGGCTGAGCAGCCCGTTTTGGTTCGGATCTCCGCGGCCAAGCGGCTGCGGGACGCAGCCGAGCAGCGGGCCAAGGTTGCCGGTGAGGCGCGCGTCACAGCGGAGCGTCTCAAGGACTGCAGCGACGTGCTACCTGGCACAGGCCCCGAGCGCGACACGTAAAAGACAGCGGGCGCGGCAAAGGCGCGCTACCCCGTTGAAGCCTCACTCCTGGTGCGTTGACATAAAAGTACACGCAACGGAAGCCCATGAGAGGAGGCACTCCGATGACACACGCAATCAAGGCACGGCCCCATTCCCTGCGGGCTCGTCGAGGCGAGCAGGGGGAATATCGAGTCCTGATGGCCGTGAGCTTTGCGGTCTTCCTGATCGGGGCCCTCCTGTCTCGCCTGGTCCCTGTACGTTGGCGGAAGGAAGCGCAAGCGCATGAGCGCCGCTCGGTCGTAGCGGAAGCACGTGCAGCCGCGCAGACAGCGGTGCCTTTCGCCTTCATGAGCTAAGGCAGGCGATACAGCGCTACAGGCAGAGAATCGCTTAAGAGCGGGGCTGAATATCCGGTTTTTCTGGCCGAGGAAAGGCTCCTTGGCCAGGAAAAGCACACCACCAAGCGTGGTGAACCACCCCAAGCCGCGCGGGGGGCGCGCGGCGGAGGCGAAAAGTCGAACGGAGGAATCAACAATGGCTGACAACATGACGAACGTCAGTGACGAGGAAGCGAAGGAGTTCCATGCGATGTTCTCGCAGGCCTTCACGGTCTACGTGGGCGTCGCTGTCGTGGCGCACATCCTGGCCTGGGCCTGGCGTCCGTGGATCCCGGGTGACGGTGGCTTCGGTGCCGCTCTGATCGATGGCGCCAACGCCGTCACCGCCGCTGTCCAGTCCATCGCGCCGATCGCTGCTTAAGGTTAAGGAGAGATAACCATGTGGAGAATGTGGAAGATCCTCGACTATCGTCGTACCGTGGTCCTGGCCCACGTGGGCATGGCTGTCCTGGCCCTGCTCGTGCACTTCATCCTGCTCAGCACCGAGCGCTTCGACTGGCTGGAGGGTAACCCCGCGGCCAGCAACGGGGAGCAAGCCGTGGAGGTTACCGAGCGGGAGGTTTAACCGCCCGAGCCCCCGGCTCTTCGGGAGAACCGCCCCGGTGTGATGCACACGCGGGGCGGTTGCTCGCCGAAGGCCCCGGGAACCTTGAGGCGCCGTGTTGCCCGTGATGTGAGGACCCAGCCATGGCGATGCTCGACTTCGAAAAAAAATATCGTGTCCGAGGAGGGACACTCCTCGGCGGGGACCTATTTGACTTCTGGATTGGGCCGTTCTACGTGGGCATCTTCGGGGTGCTCTCGGCGATGTTCGCGGTCCTGGGCACCGTTCTGATCGTCTACGGTGCTTCGCAAGACACCTTCAACCTGTGGCAGATCTCCATTGCCCCGCCTGACCTGAGCTACGGTCTTGCCCTGGCCCCACTAGAGGAAGGAGGGCTCTGGCAGATCATCACTGTCTGCGCACTCGGTGCTTTCATCACCTGGGCGCTGCGGCAGGCAGAGATCTCCAAGAAGCTCGGGATGGGCTACCACGTCCCGGTGGCATTCGGCTTCGCCATCCTGGCCTACGCTAGCTTGGTGGTGATCCGGCCGCTGCTGATGGGGGCCTGGGGCCACGGGTTCCCCTACGGGATCCTGAGCCACCTGGACTGGGTGTCGAACGTGGGGTACCAATACCTCCACTTCCACTATAACCCGGCCCACATGCTGGCCATCACCTTCTTCTTCACCACGACCCTGGCCCTGGCGCTGCACGGTGGCCTGATCCTGTCAGTGACCAACCCGCAGAAGGGGGAGCCGGTCAAGACGGCGGAGCACGAGAACTCCTTCTTCCGCGATCTGATCGGTTACTCCATCGGCAGCCTTGGTATCCACCGCCTGGGTCTGTTCCTGGCCGTGAACGCGGCGTTCTGGAGCGCGGTCTGCATCATCATTAGCGGGCCGTTCTGGACCCGTGGCTGGCCGGAATGGTGGAACTGGTGGCTGAATATCCCGATCTGGACCTGGGGGGGGTAAACGAAAATGGCTGAGTATCAGAATCTCTTTACCCGAGTTCAGGTCAGGGGGCCGTCGGATCCGGGCCTGGAGCTCCCCGGGGACGGCGGAGTCCGGACGCGCAGCTCGATCCACTCCTGGCTGCTCGGCAAGATCGGCGACGCCCAGCTCGGGCCTATCTACCTTGGCGCGACAGGGGCCATGTCGATCATGTTCGGCGCCCTGGCCATCATCATCATCGGCATGAACCTGCTCGCGGCGGTGGATTGGAACCCGCTGGAGTTCATTCGGCAGTTCTTCTGGCTGGCGCTGGAGCCGCCGCCGCCGGAGTACGGCCTGAGCATCCCGCCGCTGAACGATGGCGGCTGGTGGCTGATCGCCGGCTTCTTCCTCACGGCGGCGATCTTCCTGTGGTGGGTGCGGACCTATAACCGGGCCAAGGCGCTCGGGCTTGGCACCCATGTGGCTTGGGCGTTCGCCGCGGCGATCTTCCTGTACTTCTCCATCGGGTTCATCTGGCCGGTGCTGATGGGCAGCTGGTCCGAGAGCGTGCCGTTCGGCATCTTCCCGCACCTGGATTGGACCACGGCCTTCTCGCTGCGGTTCGGGAACCTCTACTACAACCCGTTCCACATGCTCTCGATCGTCTTCCTGTTCGGCTCGGCGCTGCTGTTCGCGATGCACGGCGGCACGATCCTGGCTGCCGGCCGCTACAACGCCGAGCGGGAGATCGAGCAGGTGACCGACCGCGGCACCGGTGCCGAGCGCTCCGCGCTGCTCTGGCGCTGGACCATGGGCTTTAACGCCACCATGGAGTCGATCCACCGCTGGGCGTACTGGTTCGCCATCCTGTGCGTGATCACTGGCGGGATCGGTATCCTGCTGACCGGCACCGTGGTTGAGAACTGGTATCTGTGGGGTGTCCACCACGGCATTGCCCCGGACTATCCCGCGGAGTTCTATACACCGGCCGTGGATCCGGCAGCAGGGGGGACGCAGTGATGAGCAGTAGCATGAACCTGAACCGATCCTTGGTAGCCGGCGTTCTATCGGCCGGCCTGGCAGTGATGGCCGGGTGCGAGAAGCCGCCTGTAGACTCCGAGCAGACTGGCTACCGGGGTACGGGCATGCAGGATGTCGACAATCCGCGCATCGAGGCGGAGAATGCGGCCCTCCATGCCGCCCCGGAAGCGAGGGAGTCGGTCTCCTCCGAGGGCCCGCGGGCTGGCGAGATCTACCAGAACGTGGAGGTCCTTGAGGATCTGAGCGTCGCGGAGTTCACCCGGCTCATGCAGAGCATGACGGAGTGGGTGGCCCCGGAGCAGGGCTGCACCTATTGCCACGACGGCAAGGACTTCGCCAGTGAGGAGCTCTACACGTACCAGGTCTCGCGCAAGATGCTGCAGATGACCCGGGACGTGAACGCCAATTGGGACACCCACATGAGTGACAATGGCGTGACCTGCTACACCTGTCACCGTGGCGAGAACGTCCCGTCGGAGACCTGGTTCGAGGAGCCGTCGTCCCCGAAGACGCAGGTAGCGGCCGGCCTCGGCAATGTGCAGATGCAGAACATGGCGAGCGACAAGCCGGCCTATGCCTCGCTGCCGCGTGACGCGTTCGAGCGTTACCTGCTCGGGCACGAGGATCTGACGGTAGAGGGCGACACGGTGCTCCCCACGGCGGACTGGAGCAAGTCCCTGAAGGGCACCGAGGCCTCCTACAGCCTGATGATGCACATGTCGGACAGCATCGGCGGCAACTGCACTACCTGCCACAACACTGGCCGGCTGGGGCAGTGGGACGAGAGCCCCGTGCAGCGGGAGATCTCGTGGCACGGTATCCGCATGACGCGCGATATCAACGTCAACTACATGCTGCCGCTAGAGGGCAATCAGCCTGAGGCCCGCCTCGGCCCGACCGGGGACATTGCCAAGGTCAATTGCGCGACCTGCCACTATGGTCGGCAATTGCCGCTGAACGGCACCAAGATGGTCGAGGACTACCCCGGTCTGATCGGGGATGAGGATCCGAACTTCGACTATATGCAGTTCGGTGACCTCGGGACCGAGGGCCTGTCCGGCGACAACGGCTAGGATGAGGGCAACAGCGCCTGGAGGTGGCGTCCCGCCTCTAGGCCTGCCCTGTCCCTGCCTGCTAAAAAACGGCGCCTTCAGGCGCCGTTTTTTATGTGTGCGCGCGCCGGGTCACGGCGCGCAGCGACGTGACCCGGCGCCGTTGGGCTCATCCGGCGTGGGGGCACCGATAAGTAGGTGCTGGGCCGAGGCGGTGCCGGGGAGGACGGCGACGGTATCTCCGGGTGCCCCGGAAGGGGCGAGTGCCAAGCGCCGATGGCGCCCATCGGGGTCACCGGAGGACGAGATGACGGAGTTGCTGGACCAAGCGCTGTGCCGGCCCAATGCCTGGAAGGCGTACCAGTAAGCTTTGCCGAGCACTACCGTCGTTTTGCATTTCTTTTATGGACCGCCGTGTACGGACCCGTACGCACGGTGGTGTGGGAGCCGGGGTCGGGGAGACTGCCCCGGCTAACCGATGATTGAGGAACCCCCATGGACGACCGCCTGGAAGCGTTCCTGAGCCGCGCCGAGGCGCTGCTCGAGCGCCTCGAGCCGCTGCTGCCGCCGGCTGCCGCCGAGCCCGACTGGTCGGCGGCGACCGCCTTCCGCTGGCGCCGGCGCGGTGGCGGCGGCTGGCTCGAGCCCATCGAGCGCCCCCACCGCATCGGCCTCGAGGAGCTCCACGGCATCGACGACCAGAAGGCCGCCCTCGAGCGCAACACGCGGCAGCACCTGGCCGGGCTGCCGGCCAACAACGCCCTGCTCTGGGGCGCCCGCGGCACCGGCAAGTCGTCGCTGGTCAAGGCGCTGCACACCGCCTACGCCGGCGAGGGCCTGCGCACGGTGTAGGTCGAGCCCGACCACCTCGACGACCTGCCGGATATCCTCGCCCTGCTCGGCCAGCGCCCGGAGCGGTTCATCGTCTTCTGCGACGACCTCTCCTTCGACGCCAGCGACCACCACTACCGCGCCCTCAAGGCGGTGCTCGACGGCTCCCTGGCCAGCGCCGCCGACAATGTCCTCGTCTACGCCACCTCCAACCGCCGCCACCTGCTGCCCGAGTCGCAGCAGGAGAACCAGTGCGGCGGCGAGGGCGGCGAGATCCACCCCGGAGACGCCGTCGAGGAGCGGATCTCGTTGTCCGAGCGCTTCGGGCTGTGGCTGTCGTTCTACAGCTTCGACCAGGAGCGCTACCTGGCGATCTGCCAGGAGTGGCTCGAGCGCCTCGGGGCCAGCGCCCCGCAGGGCGAGGACTTCCGCCAGGCGGCCCTGGCCTACGCCCTGGCGCGGGGCTCGCGCAGCGGCCGGGTCGCCTGGCAATTCGCCCGGGACTGGGCCGGGCGCGCCCGGCTGGAGGACGGCGGCTAGAAGGCGATGGCGAGCTGCGCCGTGACGGTGTCGCCGTCCGCCGCCGCCGGGTAGTCGTCGCTGCGCCACTCCAGGCCCAGCCGGGTCGCTGGGCGCAGCAGCACCGATGCGGCGGCGACCAGGCGCCGCTCGGGGAGCCCGAGGGCCTGCGCCTCCTCAGTGCCCTGGTAGCCGAGGGCAAGGGTCGTGGGTCAAGCCCACTCCTGCCAGCAGACGGTAGCCACACGCGAGGAGGGCTTAGAGGAGACAGACTGCGTGCCGAGGCGTTGGCCGGCAGCCTTGGTGATCAGGCCGGGGCGAGCCCGGTCAGGTGGGCGATATTCTTGAAGAAGATCCGCATGTGCGCTAGCGGACGGGCCCGGACTAGGCGCTTATTCATGTAGGCGTCCCAGGTCAGGGACTGGACATCCGGGTCGGTGCAAATCCGCACGAAGCGCTCCCGCCGCTTGTCGTTGGCGTACCAGAACCGCTGCATGGCGCCTAGCACCCGGAAGACCTGGCCGTGCTCCCGGGTGAAGGCGCGCTCGGCCTCGGCAAGGGCGGCGCCATCGCCGCTGTGCAGGGCCTTCTCAGCGGCCTCAGCGGCGCGCTGACCGCCAACCATCGCGTAGTAGATCCCCTCACCCGAGGCAGGGGCTACGGTCCCCGCCGCGTCCCCGGCGAGGACCACATTGCGGCCGTTATCCCAGCGCTGGAGCGGCTCCATGGGGATGGGGGCGCCCTCGCGGCGGAGGGTCCGCGCCTCGGTGAGGTCCGCCTCCCTGCGTAGCTCATCGACGGCGCTGCGCAGGGAGAAGCCTTTTACGGCGCTGCCAGCGCCGATACTGGCGGTCTCGCCGTGCGGGAAGATCCAGCCGTAGAAGTCCGGTGAGATGGAGCCGCGGTAGTAGACGTCGGCGCGCTCGGGGTGGAAGCGATCGTCCGTCTCCGCCGGGACCTCGATGATCTCGTGGTAGGCGGCGACGTGGGGAATATCCGTGGATCCCGGTACCGCCTGGCGTCCCACCGCCGATTTGGCGCCGTCGGCGCCGATCACGGTACGGGCCCATACCCGGTGCCGCACGGCATCCCGGCCGCCACGGCCCTCGGCGTAGGTCAGCTGAACCCCGCCGTCCGCCTCGACGAGCTCCTCGAAGGTCCCGTGGCGCCACTCGGCGCCCTCCCTGGCGGCACGCTCGCGCAGCCACTCGTCGAAGACCGCCCGGTCGACCATGCCGACGTAGCCGTCCTGGATGGGCATGTCCACCCGACGGTCGCTGGGGGAGATCATCCGGGCGGCGTTGACGCTGGTGCAGAGGAGCTCGTCCGGGATCTCGAAGTCCTGGACCGCGCGCGGCGGTATGGCGCCACCGCAGGGCTTGATGTTGCCGGGGCGGTCGAGGAGCAGCACCGAGTGCCCCTGCTGGGCGAGGTGGGTCGCGGCGGTCGCCCCGGCGGGGCCTCCGCCGACGACGGCGACATCGAACGAGTCTGCGGCGGGGATGGCGCTCATGGCAGCGAACTCTGTGCAGTCGTGGTCGTCGTGGTGTACGGGTGGTCGAGCATGGCCTCGCTGGGACGCTCGACGCGGGCGGCGAGCCAGGCGGAGATCAGGAAGGTGATCGCCGCGACGCTGAAGACCAGCGAGTAGCCGGCCGCCTCGTCGCCGGCGAGGTAGCGCATGGCGTCCACGCCCACGGTGCCGAGGAAGGCCCCGGAGCCGAAGGCGATGGCCTGAGCGGCCCCCCAGAGGCCGACCCGGACCCCCTCGCGGCGCTCCTGACCCTCGCCGCTGGCGAGGCGCATCATCGAGCCGATGGCGGCCACCGCGAAGGCGCCGTTGGCCATGCCGAGGGTGAAGACCGAGGGGCGCAGCGGCCAGACGTCGCTCATCGTGGCGCCGACGACCAGCGCCGCGAGGGCGAGGGCGGAGGCGATGCAGCCGCCGATCGTCCAGGTGCGCAGGGTGCCGAGCCGGCCGCGGGCAAGGCGGCTACCGGCCAGGGCGGTGAGCAGCATACCGGTGAGCACGCCGCCGTTCTGGAAGCCGCCGAGCTGCGTCGACTGCCCCGGCGTGTAGCCGAAGACGACGCCGGCGAAGGGCTCGACGATGAGATCCTGGGCGTTGTAGGCGAGCATCGAGAAGAAGACGAAGACCGTGAAGCGCCGCGCCTTGGGCTCCTGCCAGATCTCGCCGAGGGCCCGGAAGAACGACGTGGTCGGCGTGTTGGGGTCCGCCGCCGACTGCTGCGCGCCCTGGCGGCCCTCGATGCGGAAGACCCCGACCAGGGCGAGGGCGAAGGCGATGGCGCAGACGGTGGAGGTGACCTTGACGAGCCGCTCCACCGAGAAGGGATCCAGGAAGTTGCCGGCGGTGCCGGCGGTGACGGCGAAGCCGGCGATCATCATCACCCAGACGATCATCGCCGCCGGCCCGCGGCGGTCCGGCGCCACCCGGGTGGCGAGGAGGGTCAGCAGCGCCGTGCCGGCGGCGCTGACCCCGGCGCCGATGAGCAGGAAGCCGACCACGGCCAGGGCCACCCCGGCCGCCGTGTTGGTCGCCATCCACGCCGTAGCCAGGGCGGCGATGACGCCGCCGATGGCGAGCACGGCCATGCCGCCGACGATCCACGGCGTGCGGCGCCCGCCGATATCCGAGCCGTACCCCAGGCGCGGGCGCAGGAGCTGGATGACGTAGTGGGAGCCGACCAGCGCCCCGGGCAGCATCGCCGGCAGGGCCATCTCGACGATCATCACGCGGTTGAGGGTGGTGGTGGAGAGCACCACCACGGCCCCGATAGCGGTCTGGACGAGGCCGAGGCGCAGGATCCCTGGCCAGCCGAGGGACTCGCTACGCTCGCTACTCATGCGCTGCCTCCGAGGATGCCGCCGATGGCGAAGGCGGTGACCAGCATGCCGAGCACGTAGAGCGTGGTCCCTGTCGCGTTGTACCAGGGTGCGAGGCCCTTGGGATCACCGAGCAGGCGGACCATCAGCCCCAGCTGGACCAGCAGCAGGGTGGAGACGATGAGCGCGTGCCAGGGCTGCCCCCAGGAGAGCAGGAGGGCGACGACGATGGCTTGCGGCAGCGCCATGACCGCGCAGGCGAGGCGGGCCGCGTTCTGGGCCCCGAGGTGGACGGGCACGGTCTTCAGCCCCATCTCCCGATCGCCCTCGATGGCCTTGAAGTCGTTGAGGGTCATGATGCCGTGGGCGCCGACGCTGTAGAGCAGCGCCACGAGCAGGATCCGCCAGTCGGGGAGGCCGGCGGCCATGATGGCTGCCCCCGTCACCCACGGTAGCCCCTCGTAGGAGAGGCCAACAGCGGCGTTGCTGATCCAGCCGTTACGCTTGAGCCGTAGCGGCGGCGCGCTGTAGGTCCAGGCCAGGGCGAGGCCGAGGAGGGAGGCGGCCAGCACGACCGGGCCTAGCGCAGCGGCGATGGCCAGCGCCAGGGCAGTGGTGGTGAGGCCGACATAGAGGCCCCAGCGGCCAGGCATGCGGCCGGCAGGGATGGCCCGGTTGGGCTCGTTGAGGGCGTCCACGTGGCGATCGAACCAGTCGTTGATGGCTTGGCTGGTACCGCAGAGCAGGGGGCCTGCGAGGCATACACCGGCGATCACCATGAGCCAGTGGAGACCACCACTGGGGATGATCCCGGTGGAGACGACGCCGCAGGCGAAGGCCCACATGGGGGCAAACCAGGTGATCGGATGCAGGATCTCGACCACCGCGGCCAGACGCGGGCGCGTAGGCGCCTGATCAGGGAGGATGCTCTCGGACATGCTGGCACACTAAGGAGGTTGCCTTTGAGGCGTCAAGCGACCGTGACGGACGGCCGCGCCCACTGCCGCGGTGCCTGAGAGGGCCCTGTCGGCGCTGATGAAGCAGGCGTCGACGCTGCTGTCTGCTGTCGGTCAGGTGGGGATCTCGGTATCCTTGATGCCCATCAGGTACAGGGTCCCGTCGAGCCCCAGGGTGGTGATCGCCTGCCGGGCGCTCTCCTGGACCACGGGCTTGGCGTGGAACGCGATGCCGAGGCCGGCCAGCCGCAGCATGGGCAGGTCGTTGGCGCCGTCGCCGATGGCGATGACCTGCTCCAGGGCCAGCCCCTGGTCCTCGGTGAGCTGGCGCAGCAGCTCCGCCTTGCGCGGCCCGTCGACGATCTCGCCCTGGACGCGGCCGGTGAGCTGGCCGTCGGCGATCTCCAGGTCGTTGGCGTAGACGTAATCGATCCCGAGGCGCTTTTGCAGGTGGCGGCCGAAGTAGGTGAAGCCGCCGGAGATGATCGCTGTCACGTAGCCGAAGGCCCTGATGGTGCGTATCAGCCGCTCGGCACCCTCAGTGAGGGTTAGCCTCTGGGCTACCTCCTCGAGGGTCTCCTCGGGCAGCCCCTCCAGGAGCTGGACCCGCCGGCGCAGGCTCTCACGGAAGTCGATCTCGCCGTGCATGGCCTGCTCGGTGACCCGTGCACACTCGTCACCGACACCGGCCGCCTTGGCCATCTCGTCGATGACCTCCTGCTGGATCAGGGTGGAGTCCATGTCGAAGGCCACCATCCGGCGGTTGCGCCGGTAGATGTCGTCCTCCTGGAAGCTGATGTCGACGCCCAGCTCCTGGGAGATCTCCATGAACTCGCGCTTCATGGCGTCGGTATCCACGGGCTGGCCACGTACGGTCAGCTCCACGCACGCCCGGGAGCGCCGGCCTTCCAGGTGTAGCGGGCGGCGGCCGGACAGGCGCACGATGTCCTCGATGTTGAGCCCCTGGGCCGTGATCAGGCTGGAGATCCGGGCGATCTGGGCGGCGGTGATGCTGCGCCCGAGCAGGGTGATAATGTGGCGGGGCTTGCCCGCACCGCGGACCCAGTTCTCGTACTGCTCCTGGCTCACCGGCGTGAACCGGACCTGCATGCCGGCATCGTGCAGGTGGAACAGCACGTCCTTGAGCACCGGTGATACGTCTTTCTGCTCGGGGACATCGATGAGGATCCCGAGCGACAGGGTGTCGTGGATCATCGCCTGGCCGATGTCGAGGATGCCGACGTCGTACTCGGCCAGGATGCCCATCAGCGAGGAGGTCAGGCCGGGCTGGTCCTCCCCGGATACATTGATCAGGATGATCTCGCTCATAGCACCTACCATTGGCGGTCGAAAGCGCCATTGTAGGGGATCCGGCCGGCCGCGTCAGAGATAGGCCGCTCGGCGCGGTCCGGGGCCGCACGGAGCCTGGAGGGGGTGGCGGGGCTTGCCTGAGCCAGTGGCCGGTGCCGAGACTGGCTTGCCTGGATGGACTTTTTGCGCCGTATTGGCAAGCAAGCAGGAGGGTGCCCATGGTCATCGATGAGGGGTTGAGGCAGGTCTTGCAGCGGGCCAACCGCGTCGTGGTGCTTACCGGGGCGGGCATATCTGCCGAGAGCGGGGTGCCGACCTTCCGCGAGGCCCAGGACGGGCTCTGGGACCAGTACGATCCGGAGGATGTCGCTACGCCGGAGGCGTTCCAGCGCAATCCGCGCCGTGTCTGGGCGTGGTACGCCCACCGGCGCCAGCTGGCGCAGGAGGTCGAGCCCAATGCCGGCCACTGGGCGCTGGTGGAGTGGAGTCGCGCCCTCAGCTGGCTGCAGGTGGTGACGCAGAACGTCGACGGGCTGCACCAGCGCGCCGGCAGTGAGCACGTCATCGAGCTGCACGGCAATATCCATCGCGACCGGGTGTTCGACGGCCCATTGGCTGCGGAGGTCGACGACGCCGAGCTCCCCCGTTGCCCCGAGACCGGGGCAGTGCTGCGGCCGGATGTGGTCTGGTTCGGTGAGCAGCTGCCCGAGGGGGCCATGGAGCAGGCCGTGGCAGCGGTGCGCAGCGCGGATCTCATGCTATCCGTGGGCACCTCCGCCGTGGTCCAGCCCGCGGCGTCATTGCCGCTGGAGGCCCTGGAGCGGGAGATCCCGGTGGTGGAGATCAACGCCGAGCCGACCCCGTTGACCCCCGTGGCCAGCTGGCACTTCCTCGGCAGCGCTGGTGAGCTGGTGCCGACGCTGGTCCGCTCGGCGGCTTCCGGCTAGGGTGGAAGAGCGGGGTCGAGCAGCGGCTCCGCCGAGCTGCAACGTGGCTGTCCTGAGGGGGTTGGCGTGAGCGAGATCCAGCGGGTCGAGAAGACCGAGGCCGAGTGGCGCGAGCTGCTGACGCCTGAGCAGTTTGCGGTTACGCGCCAGGGGAGTACGGAGACGCCGTTCAGCGGGCTGTACTACGACTGGGAGCGGCCCGGGGTCTACCGCTGTATTTGCTGCGGGATGGCCCTATTCAGCTCGCAGGCGAAATTCGCCTCGGGCACAGGGTGGCCGAGCTTCTGGGCGCCGGTCGCCCCCGAGCGGGTCGCCGTGCGCGAGGATCGCTCCCTGGGCATGCGGCGCCAGGAGGTCCTCTGCGCCGCCTGTGACGCGCACCTGGGGCATGTCTTCCCGGACGGGCCGCCGCCGACGCATCTGCGCTACTGCATCAACTCCGTTGCCCTGAGGCTGGACGAGGATACGCCGCCGGACGAGTCGAGCCCTTGAGCCTGGCCAGCCTTGCGGCGCGGCAGGGAGGGGGGTAATATATCAATATTTCCGTAGAATTTTGCAGACGATCGCCGCGGCGGTCGCCCGCATAGCAGTGGAGCAACCGAGAGGCCGTTGAGCCATGAAACAGATGGAGACTGCGATCGCCAACCCTCAGGCTGAGACCGAGGCCGCTCACCACCCGCTGGCCGGCCAAACCATGAGCGGCGGTGAGATCATCGTCGAGGTCCTTGCGCAGGAGGGGGTTGATACGCTCTTCGGCTACAGCGGCGGTGCGATCCTGCCAACCTACGACGCGATCTTCAAGTACAACCAGCGCCATCGCCAGGGCGACGGGGTAGACCCGATCCGGCTGGTGGTGCCCGCCAACGAGCAGGGGGCCGGCTTCATGGCTGCCGGCTACGCCCGGGCCACGGGCAGGGTCGGCTGCTTCCTGGTGACCTCCGGCCCGGGGGCGACCAATACGGTCACGCCCATCCGTGACTGCATGGCCGACTCCGTGCCCGTGGTGGCCATCACCGGGCAGGTGCCGACCCACGCCATGGGGACCGATGCCTTCCAGGAGGCCCCCATCGTCAACATCATGGGCAGCTGCGCCAAGCACGTCTTCCTGGTCACCGACCCGGAGGAGCTGGAGGCCACCATCCGCACGGCCTTCGAGGTGGCCCGCTCCGGGCGCCCCGGACCCGTGGTGGTCGATGTGCCCAAGAACGTGCAGAACTGGATCGGCGAGTTCCACGGCGAGGGCACGCTGGCGATCCGGGGCTATCGGCAGCGCATGGAGTCGCTGCGCGCCGCCAAGCTGTCGGACCGCAAGTGCCGCTCCTTCTTCGACATGCTCGGGCAGTCCCGGAGGCCTCTGCTCTACGTCGGTGGCGGCGTGGCCCATGAGGAGGGCGCGCGAGCGCTGCGTGAGTTCGCGCACGCCTTCCGTATCCCGGTCGTGAGCACCCTGATGGGGCTCGGCGGCATGGATACCACCGATGACCTCTACCTGGGCATGCTCGGCATGCACGGTACCGCCTACGCCAACTACGCGGTGGAGGACTGCGATTTCCTCATCGCCGTCGGGGCCCGGTTCGACGATCGGGTCGCCGGGAAGGTGGAGGCGTTCGCCCCGCTCGCCGAGCAGATCGCCCATATCGACATCGACGCCGCCGAGATCGGCAAGGTCAAGGGCGTGGATTGGGCCCATACCGGCGAGGCCGCCCGTAGCCTGCAGCAGCTGCTGCGCTACGGCGAGTCCATGGGCTTCGAGTCACGCTACGAGCCGTGGCTGGAGCATGTGCGCGGCCTGCGCGAGCGCCACCCCATGGACTACGACCGCGAGAGCGCGCTGATCCAGCCCCAGTACATCATGGAGAAGCTCAGCGAGCTCACCGGCGGTGAGGCCATCATCGCCACCGGCGTGGGGCAGCACCAGATGTGGGCGGCGCAGTACTGCGACTTCCTGGAGCCCCGGCAGTGGCTGACCTCCGGGGGGCTTGGCACCATGGGCTTCGGTCTGCCGGCGGCAGTCGGCGCCTGCGTCGGGCGGCCCGAGAAGCAGGTCATCGACGTCGACGGCGACGGCTCCCTGCGCATGAATCTCGGCGAGCTGGAGACAGCGACCACCTACGGCCTGCCGGTGAAGATCCTGTCGCTGAACAACGTCGGCGATGGCATGGTCCGGCAGTGGCAAAAGCTCTACTTCGGTGACCGCTTCTCCGGCTCGGATAAGTCCTTGCACCGCAAGGATTTCATTAAGGCCGCCGAGGCGGACGGGTTCGATTTCGCCCGCCGCGTGACGCGCAAGGAGGAAGTCGAGGAAGCCCTGCAGGCGTTCCTGGAGCACCCGGGGCCGGCCTTCCTGGAGGTGATGATCGACCCGGATGCCGGCGTCTACCCCATGGTGGGCCCGGGCGCCAGCTACAAGGAGATGGTGACTGGCGATCACATCCCCAGCCGGGATGTAGCGCTGCGCCCGCGCAGCAAGAACGAGGATGGCGAGTCGACGGATCTGTTCTGACCCGGCGCCCTCGGTATGCCGGAGGTAGCGGACGGGGTCGCCCGGCTAGGCGGCCTCTACCTGGCGGCCATCCTGGACCAGCACGGCCGGATCGCGCGGGTGGCCGTGGCCGAGGAGCGGCCGCCAGCGCTCCGGCCATCCGGTGAGGCCGGGCAGCGGGCGGGGACTGCCCTGGAGCGCTGGCCGATGGACCCGTCCGCCCCCGCGGCGCTACCCCGTGCCCCGGCCCCGACGCCCTTCCAGGCGCGGCTGCGCGAGGCGCTCCTCGCGATCCCCATCGGTGAGACACGCACCTATGGAGCGCTCGCGCGGCAGCTCGGCAGCTCGGCCCGGGCTGTAGGCGCCGCCTGCCGGGCCAACCCGCTCCCGCTGCTCGTTCCCTGCCACCGCGTGGTCGCCGCCGACGGCCCCGGCGGATACGCCGGCCAGAGGACCGGCCTCCGAGCCCGGTTCAAGGCGTGGCTGCTTGAGCAAGAGCGCCGCCACGCCGATAGCCACCTTCGCGCCCCTTGAAAAAACCGGTCCCCGCTCCCAGTTCGGAGAACGGTACAGCGTCGGCGCGCCCTGCCGGCGAGAGGCACAATCAACGAGGAGGAGGGGTTCCCATCCATGAGCGCAGCAGGCACCCAGAGCGAGACCCTAGAGTTCCAGGCAGAGGTCCAGCAGCTGCTGAACCTCATGATCCACTCGGTCTACTCCAACCGTGAGGTCTTCCTCCGCGAGCTGATCTCCAACGCCTCGGACGCCATCGACAAGCTGCGCTTCGAGGCCCTTCAGGATGAATCCCTCTTCGAGGAGGACCCGGAGCTCAAGATCCGTGTCACCCATGACCCCGAGGCGCGCACGGTGACCGTTGTGGACAACGGCATCGGCATGAGCCGCGATGACGTGATCGAGAACCTGGGGACCATCGCCCACTCCGGGACCCGCCGCTTCCTCGAGCAGCTCACCGGCGACCAGAGCAAGGACGCGCAGCTGATCGGCCAGTTCGGCGTCGGCTTCTATTCCGCATTCGTGGTTGCGGATCGCGTCGAGGTCTATACCCGCAAGGCGGGCGCGCCGGCGAGTGCAGGGGTGCTCTGGCGCTCCGACGGGCAGGGGGCCTACACCGTGGACACCATCGAGCGGCCGGAGCGAGGCACGACGGTCGTCCTGCATTTGCCCGAGTCGCAGCAGGAGTTCTGCGACGACACGCGCCTGCGCAACATCATCCGCAAGTACTCGGACCACATCTCGGTGCCCATCGAGATGCCTCAGGCCCAGGCCGGGGACGAGGGCGAGCAGGAGGCGGATGCCTGGGAGGTCGTCAACCGCGCCTCGGCGCTGTGGATGCGGCCCAAGAGCGAGATCTCCGAGGCGGACTACAAGGAGCTCTATAAGCACGTTGCCCACGACTTCGATGACCCGCTGACCTGGGTGCACAACCACGTCGAGGGGCGGCAGGCCTACGTATCCCTGCTCTATATCCCCAAGCGGCCGCCGTTCGACCTCTACGAGCAGAAGCCGGCCCACGGGATCAAGCTCTACGTCCGGCGCGTCTTCATCACCGAGGATACCGAGCACCTGCTACCGCGCTACCTGCGCTTTGTCCGGGGCGTCATCGACTCCGATGACCTGCCGCTGAACATCTCCCGGGAGATGCTCCAGCACAACCCGATGATCGCCTCCATCCGCTCGGCCTCGGTCAAGCGCATCCTCGACCGCCTCGAGCGCATGGCCGATAACGAGCCGGAGACCTACGCCGAGTTCTGGCAGGCCTTCGGCCGCGTGTTCAAGGAAGGTGTCGCGGAGGATCCGAGCAACAGCGAGCGTATCGCCAAGCTGCTGCGCTTCTCCTCCACCTACGAGGAGAAGGAGACCCCGGATGTCAGCCTCGACGACTACGTCGGGCGCATGAAGGAGGGGCAAGACAAGATCTACTACGTCACCGCCGAGAGCTTCAACGCGGCGCGCAACAGCCCGCACCTCGAGGTCTTCCGCCGCTACGGCGTGGAGGTCCTGCTCCTGCCGGATCCGGTGGATGAATGGCTGGTCGCCCACCTGCAGGAGTATGACGGCAAATCGCTGGTCTCCGTGGCCAAGGGCGAGCTCGACCTGGAGGCCCTCGGTGAGGAGGAAGAGGGCGAGAAGGAAGAGCGCGAGCAGAAGGAGAAGACCTACGAGGAGCTCTGCAACCGCCTCAAGGAGGCGCTGGGTGATCGGGTCAACGAGGTGCGCGTCAGCCACCGCCTGACCGATTCCCCGACCTGCCTGGTGGTGGGCGAGTACGATTTCGGCATGGGTATGCAGCGCCTGCTCCAGGCAGCGGGCCACCAGTTGCCTACCGGTAAGCCAACGCTGGAGATCAATCCGGACCACGCGATCATCCAGCACCTTCAGGCTGAGCCGCAGCAACGCTTCGAGGACTGGGCCCTGACCCTGTATGAGCAGGCCCTGCTGGCCGAGGGTGGCCAGCTTGAGGATCCGGCGGCCTACGTCAAGCGAGTCAACGGCCTCCTGGCCGGCTAGGGGGAGCGAGCATAGCGATGGCAGGGACACCCCCGGCGAGCCCCGCGGCCTTCGAGCTCAAGGGTCGCATGGCGACCCTGACAGTGGTCCGGGTCCTGACTCCCGACATGGATCTACTGATCCATCAGCTCGGCGAGAAGCTGCAGGAGGCCCCGCGCTTACTGCGCGGGGCGCCCATGGCGCTCGACCTGGAAGGGGTTGACGGGGACGGGCTGGATCTGCACCGTCTGAGCGAGGAGATGCGGGCCCTGGGCCTGGTGCCTGTAGCCGTGCGTGGCGGTAGTGTCGCGCCGGAGCGAGCCCGGGCGGCGGGCCTGGGGGTGCTGCCTGCCGAGGAGGAGCGGGAAGCCGCGCAGCAGACAACGGAATCGCAGCGCAAGCCCGGTACTGCGGCGCAGCATGCCTCCTTGCCGGCAACGCGCGTGCTCGAGGCCCCGGTGCGCTCCGGTCAGCAGGTCTACGCCCGGGGCGGTAGCCTCGTTGTCCTCGGGGCCGTGGGTCTGGGCGCCGAGATCCTCGCCGACGGCGACATCCACATCTACGGGGCGCTGCGTGGACGCGCCCTGGCCGGAGTGCAGGGTAACGCCGAGGCGGGTATCTTCTGCCTTGGGCTAGAGGCGGAGCTCGTCTCGGTTGCCGGCGAGTACCAGGTCAATGAGCGTTTCAGTGCCGACGTGCTCGGCCGGCCAGCGCGCGTGCATCTCGACGAGGAAGCGGGGCTGCGTATCGAGGCCTTCGGCAAACCTTAACCGTTAGCAGGGGGGGGGCGTACGTGTCGAGGATTGTCGTCATTACATCGGGGAAGGGGGGGGTCGGCAAGACGACTACGGCAGCCTCCCTGGCGTCCGGGCTCGCCAGAGCGGGGTTCAAGGTTGCCGTAGTCGATTTCGATGTCGGCCTGCGCAACCTGGATCTCGTCATGGGCTGCGAGCGCCGGGTGGTCTTCGACTTCGTCAACGTCATCAACGGCGATGCTCGCCTCAATCAGGCCCTGATCAAGGATAAGCGCCTGGGTAATCTCTCCATCCTCCCGGCCTCCCAGACCCGCGACAAGGAGGCCCTGACCGAGGAGGGCGTGGAGCAGGTTATCAACGACCTGCGCGACCAGTTCGACTATATTATCTGCGACTCGCCCGCCGGGATTGAGCGTGGCTCCCACCTGGCCGCCTACCACGCCGACGATGCGATCGTCGTCACCAATCCGGAGGTCTCCTCGGTGCGCGACTCGGATCGCGTCCTCGGCCTGCTCGCCAGCCGTACGCGCCGGGCGGAGCGCGGAGATGCCCCGGTCCAGGAGTACCTGCTGCTCACCCGCTACGATCCCCAGCGCGTCAAGAGGGGCGACATGCTCAGCGTCGAGGATGTCCAGGAGATCCTCGCCGTTAGCCTCCTCGGGGTTATCCCGGAGTCGGATGTCGTGCTCAACGCCTCCAATGCTGGTGTGCCGGTGGTCCTGGAGGAGAATACGGACGCTGGGCAGGCGTACGACGACGCTGTGGCCCGCTACCTCGGGGACGAGCGGCCACACCGGTTCCTGCAGACGGAGCGTAAGGGGCTGCTCGGTCGGATGTTCGGAGGATCGTGAAGGCCATGGGCATCGTCGATTTCTTCCGCGCCCGGCGGAACCGACGCGATAGCGCCAGTGTCGCCAAGGAGCGGCTGCAGATCATCGTCTCCCACGAGCGAGCCGAGCAAGGCGGTCCAGACTATCTGCCCATGCTGCGCCAAGAGCTGCTGGAGGTGGTCCGCCGGTACGTGACGGTGGACCCGGATGCGGTGCGCGTCGATGTCGAGCGGGACGACTCGCACGAGGTACTCGAGCTGAATATCACCTTGCCCGAGCAGCAGGAGGAGGTGTAGCGCAGCCCTTCCGCAGTCCTGTGGGGGACGTGCGCTTGCCGTCGCCGGCTGCTATGGCCTCGCTAAGAGCAGAGAGGTAGAGATGCGTAAGTTGTTGCTCCTCGAGACCCTGGTCACGCCCCAGATCATCACCGTTGTCTACTGGATAGCACTCGTAATGATCGTTGTGGGTGGCATCAGCGTCATGTTCAGTGGTGGTGCCGGAGGCACCGTAACAGCCTCGAGCTTCATGCAGGGGGCGGGCGGTATCGTATTCGGGGTGATCGCCGCCCGGGTATACTGCGAGCTGACCGTCATCTTTTTCCGGATCAACGAAGGGATCCAGCATCTGCGGGATCGTACTTGATCCTCGTCACGGGTCTGCACCCGGGGCCGATACCTAGAGGGCGGCGCTCTGCTGCGTGATATCCACCTTCAGGCGGAGTTCATCCCCGGGGTGGAGGTACGAGCCCCGGGCGATGTCGTTCCAGCGCCGGATATCGTGGATATCGACATTGAACTGCCGGGCGATGCGGGCGAGGGAGTCCCCCCGGCGGACCGTGTAGGTGATCGACCGGGTGCGCCTGCCCGGACCGGCCGCCGCCTGCACAGCCTCGCCCGCTACCCAGACGACCAGCTCCTGGCCAGGGTGCAGGGTGTCGGCCGGTGCCATGCCGTTCCAGCGGGCAAGCTCCTCGACGCCGACACCGTAGGTACGGGCGATATCCCACAGGGTCTGGCCCGGCTGAACGCTGTGCCTGCGCCGCTCCCCTTGTCGCTCCCGCTCCTTGAGGGCCTCGAGGCGATTGGCGACGCTTAGCGCATACTGACCTGATGGTTGGCTAGAGACCGGGACGTGGAGGTAGTCGCCGGCGCGGATGGTGTTGCCGTGCAGGTCGTTGAGCTTGCGTAGTAGCTCGACGGTCACGTTGTATTGGCTGGCTATGTGCGTGAGCGTCTCCCCGGATTGGATCTCGTGGCGCCGCCATTGCACAAACGAGTCGGGATCCTTGGCGGCGAGCTTGCGCTCGAAGCGTGCCGCCGCTTCCCGCGGTAGCACGAGCCGGTGCGGGCCGGAGGGAGCGGTTGCCCAGCGGTTGAAGCCCGGGTTGAGCCGGTAGAGCCGATCGATGGAGATGCCGGCGAGCTCGGCGGCCAGGGCCAGGTCGATCTGGTGATCGGTCTCGACGACCCGGATACGGGGCTCGTCGGGGATATCGGGCAGGCTGATCTGGTACTGCGCGGGATCCTGCAGGATGTCCCGGATGGCTAGGATCCGTGGCACGTAGCGCTTCGTCTCGGCGGGAAGCTCCAGCGCCCAGAAGGTCGCCGCCTCCCCCGCGGCCTCGGCGCGCCGGAGGGCAGCGCGGACGTTGCCCTCGCCGGCGTTGTAGGCCGCCATGGCCAGTAGCCAGTCCCCGTCGAAGGTAGCGTGGAGCTGCTCGAAATAGTCCAGGGCCGCCTCGGTGGCGGCGACGAGATCCCTGCGGCCGTCGTACCAGTAGTTGATCTTCAGGCCGAACGCCTGGGCCGTGCTGGGGATGAACTGCCAGAGTCCGGCGGCCTGGCCGTGGGAGTAGGCGAAGGGCTGGAAGCCGCTCTCGACGATGGCCAGGGCGATCAGCTCAGCGGGCAGATCCCTCGCCTCCAGCTGCTCCAGGATGTAGTAGAGATACGGCTCAGCGCGCCGGCTGACACGCTCGAAATAGGCGCCGCGTCCGGCGAGGCGTTGGCGCTGTCGCTGGACGCGCTCGTTGTCGTAGCGCGGTAGCTCGAACGAGGCTCGGAGCCGATCCCAGAGGAGGGGCGAGCCCGATGCCGTGGTCTGGTGGGACTCGGGTGCGTAAGCCCAACCCGGGCCGAGCGCGAGGGTGGGTCCGAGGCTGGGCCCGAGGGCGGCTTGGAGGGTGGTGTTATCCAGCGCCTCGACCCAGGCCGGTACGTCCTGGGCCTCGCGCTCCCCGCCCTGCATAGACGGCGAGCGCGCCTCATGGGTGCCAAGGCCGGTGCAGGCGCTCAGGAGGAGTGCTGTCAGCGCCCCGGCAGCGGCCCGTAGGGTGTTCACGATGCACCCTCCCATCGTGGGTCCTCTCCCCATCCGGTCCGGCAAGTACCGTGCCTCGTGGTTCGTCAGGATCAGCCGCCGCTATCCTTCCAGCGCCGCAGCGTTGCGAAGACGTCCTCGGGCCGGTCCAGCTCGGCTCCTGCGCGCCGCTCTGCGGCGGCACGTACCGAGGGGACCGTGACGCGCAGGAAGGGGTTGGTGGCGAGCTCTTCGTCCAGAGGTGCCGGAACTGTGGCACGGCCCTGACGACGCGCTGCCCGAGCGTGCTCCAGGCGCTCCGCGGTGTGCTGGTTATCTGGCTCTACCCGCTGGGCGAACTCGAGGTTCTTGAGGGTGTACTCGTGGCCGCAGCAGATCTGGGTCGTCCCTGGCAGGGCCGCGAGACGCTGCAAGGCGGTGTGCATCTGGGCCGCGGTGCCCTCGAAGAGCCGGCCGCAGCCGCCGGCGAACAGGGCATCGCCGCAGAAGAGGTAGCCGTCCCAGAGGTAGGCCACATGCCCGGCCGTATGGCCGGGGCAGTTGAGGATCTGGAACTCGCCGAGGCCGGCCAGGTCCACCGTATCGCCGCCGTGGAGCGGGTGGTCGACGGCGGCGATCGTCTCGCTGGCGGGGCCGTAGACGGGGGCTTGGTGGCGCCGCGCCAGCTCCGCGGCGCCGCCGGTGTGGTCGCCGTGGTGGTGGGTCAGCAGGATCGCCGCCAGACGGGCCTGGTGCGCCTCTAGCCACGCCTGGACGGGCTCCGCCTCACCCGGGTCTACCGCGAAGACCCGGTCTCCGTCGTCCGCGCGGCCGAGCCAGATGTAGTTGTCGGCGAGTGCTGCGAGTGGCTCAATAGGACTCATATCGACTGCATCGTACCGTGTCCAGGGGGTGGAGCAAACCCTGCGCTGGATAGGACTGCCGCACCGTGGCGGATGCGATCCGCCCGGAGCTCGGGTAAGGTTGGAGGCCATGAGCCAGGGGATAGCCATGCGGCAGCTGCGGGGTTGGTACGGGACTGCCTTGGGGCAGCGGGTGGCTGCCGCCGAGGGTGCGGCTATCGGGCAGGCACTCGCCCATGTGGGTGTAGGGGATGTGGTCCACGTAGGGCCAGGCCCCGAGCGCCTGCCGCTATCCCCCACCGCACGCCTGTGGCGCGCCGATGAGGGCAAGGATCTCGTGCTCGATCCCCAGCAGCTGCCTTTCCGCGGCCAGAGCCTGGAGGCGCTGCTCCTCAGCCACGTGCTGGAGTTCAGCCCCGACCCGGTCGCCATCCTCGAGCAGGCGTATCAGACCCTGCGGCCTGAGGGGCGGCTGGTCGTGCTCAGCTTCAACCCCTTGGGGCTATGGGGGGCATCCCGGCTCTGGGGCCGCTGGCGGGGCGCTGCCGCACCGTGGTGCGGCCGGCAGTGGACGGCCTCCGTGACCGGCTTCCGTCTGCAACGGGCGGGGTTCCAGGCGCTGGCCGTTCACTTCCTGTGCTTCCGGCCCCCGTTCCAGGATCAGCATCTCCAGGAGCGGCTGGATCCGTGGGAGGATATCGGACGCTACTTCGGCCGGCTCGCCGCCGGCATCCAGATGACCATAGCGTGCCGTCGGGAGCCGGGGACGCTGGACGGTCCCGGCCTCCTCGAGCCGATGGCCCAGCGGTTCCCGATCCGGGGGGCTCAGCCGGCCGGGCGCAGCGAGGTTTGCAGGCAAGACAGCGGAGGCGCAGATTGAGCGAGCGGACGAGCGCAGCGGTCGAGGTGTTTACCGACGGGGCGTGCCGCGGCAATCCCGGGCCGGGCGGCTGGGGTGTGCTGCTGCGCCACGATGGCAACGAGCGCGAGCTCTACGGCGGCGAGCCGGAGACCACCAACAACCGTATGGAGCTGACGGCAGCCATCCGCGCCCTGGAGGCGCTGGATCGCCCTTCCCGCGTGGTCCTGACCACGGACTCCGAGTACCTGCGGCGGGGGATCACCGAGTGGATGGCGGCCTGGAAGCGGCGCGGTTGGCGGACCGCGGCGCGTAAGCCGGTCCAGAACCAGGACCTCTGGCGCCGCCTCGATGAGCTGGTCAACGAGCATGAGGTGACGTGGCAGTGGGTGCGCGGCCACGCGGGCCACGACGCCAACGAGCGCGCCGACGCCCTGGCCAACCGGGGCATCGATGAGCTTACTGTCTAGGCCGGGCCGGGCGCGCCCGGGCCGGGATTGCAGCCAGGCCGCTACGGGGCCATCTGACGGAGAGGGCGACGTGCATGGCAAGCGGGTGGTGGAGCCGTATGCCCGTCACGAGGTCGAGGCCTATGCCGATCGGGCGTGTATCCTGCCTCGCTCCGCTGCTCGGGGCCGGGGCATTGCTCGTGGGCGTCAGCGGCTGTACAGGCAGTGAGGTAGACCGGCTCGCCGCGGACTACTGCGACTACATGCGCAACGCTGAGCAGATGAGCCTCGCAGAGCAGCAAGAGGCGATCACGGCGCTGGACGAGCGGTACCTGGAGGCAGGGATGCAGGAGAGCGCCCTCCGGGTCGCGATCCAGCGCCAGTGCCCCCGCGCCATCGCCGAGCACGATGCGCGCCTGATGGGCGTGCTCGGCGATGCCTTCGAGGCGATGCGCGAGGACATGCAGGAGCTGCGATGAGCCCCGCCCGGTTGGGCCCTTCGACCGCCTGGCGCCCTGAACTGGTGCATGGAGCCTCCCGTCTGCACTTATAAAGTGCAAAGGCTGCGCCGCACTGGACGCTGCTGCACCAACCGGAGGCCCGCGAGCCGGGACCTTCTGCAGCTGGCACGGGGATTGCTCCCCCGCGGTTGAGCCCCACAGCACGGGGCACAATCGATCAACCGATGCGGAGGTGGAACCCCATGGCTGCAACTGCCAACGACGCCCTCAAGCTCATCCAGGACGCGGGCGTGAAGTTCGTGGACCTGCGTTTCACGGACACCCGCGGCAAGGAGATGCACGTCACCCTGCCGGTATCCCAGGTCGACGAGGATCTCTTCGAGCACGGCAAGATGTTCGACGGCTCCTCCATCGACGGCTGGAAGGGGATCCAGGAGTCGGACATGATCATGCTCCCGGACCCGGAGACGGCCGTGCTCGATCCCTTCACCGACGAGCCGACCCTGAAGCTGGTCTGCGACATCCTGGAGCCGAGCACCCTGCAGGGCTACGACCGCGATCCGCGCTCGGCCGCCCGGCGCGCCGAGGCGTACCTGAGCTCGACGGGGATCGGCGACAGCGCCCTGTTCGGCCCGGAGCCGGAGTTCTTCGTCTTCGACGATGTCCGCTGGGGGTCGAACATGAACGGCTCCTTCTACCAGATCGACTCCGAGGAGGCGACCTGGAACTCCGAGCGGGTCTACAAGGACGGCAACATCGGCCACCGCCCCGGCGTGAAGGGCGGCTACTTCCCCGTGC
>CAJXLI010000019.1 GCA_913055575.1 uncultured Ectothiorhodospiraceae bacterium
GCCGCTGGAGCGTGCTGCGCACCCATAGCAGCACCAACGTCTACGGCTACCCCGAGCACCACCGGACGGTAGTGGTGTGCCGCTACGAGGACCGCGACGACGCGCTGAAAGAGGCCGAGCGCCTGCAGCGCACCAACGATAGGAGGGCGACGGCATGACGCTCGAGGCAACCGAGGGTGAGCGGACTTACTACTACTGGGCCGAGGATCAGGTGATCCAGGGCGTGAGGGTCGCTATGGTGCCGGTCTCCGAGAAGTTCGATACCAGGGAGGCGGCCGAGACCATCCGCGAGCCTATCCAGGCCCTGCACCCCGAGGCCTGGCTCAGCCGGGCAACTGACCTCATCTGACCTCATCCGGTAGGTAGATCAGCCCCGCCATCGGCCTCCCAGTGGCGGGGTTTTCGCACGCCTTAACGCGCGCGAGGGGCCCTGCTCATGTCGCTGGGGATGTTCTCGCCGCGTTGCGCTGCCCTCTGGACGCTGCGTTCTGACTTGCCGGTCTTGGCGGCGGTGTCGGCGGTGAAGCGGTCGGGGGGAGGAGTCGCCAACTTGGCGACTCCTGTCATGCTGGTTGGTGCCGTGCACCGTCTCCGGGTGCAGCCTTTCGTAGACCTCCTTGCGCAGCGCGATATGCCGGCTGTACTCGGCCTGGCGGTAGCCTCCAGCCGCGCTCGGCGGTGGGGGCCTGCTCCCCGCGCGTTGGGGGAGGTGTCTGACTGGTGCTGTTGCACGCGCCTCAGGGCTGCGGACCTCGCTGCGGACTGCGGATAGCTGTCGTCCCTCGGCCGGATCGCAGCCGCTCACGCTCCCTGGGGCTGCGTCGCTGTGTCTGTGCGAGGTTTGTACGAGGGGCGTACGCGCGCGCGTTGGGGGTGTTAACGCTGTTAACGCTGTTGCGCGCGCGTGAGGGTGCGCACCGACTCGTACCGTTTCCCCCTCCACAGATCGGCTTCTGATGGTGCGATGGGCGTCCTTACTCAGGTGGTACTCAGGGGGCTTACATTCCCAAAGGGTCGGGTTCTTCTTAGTAGCTTCCCCCTCCGAGCCCCTGTTGCCGGATGGTGGCTCCATCCCCAAAGGGGTCGGGCTCTACTCGGTAGCTCTCCCCTCCGAGCCCCTGTTGCCGGATGGTGGCTCCATCCCCAAAGGGGTCGGGCTCTACTCGGTAGGATTGGGCGTAGGCTAGTGCTGGAAGCGTGAAAGAAAGAGCTAAGGCTAGCCCGATAGAGATCCGTGGCATATTTATTTTCCTTCCGCTGGTAAGGTTTCCATCTAAGATCGGACATGCTCCTAAACGAGTCAATGGTGCAGGTACTTCTCTCCCTCCTTGAGCAACACGCTGATGCCCTGCTTTTCCTTGATGGGGCCACCGTCGGCCCCGGTGACCTCCCGGCGCTCGAGGAAGTCGCCCTGCGCCTTGCCCAGCAGCTCAGAGGCCCGGAGCCGGTCGCGTATCGTCGGCCGGGTCCCGTCCGCATCCGGCTCACCGCGCATCACCGAAGTCCAGAACGCCTGGCGCTCCTCGCGGTCAGCCGCCGCCGCGGCCGTCGTCTCCTGGCGCAGCGTCTCCAGGGCCTCGACGATCCTAGGTTTTCCTAGGTTCTCGGCGCCCTGGGGGTCGGGCTTGCGGTAGCCGGCCTGTCGGGCCGCCTCGGTGGCGTTGCCGGTGGCGGCGTAGGCTTCGCAGAACCGCCTCTGCCGCTCCGTCAGTCCTTGGTGCCATGCCATGGTGCTGACCTCCTCGCGCGCGTGAAGGCGTCGGAAAACTCGGCGCCGCGCTCCTCAACCCTTGTGCGCGGGCCTCTTTGATTATCGCCACGGGGGCAGGGGCGTCTCGAGATTCCGGCCGGGGTGCAACCGTGTAGGTTGCACTGTAACCGCCTCGGTTACACCCCGGCGCTCGGCCTCAGGCCGCGTGTTGCACGTGTTCCACGGGATCATGAGGCCCTGGGGTGTAACCGCTGAGCGCGGCCCGGATACGCTCGCGGCTGGCGCTTCTGCGGACCCGTGAATCTGTGCCTCAGGGGGACCCGTTACCTGGTAGGCGTTACCCGTTAACCGTTAACCCGGTTTAGGGGGTGATCCATTAGTCCAGCGCCGCACGTTCCTAGTGCCCGATCTTTCTGCGCCGCCAGGGGCCCCACTCCCCTGGGGCCACCCTGGCCGCCGCTGCTCAGCTGCCGTACAGCTGCCGGGCCTGCTCGAGCGATGGCTGCTCCTGTTGCCGCTTGCCGGCGGGGCTCACGCTGCGAGCGCTCACCAGGGTGTCGGCGACGACTTGCAGCTGCTGGCGCTCCTCGCCGTTGCGGGTGGTGTAGGTCCGCCGTTGCAGCCGGCCTGAGACGCTCACGCAGTCGCCCTTGGTGTGCCGCGCCAGGGTCTCGGCCGTCTCGGCGAAGGCGACAACGCCCAGCCACTCGGGATCCCCGTCGTCGGATACCTCAACCGCCAAGCTCCCCACGGTCATCGGCCTCCCGCTCTTGGTCTCCACGGGGCGCGGGTCGCTGCCGAGCCGCCCCCATGCTGCTAGCTGTGCAGTCATGCTACGGTTCCTCCTTCGTCTCAGTGCCCCGGCGCCGCTTCAAGGTGATGGTCGGGCGCCGGGCCTGCTCTTTGCCCTTGGCGGGCTCCTTCTCCGGCTCGGCCGGCTTCTTCTCCTTCTGCTTCCCCTTGCCCTTGGGTTGCTCGGCCTGGGGCTTCTTCGCCTTCTCCTTCGCCTTGCCCTTGGGTTGCTCGGCCTGGGGCTTCTTCGCCTTCTCCTTCGCCTGGCGCCGCTGCTCCTGCTCGCGGGCCTGCTGGCGCTTGCGCTTGACCTCTGCCAGCCGCTCGCGGGCCCGCTCGGCCTGCTCGTCGGTGACGGCCTGCGCCTCGGTGCCGTCCAGGTGCCGGCGGGTGCGCTGCTGCGCCAGGCCCTGGAGGTACTTCGGGTGGCTCGTCCAGCTCTGCAGCGCCGCCCGGATGGCCCATGCCGGCGGGCCGTCCTCGGCCCTGGCGGCCTCATGGGCCGTGGCGTGCGCCCCGATGGCGAGCGGCACGCCGCCCTTGCCGCCAAAGACGGCCGGGAAGCGCTGCTGCAGCCACTCCCGGGCCTCCCGGACTTGGCGGGCCTTCTGCTTCTTCTTGCTCTCCTCGGTCATCGCTCCCCCTTCTGCTGTTGCATCCGCGCCTCTAGCCGCTCGGCGAGCGGGGCCTCGCAGGCCTGGTCTGCCCGCTCATACGCGGTCTTGAGCCGCTGCCCCTCGGGGCAATAGCGGCCGTAGGGCGGGTTACAGCAGCTGCTGCCCTCGATATGGCGGTAGAACGCCCGGCAGGCACGGGCCAGGTCGTCGGCGGTCGTACCCGCCAGCTGGCGGGCCTGCTCTTGCTCCTCGGTGGCTTCGGGCTCCTGTTGCTCGGCGAGCCGCTCCTGCGCCTGCTGCCAGCACCCCGGGGTATTCGGCAACAGCCACGCCACGCCGTGCAGGGTCGAAGCCGTCTCGCCGCCGCGGCGGATGGCCTCCAGGTCCTCGGCGGTGAGGAACGCCTTGAGCAAGGCGGCGGATACCTCGGTGCCCTGGACGGCCTCCTCGAGCACCGCGTCTACGTCTACGGCAGGCTGGCTAATCTGGCTAATCCGGCTAATCGAGGCGAGGGCGTCAACGCCTCCTCCCTGTACCTCTTCTGCGCTCGAAGGGTGGCTAATCTGGCTAACCTGGCTAATCGAGGAGGCGGGGGTGGCCCCCTGTCGCGCCTCCTCGGCCTGGCTAATCTGGCTAACCTGGCTAATCGGGGTGGTAGCGGGGGTGCCCTGGCTGTCTTGATTAGCCAGATTAGCCGGATTAGCCAGGGCGCTAGCCTCGCACTGCTCCTCGGCCTGTGACTGATTAGCCAGATTAGCCGGATTAGCCAGGGCTCCCTCTGAGTCCTGCAGTAGGCCGCCGAGCTTATCCATCCAGGTCATGGCGTACCTCCCAGACGTGGCGACGGTGCTTGCCGTCGATCTCGGCGCCGCCCTCAACCGGGCGGGCGTAGCCGTGCTGGGCCAGGGTGCTCATCGTCTCCTGAACCTCGGCAGCCGTTCGCCCGGCCTCCCGCGGGCCGTACTGCACCAGCAGCGAGGAGTAGACGTAGCGCTCCCCGCGATCCTTCAGCCACGCCAGCAGTGCCTCGGCACGGCGGATCGACTCGGGCACCGTCTCGGCCTCGACCAACCGCAGCCGCTCATTCAGGTAGTAGGAGGCGATGCGCATAGCCCGCCGGTAGGTGGTAGCGTCGATCTCTTCGACCTCGGGGCCTTGCTCGACTACTGCCAGCACACCCGCGATCCGGGCGGCCTGCTCGGGCGTCTTCGACGCGCTGGCCCGTACTGGCACCAGATCGCCGCCGCTGCCCAGCAAGGGCTCGAGGCTGTCGTGAAACTCGGCGTAGAGCTTGGCGGCCTCGGCGGAGAAGCGGAGCGGGGGCGGGTCCAGCTCCTGGGGGCGGCCGTCCTCGGTGCGCGGCTCGGTCTCCAGCAGCTCCTTGAGCCGTGCGAAGTACCGGCTCATCGCCGAGGATTCGCCCGGGTCGTCGGTGCGGTACTGCCGGCCGCCCTGACGCGAGGCGGGCCAGGCGATCAAGCACCGGGGCAGGAAGCCCTGATTCTCGGCGATGTCCTCGCCCAGCAGCCGGGCGGCTACCCGCGACTGCATGAGCAGCGACAAGCTCATACGCCGGCCGTAGAGCGTGGCGACGCCCTCGCCGCCCCGGGCGCGATCATAGGGAGCGCCGTCCCAGAGCTTCGATAGCCGCGTGATGGTCTTCAGGATATGGTCGGGGAGCATCCCATGCCCGCCGACGAACAGGCCGCCCTCATCGCTGAACAGCCCCGCGCTCGGCTGGCCCTGCTCGTAGTGGCGATAGATGCCCTCGACTGTCATATCCTCGAGGAGCCGCCGCGGGTGGATCGGCGGTTGCGGTGGCCGGGCGCAGCCGGCCCCCTCCAGGGCAGCGCGGATGCTGTCGCGGTCTCCCTTCGCCTGCTTGAGCGCCTGGCTCTTCGCCTTCTCGAACGCCTCCTTGTCCATCTCGTAGGTCTGCAGCTGCGCCTCGTAGTCGGCGCGGCAGTCCTTCTCGTGCTTGCGGATCGGGGCGAGGGCGTGTTGGTCGATGCTCGACTTGCGCTCCCCGGACTCGGCGACCGTCATCAAGTAGAGCGACAGCGGCTTGCGCTCCCCGTGCGGCAGCTCTATATCCCGCAGGGCCTGGGCGGCGAGGGCCGCGGCCCCCAGGAAGGATGAGCCGCAAAGCGCGTCGGGGGCCTGGACGATCTCCTCGACCGCGCGCGCCGCCTTGCCCAGCACCGCGCCCAAGTCCTCGACGGGGTAGGGCTGGGCAGAGGCCGGCGGCCGGCGGAGCGGGATCACCTCGGGCCAGTCGTCATAGGGCCGGGCGTGCTCGCTGATCGCCTTCGCCACCGCGTCTGGCGTCCAGCCCTCGCCCTCGGCGTCGGCGGCGTCCCAGCCGTCTAGCCGCTGCTCGGGACTGTCGAAAGCGGCGAATGGGTCGAGCACCTTCACCGATTCGGCGCCGGCCGCTACGGCCTGCCGGGCGGCCTCGCGGGCGAATTTGCCGCCCTTGCGCTGGTAGTCAGCATCGGCGTCGGGCCAGACCAACACCCGGCGCCCTTGCAGCGGGCGCCAGTCGGCGTGCTGGGCCGCTCCTGAGCCGCCCATCGAGGCGACGGGGACAGCCCCGGGAATCAGGCGGCCCGCGGCGTCGGCGGCTTTCTCGCCTTCGGCGACGACGACAGGGGCCTGCGGGGCGGCTGCGAGCTGATCCAGGCCGTAGAGCGGTCGCGGCTTGGGCGGTGCCCCCGGCCTCCAGGCCGAGCCGTCCCAGTGCAGGGGCAATACCTCCTTGCCCCCGGGGCCGTCGAAGCGGTAGGCGGCTGCGACGGGGCGCCCCTCAGCGTCGCGGTACAGCCAGCGAGCGCTCGGCCTCCCACGGCCCGGATACTCGGCCGGGAGCTCCTCATCGGTGCCGACGGGCGGGGCCGGTGGCCGCGAGGTATTCGATTCGCCGGATTCGCCAGATTCGCCAGGGGGCGGCGCCGGCTTGAAGCGTGCTGATTCGCCAAATTCGCCAGATTCGCCAGGGTCCGGCCAGAGTCCCCGCGCCCGTAGCGCGTCGATGACGGCCTGCTGATCGCATCCGGCGTGGCAGTGGACGAGCGGCCCGTTGTCGCCCTGGCTGATCGACAGCGACGGGTTGCGGTCGTCATGCGCCGGGCAGCAGGCCATCCAGCCGCGGCCGTTCGACTTGCCGCCCAGGGCCTCGGCGATCTCGGCGGCCCCGGGTGGCGACTGCGGGTGCCCGGTGGTATGGTTTCCGGGCATATCTTCCCTTGGGCCGCCTTCCGGGCGGCCTTTTCTTTCTGCGCTCATGCTTCACCCCCTCCTCTAGCCGGCTTCCGGCAGGCTGCTCAGCCACTGCTCTACGTCCTCCTCGCGCCAGGCGACGGCGCGGGCGCCGATGCGGATGGGCGCGGGGAAGCGGCCATCCTTGATGCGCTGGTAGAGCGTCGACCGCGCCAGGCCGGTGCGGGCCTCGACCTCGGGGCGGCGGAGTACGCGTTTCGTGTGGGGATGGTCCTGGGCCATCGGCTTACCTCCTATCGGTGGTGCCAACGGCCGGGCGGGGGCTATCATTCCTACCGCCGGGCCGTTGGTCTTCTGGGCCATTCGCCTTCTGAGCCGTCGGCTCTCCTGTTGGGCCGTCGGCTGATCCTGTCGGGCCGTCCGTTGGTTCTGTCGGCCCTCGGCTCGGTGCTCCCCTGGCGGGCGGGGTATGGCTGCCAACCTTGGCCCGTCCGCCTAGGGGTTCTACTCGGTTCCCGCTGGAACACGTTGGCTACTCTGCTCTACCTCCTCCTCTAAAAACAGAGGCAACCCTTGCACCAGAAGGGTGGAACCCTTCTTTCAGCGCCCGTATGGCGGGGCTTTTGGGGGTGCCACCCTTTTGCTGTCACTCCTCTGGGCGGCGCCCCTTGTGCCCCCATTCAGGGCGGATGATCCGGGCTGCCGCTTCAGCTTGGTTTTGCGTCATTCCGTTGCCTCGGAGCCACTCGATGACTTCGCCGTTGGTCGGGTGCGTGTTGGGGTCTTGTGGCTCTGCAGTGCTCCAGAACTGCCGGGCGGCCTTGTTGACTAGCGCCAGATGCTTAGAGACGTACTCCTCTTTTGCGCCGGGGAGGTCGGTGGTCTGCTCCCGGTCAATCTGCTTCTCGAACTCCTGGAGGGCAGAGGCGCGAATCCCCCATTGGGAGTCCTCTGGGAGGGCTGTCGCGGGCCTGTTAGGGGGGCACCCCATCCCCAGCGGGGAGAGCCAATTCCCTTTGTCGTCCTTCGCCGGGAACAGCGTGACGTAGAAATCCGTACTGGGGTCGTAGAGGATAGGCCCCCAAGCAAACTTCTTCGGGGCGTTCGCCCATGATGAGTTCTCCTTCTCGACGCGAGAGGCGCCGTTGAGGGCCTGGTAGGCGTTCTGCGCGTCGATCCATGCGAGCCCGAACGGGGGAACATCCCAAATGCCGGAAATCGTCTTGAATCGGGGCCACTTCACCCAGCGCTCAATGTGCCCCCTTGTTTTGAATGTCGAGCCAGGCATGGCAAGCCAGACGGTAGGCTCACGCCAGAGAACGCCATGGCCTTCGGCGTCGACGATTCGGCGATGCTCGCTGTCGCAGTGCTTGGCAGGCGCGTTCTCGTAGGAGTAGAGCGCCGCCCAGAACCCCAATGCGGGGTTCACAAGCCGCACGGATAGCGTCAGGTGCCCATCCAAGGCCAACCGCAGCACGTCCGCCGGTGTGACTTCTTCCGTGAGCACCAATCCCAGATATTGGGCGGCGTCCTCGAGCGTCACCCACTCCTTGAATCGCAGCAGCTGCATACCTTCCCTCCCCCCTTTTGTCAGTTTTGTCGGGGCCACTTGCCCGGCTATACCTCATCGCGCAGCCGGTCCAGGTAGTCGGCCCATGCCTCCATCATCCGGCGCCGCTCCTCGAGTCGGGCGGAGCGGTTGTAGGCGGCGGCAACCTGGCTGCGCTGGGCGTGAGCCAGCTGGAGCTCGATGACCTCGGGCGGCCACCCCAGCTCGTGCAGGAGCGTGCTCGCCATGGCCCGGAACCCGTGCGCGGTCATCACGTCCCCGCTGTAGCCCATGGCCCGCAGGGCGGCCGTGACCGTGTTCTCGGAGAGCGGGCGACCGCGGCGGGTGGACTCGAAGACGTAGGGGCGGCCGCCCGTGAGACTGTGCAGCTCGCGCAGGTGGCCCACGGCCTGGGGGGCGAGCGGCACGATATGCTCGCGGCGCATCTTCATGCGCTCGGCGGGGATGCGCCAGGTGGCCGCCTCGAAGTCGATCTCCTCCCATGACGCCTTGCGCAGCTCCCCAGGGCGCAGGAAGGTCAGCGCCAGCAGGTGGAGGGCGGCCCACGTCGTCGGCTGCCCTTCGTAGCTCGCCATCGCCCGCAGCAGGGCGCCCGCGTCGCGGGGGTTGGTGATGGCCGCGTGACTCTTCGCCGGCCGGGTTGCCAAGGCCCCCTGCAGGTCTGCCGTCGGGTCGCGCTCGGCCCGGTGGGTCGCGATGGCGTAGCGGAAGACTTGGCCGATCCGCTGGCGTACCCGGTGGGCCGTCTCATGCTTCCCCTGGGCCTCGATGCGCCGCAGGAGCCGCAACACCTCGGGTGGCTCGATCTCGGCGATGGGCCGCTTGCCGATAGCGGGGAAGGCGAAGCGCTCCAGGCGGCGACGGGCGATCCGGCGGGTCTCCTCGGAGAGCGAGTGGCGCTGCTGCTCCAGCCACTCGAGGGCCAGGGCCTGGAAGGTCTCGCCCTGAGTCATCCGCTGCGCCTTGCGCGCCTCGACCGGGTTGATGCCCTGGGCGAGTTGCCGGTGCGCCTCATCCCGGCCCTGCCGGGCCTCCTTCAGGCTGACCTCGGGGTAGGGCCCAAGGGCGAGCAGCCGCTCCTTGCGCTGCCATCGGAACTTGAGCCGCCAGTGGCGGCGGCCGTTGGGCTGCACCAGCAGGAAGAGCCCGGCACCGTCGAAGAGCTTGTAGGACTTCTCGCCAGGCTTGGCCGCGTCGATCTTGGCCCGGGTGAGCTTGTTCCGCTCCTGCGTTGCCATGGGGGTGGGTCTCCTGGGGGTACGAATTGGCGCAGGGCGCCGCATACCTCTGGACCCTACCCCCATGAGTGGTAGGCTGTCCATGGAACGTACCGGAAGCTAAGGGAAGTGATAGCCCCGGAATGGCGGGGCTTGGCGGCGGGGTAAGCGTTCTAAGGGAAGCCAGAGAAAGCCGGATTTGGTGCCCCGGGCAGGACTCGAACCTGCGACCTATCGCTTAGGAGGCGATTGCTCTATCCGGCTGAGCTACCGGGGCGCACCGCAATCTTGTACGCACCGGGGCCCGGGCGGTCAACCGCCTCCCCTCCCCCGGCTGCCCGTAGGCCCGCGGCTACCTCAGGACCCGCACCCTACTTCCGGAGCAGCACCCCTCGGACCGCCTCCACGACGCGCGCCCGCCCTTCAGGCCGCCCGCGGGCCCGCGCTGCGCCCTACTTCCGGAGCACCCGGTTGCGCAGGCGCAGGAGCACAAAGCCCACGGCAGCGGCAGTGGCCAGCGTGGTGGCCACCGTGCCGTAGGTGCCCAGGTACGCCTCCAGGCGATCCCAGCTGGAGCCGGTGAGGTACCCGGCGCCGAAGAGCACCCCGTGCCACAGCGCCGTGCCCAGGAAGGTGTAGACCAGGAACGGCGCCAGGCGCATCGGCAGCACCCCGGCCGGCACGGAGACCAGGCTGCGCACCGTGGGCACCCAGCGGCCGAAGAAGACGATGGACCGGCCGTAGCGCAGGAAGGCGGCGTCGACCCGCGCCAGGTCGCCCTCCTCGATCAGGTGCCAGCGGCTCCCGCGGCGGACCCAGGCGCGTACCCGCTCGCCGCCGACGCCGCGGATGGCCAGGTAGATCAGCGTCGAGCCCAGCGTGGCGCCGAGGCTGGCGGCGCTGAAAACGCTCAGGGGGTCAGCCTCGCCCCGGTAGACGACGTAGCCCAGGAAGGGCAGCACCACCTCCGGCGCGGTGAAGAGCATCACGGTGAAGATGCCCACCCAGCCGAGGGCGTCCGTGGCCTGGATGATGGCGTCCGACACGGCGGCACCGTCCATCGGGCTCATGCCTCGGCCTCCGGCTCCTCCTCGGGCGGCCGGCCCGGCCGCGGCGGCGCCAGCCACTTGTAGAGCGCCGGCAGCACCAGCAGCGTGATCAGCGTGGAGGTCACCAGCCCGCCGACGACCACCGTGGCCAGCGGCCGCTGCACCTCGCTGCCCGTGCCCGAGGCGAAGAGCAGCGGGGCCAGGCCCAGGCCGGTGGTCAGCGTCGTCATCAGCACCGGGCGCAGGCGCAGCCGGGCCGCAGTGATCGCCGCCTCGTCCATGGGCGTGCCCTGCCGGCGCAGCTCGTTGAGGTAGCTGACCAGGACCATGCCGTTGCCCAGGGCGATGCCGAACAGGGCGATGAAGCCCACCGACGCCGGCACCGAGAGGTACTGCCCGCTGAGCCACAGCGCCGCCACGCCGCCGACCAGCGCCAGCGGGATGTTGAGCAGGATCAGGGCCGTATTGCGCACGGAGCCGAAGTTGCTGTAGAGGAGGAGGCTGATCAGCGCCAGGGTGATGGGCACCACCACCGCCAGCCGGGCGTTGGTCGCCTGCTGCAGCTCGTACTGGCCGCCCCAGTCCAGGAGGTAGCCGGCCGGCAGCTCCACCTCCCGGTCGATGGCCGCCTGGGCCGCGGTGACGAAGCTGCCGATGTCCCGGTCGACCACGTTGGCCTGGATGGTGATGAACCGCTGGGCGTCCTCGCGGGTGATCTGCCGCGGGCCGACGATCTCCTCGACGTCCGCCACCTGCCCGAGGGGCACCCGCTCGCCGTCCGGCGCCGGCACCAGGACGTCCTCGATAGCCTGGACGTCGTCGCGGGCCGAGGGCTCGAGGCGGACGTAGATCTCCGAGCGCCGCACCCCGTCGAGGACCTCGCCGGCCACGGCGCCGCCGACGGCCTGGCGGAGGGTGCGCTGCGCCGTGGCCACGTCGATGCCGTAGCGGCTCAGGGCCTCGCGATCGGGCTGGATGCGCAGCTGCGGCGCCCCCGTGACCTGCTCGGCCTGCACGTCCGCCGCGCCCGGGACGCCGCGCACCACGTCGGCGATGGCGTCCGCCTTGTCGGCGAGGGTCTGCAGATCCTCGCCGAAGAGCTTGATGGCGAGGTCGGCGTTGACGCCGCTGACCAGCTCGTCGACGGCGAGCTGGATGGGCTGGGTGAGGTTGACGGCGACGCCCGGCATGCCCGACAGGCGCTCGCGGATCGCCGCCTCGATGGCCGCCTGGTCCTCGTAGCCGAGCTCCGCCCACTCCGAGCGGGGGGCGAGGATCACGCTGCTGTGGACGGCGTTGATGGGGTCGGCGTGGGCGCCCACCTCGCCGCGGCCGACGCGGCTGACCACCTCCTCCACGGCGGGGACCTGGAGCATGCGCCGCTCCGCCAGGTGGGTCATGCGCTTGGCCTCGGGCAACGAGATCGACGGCGCCAGCGTCAGGTTGGCGATGATGTCCCCCTCGTTGAGCCGCGGCGTGAACTCCGTGCCCAGCCGCGGCACCAGGGCCGCGCCGGCGGCGATGAGCACCACCACCAGCACGGCGGCGGCCCAGCGGAAGCGCACGAAGGTGCGCAGCACCGCGTAGTAGGGGCGCCAGAGCGCCTCGAACACCCGCGACGAGACGGCGCCGCCGCGCTTTCGGCCACCGCCGCCGCGCATGACCAGCTCGCCGAGCACCGGGGCCTGCAGCAGGGCGTACAGCAGCGACGCCCCCATGGCCAGGGCCACGGTGTAGGCCAGCGGGCCGAAGGTCTTGCCCGCCACCCCGGTCAGGGTGAACAGGGGCAAGAAGACGGCGATGACGATCAGCCCGGCGAAGAGCATGGGCCGGGCCACCTCGCGGCAAGCGCGGCCGACGACGTGGAGCCGCGAGCGCTCCGGATCGGCCTCGCGCAGGTGGCGGTCGATGTTCTCCACCATGACGATGGTCCCGTCCACCAGCAGCCCGATGGCCACCGCCAGCCCGCCGAGGCTCATCAGGTTGGCCGAGATGCCGAGCTGCTCCATGCCGATGATGGCGAACAGGATCGAGAACGGGATCACCAGGGCGACCACCAGGCTGCTGCGGAAGCTGCCCATGAACGCCACCAGGACCAGCAGCACCAGGCCGATACCCTGCAGCAGGGCCGTGGTCACCGTCCCCACGCTGGACTCGATCAGGCTCTTCTGCTCGTAGTAGGGGACGATCTCCACCCCCTCCGGCAGGCTGGCCTGGATCTCCTCGAGGCGCCGCTCCACGCGCTCGATGACCGCCGAGGTGTCCGCCCCCTTGAGCTGGACCACCTGGGCCGAGACCACCTCGGAGTCGCCGTTGAGGGTCTGCAGGCCGCGGCGGATCTTGCCGCCGATGTGGACGTCCGCCACGTCGGCGAGGCGCACCGGCGTGCCGCCCTCGGCGCGGATCGTCACCGCCTCGAGGTCCTCGACGCCCTGGATGAGCCCCTCGGAGCGGACCACGAACTGCTCGCCGTTGCGCTCGATGAACTGCGCGCCGACGTTGTTGTTGGCCGCCTCGATGCGCTCGCGGAGCTGATCCAGGGTCAGCCCGTGGGCCTGGAGCGCCGCCGGGTCGACGTCGACCTGGTACTGCTTCTCGTAGCCGCCGATGCCGAGGACCTCGGTGACGCCGCGCACGGTCTCCAGCCGCGGCTTGATCAGCCAGTCCTGGAAGGTGCGCAGCTCCGTGAGGCTGTAGCGGTCCCCGGGGTCGTCCAGATAGTAGTAGAGGATCAGCCCCATGCCGGTGGCGATGGGCCCCATCTGCGGGTTGCCGAAGCCCTCCGGGATCTCGTCCCGGGCCTGCTGGAGCTGCTCGCTGACCAGCTGCCGGGCCCTGTAGATGTCCGTGCCGTCCTCGAAGTAGACGTTGACCACCGACAGGCCGAAGTTCGAGGTGCTGCGGATCTCCTCCACCCCGGGCATGCCGGTCATGGCCCGCTCTACCGGGTAGGAGACGAAAGACTCGACCTCCTGCGGCGCCAGCCCCTCGGTGACGGTGAACACCTGCACCAGCGTCGGCGAGACGTCCGGGACGGCGTCCACGGTCAGCCGCTGCCAGCTCCACAGGCCGCCGCCGATGACGGCGGCCATGAGCAGGACCATGAGCAGGCGGTTGCGGAGGGCGGTCTGGATGATGCGATCGATGATCATGCCCCGCTCCTAGTGGTGGCCGGCGCCCTCGAGCTGGCCGCGCTCCAGCTCGGCCTTCAGGGGAAAGGTGTGGGTGGCGGCATAGCGCTCGCCGGGGCGCAGCCCGGCGGTGACCGCCACGTCGCCGTGGCCCTGGCGGCCGAGGGCGACGCGGCGCGGCTCCAGGCCGTCGTCGTGGGCGACGAAGACCACCGGCGCGCCCTCGACGGTCTGCACCGCCGTGCGCGGGACCACCACCGGGGCCTCGGCCTCGGCCACCGCCACCTCGGCGGTGACGAACTGCCCCGGCGGCCACTGCCCGTCCGGGTTGGCCAGCGGCACCCGCGCCGTCGCCGTGCGCGTGGCCGCATCGAGCCGCGGCATGACGTGGGCGATCTCCCCCGCCTGCTCGACCGCCGGATCGCCGGCGCGCAGGCGCACCCGCTGCCCGGCGGCGATCTCGCCGCGGTAGCGCGGATAGACCTGCAGCTCCGCCCAGACGGCCTCCGTGTCGGCCACCACCAGCGGCGCCGGGCCGCTATCGCGGCCCTGCCACTGCCCGGGGCGCAGGCGCTGCTCCAGGAGCGTGCCGTCGCGCGGGGCCGTCACCTCGTAGCGGGCCAGGGCCTGGCTCCCGGCGTCGCCCGACGCCGCCACGGCCTCGCTGTCCACGCCCAGCGCGTCCAGGCGCCGGCGGGCCGAGCGGGCCTCGGCCCGGGCCTTGCGGACGCCGTGGCGGGCCTCGAGGAGCTCCGCCTCGGAGGCCACCTGCTGCTCGGCGAGGCGCTCCTTGCGCGCCAGGGTCTGGCGGGCCAGGTCCAGGCGCGAGCGCGCCGCCAGGAAGTCCGTCTTCGCCTCAGCGAGGGTCTCGCTGGCCAGCACCGCCAGGGTGTCACCGGCCTCGACGCGGTCGCCGACCTGCCGCTCGACGCGGGTCACGGTGCCCGAGACCCGCGGCGTGATCTCGGCCACGCGCCCCGGCCGCAGGCTGACCTCGCCGAACAGGCTCCGGGTCACCGGCACGGCGCCGCCCTCGGCGGTACGCAGCTCGATGCCGTACTCCGCCAGCACCGCCTCGGACAGCGCCAGCCGCGGCACGGCCACCGTCTCCCCGGGCTCGGCCTGCCCCGCCGGCACGGCCTCGGCGTGGCCGTGGTCCGGCCCCTCGGCCGCGGCCACCGGGCCGGCGGCCAGCACCGCCGCTACCGCCAGCAGCCAGGCGGCCGCCGGTCGCATCTTCCGCGCCTCGATTCGTACCGTCATTCGTCCTGCTCCGCTCCGTTGCTCAGGCGCTCGCCGCGTGCCCGGCGCAGCTCCGCGGCCTGGAGCTGCGCCTGCAGCAGGAGCTCACGCCGGTCCTGCTCGGCGCGGCGGACGGTCTCCGCCGCATCGATGAGCTCGGTCAGGCCCAGATCGCCGGACCGATACCCCTCCCGGGTCTGGCGCAGCACCGAGCGCGCCGGCGCCAGCACCTCGTCCTCGTGCCCGGCGATGCGGGCCAGCAGCCCCGTCAGCCGGGCGTAGCTGGCCGCCCGGTCGCCCTGCAGCGAGCGGGCCGTCGCCAGCCGCGCCTGCCGGCTGCGCTGCGCCTCGCCCCGGCGGGCCTCGACGCGCCCGTTGCCGAGGCGCCATAGCGGGATCTCCACCCCGAGGCCGACGGTGTAGGCGCTCTCCCGCTCGCCGCCGAGCGCGAAGGCCTCGCGGCCCAGGCGCAGCTCCAGGTCCGGGATGCGCGCCGCCTCGGCCTGGGCCACGCGGCGCTCGGCGGCCTCGGCGCGGGCGCGCGCCGCATCCAGCTCGGGGTGGGAGCGCGCCGCGGCGTCCGCCACCTCCGGCGCCGGCGGCGCGGCGGGCTCGGTCAGCGGCGGCAGCTGCGGCTCGGCGTCGGCGGGCAGCTGGAGCAGCGTGATCAGCCGCTGCCGCGCCGCCCGCGCCTCGCGCCGGGCGTCCTGGCGAGCCGCCTCGGCCTCCGCCGCCAGCACCCGGATGCGCTGCCGCGCGCGGCCGGAGATATCGCCGACGGCGGCCCGGCGCTCGGCGATGCGCTCGAAGCCCCGCGCCCGCTCCAGGTGCTGCTCGGCCTGGGCCACCGCCCGCTGCGCCGCCTGCAGGCGGTGGAAGGCCGCCGCCGCCCGGCGCTCCACGGCCAGCACCGTGGCCGCCCGGCCGGCGCGAGCGGCGTCCAGCGCCGCCTCGGCAGCGGCCCGCCGCTCGCCGATGCGCCCGCCGACGGGCAGCGGCTGGCTCACGGCCAGCTCCTGGACCCGCCAGTCGTCGTCGCCCAGCTCCTGGCCCACCTCGTCGCCGACGGTCACCTCCGCCCGCGGGTTGGGCCAGCGGCCGGCCGCGTCCAGCTCGCCGACGCGGCGCTGGACGGTCCCCTCGGCCTCGCCCACCGCCGGGGCCACGGCCACCGCGCGGCTGACCGCCTCGCTCAGCGTCCACTCCTGGGCCGCGGCCGGGCCTCCGGCCCCAGCGAGCAGCAGCACCGTCAGCAGCCGGGCACCGGCCCGGCGGCCGCGCCGTCGCCCGTGCCGCCCCTCGCTACGCGTCATCCTCGCCATCACTCGCTCCTGTCGTCCGCGCCGGTAGCGCTACATGCACCGCCAGGCCGCCGAGATCGGCCGTGGCGAAGCGCAGCGACCCACCGTAGGCCGCCACCAGATCGTTGACGATGGCCAGCCCCAGCCCGTCGCCGGCCACCTGCTCGTCCATGCGCCCGCCGCGCTCGGTCAGCGCCGCGCGCTGCTCGGCCGGCACGCCGGGCCCGTCATCGGCGATGGTCAGCGCCAGCCCCTCGCCTTCTATAGCCACATGCACCGCCACCCGGCTGCGCGCCCACTTGCAGGCATTGTCCAGCAGGTTGCCGAGCAGCTCGACCAGGTCCTCGCGCTCGCCGCAGGCCTGCCCAGGCGGCGGCCCGTCGTACGCGATCGCCGGGGCCTGCTCGGCGTAGGTCCGCTCCAGGACCCGGATCAGCGCCGGCACCTCGCGGCCCGGGTCGAAGCGCTGCGCCGGCGAGCCGCCGGCGAGCTGCGCCCGCTTGAGCTCGCGGTCGACCCGCTCGCGGATCTGCTGCGCCGGCTCGCGCAGGCGCGCGGCCACCGTGGGCGGCATCTCCGGGTCCTCGGCCAGCTGGAAGAGCCGCGTCAGCGGCGTCTTCAGGGCGTGGGCCAGGTTGCCGGTCGCCCGGCGCGAGCGCTGCAGGCGGTCCTCGAGGACCCGCACCAGGCGGTTGAGCTCGGCGACCAGGGGGCGGACCTCGGCGGGCACGTCGCTATCCAGCTCGCGGCGCTCGCCGCGCCCCAGGGCGGCCACCTGCTCGCGCAGCCGCTCCAGCGGCCGCAGCCCCACGGCGAGGAGGCCCCACTGCAGGGCGAGCAGCGCGGCGGCCACGCCGACGGCGATGAGGGCGTAGCGCCACTGGAAGTCGCGGACCTCCGCGTACAGCGGCGACAGGTCCTCGGCCACCGCCACGCGGACCGGCTCGCCCCGCGCCTGGACCGCGACGGCGCGGACCAGCAGCTGCTGCCCCTGCGGCCCCGCGGTCCGCCACTGCCGGTGCTCGCCGATCTCCAGCTCCGGCAGGGGCAGCTCCGCCTCCCACAGCGAGCGCGACCGGAAGGTGGCGTCGCCGGCCTCCACCCGGTAGTAGTGGCCCGAGTAGGGGCGCCGGTAGGCGGCGTCCGGCACCTCCAGCTCCGCCCCGTCGGCCTCCCACTCCAGGGCCCCGATGAGGGTCTCCGCCCGGTGGCTGAGGCCGTCGGCCAGGTAGTGCTCCGCAGTACCGCGGATGGCCCCGTTGACCAGGACGTACTGCAGGCCGAGCAGCACCAGGAGGCTGGCGCCCAGGCCGACGGCGAGGCGCAGCTTCAGCGATCTCATGCCTGCAGCTCGTAGCCCTGGCCGCGGCGGGTGCGGATGCGCTCGGCGCCGATCTTGCGGCGCAGCCGCCGGATGTAGACCTCGACGACGTTGCTGTCGCGCTCGTCGTCGTACTCGTAGATGTGCTCGCTGAGCGCCGTCTTCGACAGCACGCGGCCCGGGTTGTGCATCATGTAGCGTAGCAGCCGGAACTCCGTGGCGGTGAGCTCGTGGCGCGCCCTCGCCGGCGTCACCACCTCCTGGGCCTGCTCATCCAGGCGCAGGCCGCCCACGGCGAGCGGCCCGGCAGGCAGGCCGTGGCGCCGGCGCAGCAGGGCGCCGAGGCGGGCGATGAGCTCCGCGGTGTGGAAGGGCTTGCCCACGTAGTCATCGGCCCCGGCCTCGAAGCCCGCCACCCGCTCGTACCAGGCGTCGCGGACGGTGAGGATGAGCACCGGCACCTCGATGCCCGCCCGGCGCCAGCCGGCGAGGACCTCCAGCCCCGAGCGCCCGGGCAGGCCCAGGTCGAGGACGACCGCGTCGAAGGCCTCCTCGCGGCCCAGGTAGGCCGCCTCGTCGCCGTCGCCGGTCACGTCGGCCGCGTAGCCGGCCCGGCGCAGGTCCGCCTGCAGCCGGCTCGCCACCTCGGCGTCGTCCTCCACGACCAGCAGCCGCATGTCACTCCCTCCTCCGGGACCCGTCCGGGGCAACCGCCGGCGAGCGGGGCCCGTCCCCGGCCTCGAGCATCTCCACCTCGTAGACGAGCCGCTGCCTGTGCATCCCCGTCAGGCCTCCGGCCGCTTGCGGCCGTCGACCCCGGCCCGCACCCGGCGGTCCCAGACCGCTACGCTGCGCTCGGTGTCGCTCGCTGCCTCTGCCATGGCTCGTCCCTCAGTGCTCGGATGCCGGGGACAGCCTAGCGCGGCATGCTGAAATGGGGCTGAACGGGTAACCATTGCGACTCACCGGCTATCCGAGAACGGATTGAGCACTTGTGTCCCGGTGCCGTCGAAATCCTGTCCGTTGCGCGTCACGACGATCAGATCGTGGATGAGCGCGGTGGCGGCGATCAGCTTGTCCAGTGCGTTTTCCGGGTGGGGTACACGACGAATGATAGCACCTCCAGCTCATCGACGATGACGCGCGCTCACAGCAGCTGGGCACTCACCCCCAGAGGCTCCGCGGCGCTGACCAGCGTCCTGTCGAGTGAGCAAAGCGCCAGGCCGTGGTTGTACGCGATCGCCAGATGGAGGGCGTCGCCCGCACGCAGGCCGGAGGCGTGGTGATCGGAGAAGTGGGCGCCAATGCGGAAATCTAAGGTTGAGACGGGCAGCATGATGAGCGAGGCCTCGCGAAGGGACGCGAAGGCGGAGAGGACATCTGCTCGCTCGTGCGCCGTGAGGGCCTCCATCCGGACCTTCATCGATAGCGCCGAGGAGAACTCGGTCACGGTCCAGTCACTGATGCACAGCGTGCCGGCCTCCTGGGCTCCCAACCAAGCCTGCATATCCGCGGTACGCGGCTCTCGGGTCAACGCCGCAACCAGAACACTGGTGTCCAGGTAACGCATCAGTAGCGGGCATCGTCCCGAAAGCAACGGATGAAGTCCTGATCGCTGGCACGGCCCTGGGCGTCCGTTACAGCCTGCAGCGCGCGCACATCGATCGGCTTTTTCGCGGGGGCGGCATGGGAGAGGCGCACTACGGCCTTGCCGCGTTTGGTAATCAGAATGGATTCACCGGCAGCAGCCCGTTCGGCTAGCTCGCTCAGGCGCGCCTTGGCACTCGCCAGGCTGATCGTGGACTCCGACATCGTCGCCACTCTTCTCATGACTACCTACATGGTCAAATTATAGCTCGACCCGCTACGCGGTGCCCAAGGCTTTTTGGCCCACGACCGGCGGTTGCCCCCTCGCCCCATGTGAGCCACGAGCAGGCGGAACTCGCCGGCTCCCGGCGGCTAGAACAGTGACACTTCCCGGAGCTGCGGAAATCCAGAGCGGGCTTCCCTTGCCCCGGAGGGAGCCGTACAATTTGAAGAGTCAAGCCGTACGCTAGGGGCCTCAAGATGGAGCAGGAAACCACGAAAATCACCATCCGGCTACCTAAGCAGGACGTCGAGTTCGCTAAGGCGTACGCCAAGGCGCACGGCATCAGCATGACCGAGGTCATCGACCGCCACCTGCGCCAGCTCAGGGCGCTCGAGCGCCATACGCCGAGCGCCGAGCTGGACGCCATCACCAGGCTACTGCCGGCCGATCTCGATGCCGAGCAGGCATACTGCGACCATCTAGCCGAGAAGTACCGCTCGTGATCATGCTCGATCTCAACGTCCTGCTGGACGTCCTCCAGAAGCGGGAACCTCACTTCCAGGCGTCAGCGTCGGTACTCGAGCGGGTGCTCCACGACCGAGAGCAAGGCGCCTTGAGCGCGCATGGGGCCACCACCATCCACTACCTCGTCGGACGTTACGCCGATCGCGCCTCCGCTGACCGCGCCCTATCCTGGCTCCTCCACCATCTGAACATATGCGCGATAGGCCGAAACGAGCTGGAGCGGGCCCGAGCCCTCGGCTGGCACGATTTCGAGGACGCCGTCGTAGCCGCCGCCGCCGAGCGTGCGGCCTGCGACTGCATCGTGACCCGAAACATTAAAGACTTTGAAGGCTCGCCCGTCCCCGCGCTGACGCCCCAAGAGTTCCTGCTCCGCAGATAGCGCTGGGCGTGGCCGGCGCCGGCGGTTGCCCCCTCGCCCCACCTGTTGGCCTGCTTGCGGTTGCCGGCGAAGATGACCGGCAGCCCGGGGTGCATGGCCTGGATCTCGGCGACAACCCGCGCCGAGTGAGCGGCGGACCAGGGAGCGACCCGTTGCGGGTCGAGGAAATCGCCGTAGGGCGCCTCGACGACCAGGGATGGATGCGGATAGGTGGCTAGCTCCGCCAGCTGCTGGTGGAGGATCTGGATCTGGCCGAAGTCCGAGAGGAGGTTGTCGAAGGTCTTGCGCTCGACCAGGGCCTGGATCTGCCCATCGTCCTCAAGGGCGTAGTCGCCCGCCGGCAGGCTCTCGCGCCGGGTCTCGGCTCCGGGGAAGCGCCAGGGGTAGCGCTCGGCGCGATCGATCAGCGCAGTGATCGGGGAATCGCCGAAGAGCTGGGTTCGGCCGCGGGTCTTGTGCGCCCGGACAGCGCCCTGGGTGCGGAAGAAGATCTGCTCGTAGTGGCCGGGCTTGTTCTTGTACGGCTTGGTCAGGAACAGGAAGTCGCAGCGGCGCCGCTTCCGCCGGTCGAGTACCAGCGAGAGCTTCTTGCCGAAGCGGCTCAGCGAGACAACCGCGACGTACTCCAGCTCCTCGAGCGCCTCCTCAGGCGGCTCCTGTTCGCGCAGGCAGAAGACGTGGCCCTGCGGTCCCGGCCAGCGATCCTTGGTGCGCAGAGCCAGGATGATCCCGTCGTCATCGCTCTCCAGGGTGATCCGGTACGGGAACCGGTCGCTTTGCGTCTGCTGTACGCGCCAATAGGTAGCCATCTGGCGAGGGTAGCGCCCGCTGCAAGCGCGCGTGAAGTTGCTTCCTCGCATTACCTGTGGTTCTATTAAAATGCTCACCACCTGAACATTGCTCGCTAGGGCGGGCCTGCTCCAGGCGTTACCGTCCTGGCGGTAGCGTGCCCGAGCGCCCGACCCCGGCCGCGCCCCCTGCGGCCCCCAGACAAGCGACGCTCGCATAGACCCCGAAGAGCTCCAGCTGCGCGTCCTGCGCCTGCCACGTCATCGCGGACCTTGGACTCGGCCCGGTGGAGAAGAGCCGAGACATCCCCGCGATTCTGCAGCAGCAGGGCTACCTGGATACCGACCTTGCGGAGACCTGGCTGCGGATGATTGGCTTCCGGAACATCCTGGTCCACGCCTATCTGGGTCTAGAATGGCCAACAACACGGCTTTAGCCCATCAGCTGCGGGCGACCCAACGCCTTGCATACCGCCTCGAGCAGGCCATCGAGGTGCTGCGCCCGCACTTCCCGCTCGACCCCGAGCGGTTCGATCCGGACATGCTGCCCGTGGAGGTCGCGATGGGCCTGGATGCCTTCCGCACGCGGTTCGCCGATCTCCAGGACATGCTCGGGCGCACGACCTTCCGCAGCCTGGCGATGGCGGATGAGGACGAGACACCCGGGCAGGAGCTGACCACCCGCGAGCGGATCGCACTGATGGAACGCCGTGGCATCCTGGACGCTGCGCAGTGGCGACAGATCCGGGAGGTCCGCAATCAGTTCGCCCACGAGTACCCAGACGACCATAATGTGAAGGCGGCGAACCTGAACGCCGCTTGGCAGCTGACACCCCCCTTGCTGGGCGTTGCACAGCGATGTGCCCAGTACGGCCAAGACAAGCATGGAGTAACGTCGTGCGACTAACGCCCGCCGAGCAGGCCACGATCCGCTCCGTTTGCCACAGCCGCCTGCCGGCTGGCGTTAGGTGGCGCTTGCGCGTCTTCGGCTCCTGCCTTGATGCCCGGGCGCGGGGCGGCGATGTGGATCTCTATCTGGAGCTCGAGGGCGCGGATGCCACACAGCGGGCCGCTGTAGCCCGCGATCTTCGACCTACGCTTGAGGAGGCCCTCGACCGACCAGTGGACCTGGTCGTTCAGGATCCGGCACAGCCCCTGAAGGCCGTCGCCGCCACCGCACGGGAGCAGGGCATACTCATCGCCCAGGCCGACTCCTACGAGCAGGTGGGCTGACAGGAGCTCTGTTGCCCCCTCGCACCACCTGTGGTTCCATTTTTGCTCACAACCTGAACACCCCTCGCCGGGCGGGTCTATCCCAGGCGTCACCGTCCCGGCGGTAGCGTGCCCAAGCGCCCGACCCCGGCCGCCCCGCGGCCCCGAGACCAGCGACTGCCGCACGGATCGATGGAGACGACCGACCTAACGGGGGAATTGCGCGAGCAGCTCGAGAGGGAGCGTGCGCTTATAGCCTGCGCCTATCTCTATGGCAGTCGCGCGACCGGCCAAGCCCGGAACGATAGCGATGTCGATCTCGCCATCCTATTCCGCCACCCGCAGAAGCCAGCACTGGTCAATCCCGCCGCCAGCTTGGCCCGGAGACTGGAGCAAGCCATCAGGCGACCCATCGACCTGATTGACGTCGAGCAGGCGCCGGTCGACCTGGTGCATCGCATCCTGCGCGATGGGATCCTGTTGCTCGATGCCGTCCCGGAGCGACGGATCGCTTTTGAGGTCGACGCGCGGAATCGCTACTTCGACCTGCTGCCTTACCTGCGGGAATACCGACGGAGCTCCGCCGCGTGACCGATCACCGCCTGCTCGACAAGAAACTAGCCTTTATCGAGAACCGGATCCGGGAGCTTCGGGAACTCGCCCAGCCCGAGCAAATCGGCCATGATCTTCGAGAGACGCGCTTTGTCGAGCCCGAGACGAGCGACTCACCGGCTATCCGAGAACGGGTTGAGCATTTGCACACCGGTGCCGTCGAAATCCTGTCCGTTGCGCGTTACAACGATCAGATCATGGATAAGCGCGGTGGCGGCGATTAGCTTGTCTAGTGCGTTTTCCGGATGGGGTACACGCAGCCGCCCCCAGAGCTGAGCGATCTCTCCGTCAACCCCCAACACGCAGTCGTGATAGACGGCCAGGAGCTCCGTCAACCAGGCCTCTAGTATTAACGCCTGGTCCGTATCGCCGCGGTGGCGCATTCGATCAACGCCCCGCCGTAACTCGCCGACCGTGACCACGGACAGAAACAAGTCGTTACCCTCGGCCACCGAACGCTCAAAAAACTGCCTTACACCAAGGTTGGCACGCCTGCCCTTCCTGGCCTCGCTGATGACGTTCGTGTCAATCAAAAACACGCGGCGCGGCCTCCCCTTCATCGGCGCGCTCGAAGTCATCGTCGCGGCCGACGTCCGGCATGGAGGCAAGCACCTCGGCCAGAGATCTGCGCCGGGTCCCCATCAGGGCCTGTTCCAGAATCGCACGATGCTCGGCTTCTGCACTGCGTTGGTGTTGAGCGGCACGTTCCTTGAGCGCCCGGTCGAGCCGGTCATCGACGTTGCGCACGATAAGATTCGCCATCACTGTCTCCAATCCCTTCCGACCCCAGATGATATCAATGATAGCATTGACTATGCTCTACGTCTACCTGCTGCTGGAGTTCCAGAGCGAGCTCGACCGGTTCATGGCGGTGCGCATGCTCGCCTAAGTGGGGCTGCTCTACCAGGACCTGAACCGGCAAGGGCAGCTGACGGCGCAGCGGCGGGCACCCAGCGCCCGGCGGTTGCCCCCTCGCCCCACCTGTGGTTCCATGAGCGCTCACAACCTGAACGCCCCTCGCCGAGCGGGCCTGCTCCAGGCGTCACCGTCCCGGCGGTAGCGTGCCCTAACGCCCGACCCCGGACGCGCGCCCCCTGCGGCCCCAAGACAACGCCCCCTGCGGCCCCGCGACAAGCGACGCTCGCATGGACCCCGAAGGACTCCAGCTGCGCGTTAACATGGCGCCATGACAAAAAACGGCATCGAGGTCGAGGCTATCCAGCAGGCCGTCCAGCCCGTCCTGGAAGCCTTCCCGGACGTGCAGGCCGCCTTCCTGTTCGGGTCCCACGCGACGGGGCACGCTCGAGCCGACAGTGACGTCGACCTGGGCCTCGCCGGGCCGCCGGAGCGCCTCGAGGCGCAACGCCTGGATCTACTGACGGAGCTGACCCGGGCCGGCCTCGAGCGCATCGACCTGGTCCTCCTGGATCGTGCCGATCCGGCCCTGCAGTTCGAGGCCGTCCGCCACAACTGCCTGATCTACGCGCGGCCCGATTTCCAGCGCGGGAGCTACTTCTCCCGCATCGTCCGCGAATACTGGGACCTCGAGCCGTATCTGCAGGTCCAGCGCGCCGCCCTGAAACGGAGGCTCCAGCGTGGTGCAAGCCGAGATCATCCGCCGGCGTCTTGATGCGCTGACCGAGCACCTGAGCGTACTCGAGCGCCTCGCGGCGTACAGCGAGACCGCCTTCCTGGAGGAGCCCGAGCGGTACGGCGCAGCCGAGCGCTTCCTGCAGCTATCGCTCGAGGCCTTCCTGGACCTGGGGAACCACGTCATCGCGGACCTTGGGCTCGGCCCGGTGGACAAGAGCCGCGACATCCCCGCGATCCTGCAGCAGCAGGGCTACCTGGATGCCGACCTTGCAGAGACCTGGCTGCGGATGATCGGCTTCCGGAACATCCTGGTCCACGCCTATCTGGATCTGGATCGACACCAGGTGTACGAGGCCCTCCAGCACCACCTGGACGACCTGCGGGCGCTGCAGGCGGTCTTTGCGGCGTTCCTCTGAGGTCCGGAGGAGGCGGTTGTCCCCTCGCCCCACCTGTGCTTCCATGAGCGCTCACAACCTGAACACCCCTCGCCGGGCGGGCCTTCCTCAGGCGTCACCGTCCTGGCGGTAGCGTGCCCGAGCGCCCGGCCCTGGCCGCGGCCCCTGCCGCGGTCCCCAAACAACGCCCCCTGCAGCCCCGAGAGAGCGACTCTCGCATGGACCCCGAAGAGCTCCAGCTGCGCGGCCCTCGCGTTGCGGACTCGCGCCTAGGAGTTGCATCGTGCGACTGACCCAAGAGCAGATCGCCGCCATTCATCGAGTCGTTGAGCAAACGACAGGCGGCACGGCACGAGTGCACCTCTTCGGCTCGCGCGTCCTCGATGACGCGCGGGGCGGCGACGTGGACCTGCTCGTCACCCTCCCCGAACCGGTCGACGAGGCGAGCTGGCTAGCGGCCCGGCTTGAGGCGCAGATCAGCCGCGCGCTGGAAGGCCGGTCCGTGGATGTCATCCTTAAGGCCCCGAATCTCGAGGCGGGCGCCATCCACCGGATCGCTGAGGAGCAAGGCGTCGAGCTGTGAACCACGAGCAGGCGGAAGAGGAACGCCTTCAGTTCCTCACTCGGATCGCTGAACGTGAGCGCAGGCACCTGCTCGCAACCGATCAGCGGCTATTCGAGGTCCCGTTCACGACCGAGCGGGCTCGTGCTCTGGAGGATCATCCGGAAGAGGCTGAGCGGGTTGACGCCTTCGTGGCGCGCTTCGGTCGGCTCCAGGATACCCTGGGTGACAAGCTAATCCCCGCACTGCTGCGCGCCCTCGGCGAGCGAGTAGGCCCAGCCCTAGACAACCTGGACCGCGCCGAGCGGTTCGGCTGGATCCCTTCCAGCGACGATTGGCTCGCGGTCCGCAAGCTGCGCAATCAGATGGTGCATGAGTACATCGAGGACCCGGCGGTTCTTGCCGATGCGCTTCAGCGAGGGCACGCGTACGTGCCGGTGCTCGCGCAGGTTACGGACGACCTGATTGCAACCACAAAAGAGCGAGGCTGGGCGTGACGCGGACCTTGCCATCCCCCTCACAACCTGAACACCCCTCGCCGCGGATGGGCCTGCTCCAGGCGTCACCGTCCCGGCGGTAGCGTGCCCGAGCGCCCTACTCTGGCCGCCGCGGCCCCTGCGGCGGTCCCAAGACAACGCCCCCCGCGGCCCCAAGACAAGCTACTACCTCATGGACCCCGAAGAGCTCCAGCTGCGCGTCCTGCGCCTGCTCAGCGACAACCCGCAGCTCAGCCAGCGCCAGCTCACCCGCGAGTTCGGCCTGTCCGTCGAACCAAGTAGGCATCATGAAAAGGCGGAATGAAGTGGTCCAATAGCAGCGGACACCCCAGCTAAGCCACACTTGAGAGGAATAGAGACTGGAGGTGTCCTCATGGG
>CAJXLI010000020.1 GCA_913055575.1 uncultured Ectothiorhodospiraceae bacterium
GCCGGCTCAAGGCCATGGAGCAGTAGCGGCATGACCGAAGCGGTCAAGGTGCGCATCCTCGATCAGGACTTCACGGTAGCCTGTCCCGAGGACGCCAAGAACGAGCTCCTGCAGTCCGCCGACTACGTCGACCGCAAGATGCGGGAGGTCCGGAAGGGCGGCAACGTGGTCGGCACGGACCGCGTGGCGGTCATGGCCGCCCTGAATATCGCCCACGAGCTGCTCGCCGCGCAGGCGGAGAACGAGAAGATCGCCGATGTGCGGGACCGCCTGGCGCGCCTCGACGCCCGGATCGCCGAGGCCATGGACGGCTCCTGAGGCGGCTTGCGCGCACCCCGGTGGTGCGAGACCATAGCCAGCGTGGCATCCCCTGCGGTGTCCGGCGTCGGGCCGAGACATCTTGACCCTCACCAAATGCCCCAGGAACCGGGCGTGAGCCGACCGGTGAGCAGGTCCGCCGTGAGCGGAAAGCCTAAGGCGGTTCCCCCTGTTCCGACCTGAGCCTCAGGGTTCAAGGGCAGGCCCGTACGGCACGCGCGGGGGGGTGCCCTCTTCCTGTCTCTTCGGCCGTCCCCGATCGAGTTGCCCCGTAACGCCACGGAGCCGCCACCTTGGAAGCGAAGCGCGACGTCCGTCGCCGTCTGCGCCGCCACCGCCAGCGCATACCGACCAGCTACCGCCGCCGCGCGGAGCGCAGGCTTCGCGCCGAGGCGCTATTGGCCGTGCGCCGCCTGCGCACGCAGCGCGTCGCCGCCTACCTCGACGCCGACGGCGAGGTGCCCACCGGCGCGCTCATAGCAGCCCTGCGGGACCACGGCGTGACTCCCTATCTCCCGGCGCTGCCACGCCGGGAACGGCGCATGGTGTTCCGCCGCTACGACGCCGATACGCCCCTGCGGCCCAACCGCTACGGCGTGCCCGAGCCGGTACCCGGCGCGACTCCGGCGGTGCCGGCGCGGGCCCTGGACGTAGTCCTCGTCCCGCTGGTGGCCTTCGACCCGGCCGGGCGGCGCCTGGGTATGGGGGGCGGCTACTACGACGCCACGCTCGCCTTCCTGCGGCACCACCCGTGGCACCCGCCGCGGGTACTGGGGCTGGCCTTCGCCTCGCAGCAGGTGCCGGTGCTACCCAGCGAGGACTGGGATCTGCCCCTGGCCGGTGTGATCACCGAGCGTGGCTATGTCAGCCTCCCGGCAAAGGGACCACCCGTACAGGAGGGGGCATGAACCGCTGGCTGATGAAGTCCGAGCCGTCCGCCTTCGGGATCGACGACCTGGCGGCCGCTCCCGGGGGCACGGACATGTGGGACGGCGTGCGCAACTATCAGGTCCGCAACATGATCCGCGACCACATGCGCCCGGGCGATCCGGCCTTCTTCTACCACTCCAACACCCGGCCGCCCGGCGTCGTCGGGATCATGGAGATCGCCAGCGAGCCGTATCCGGACCCGACCGCCTTCGATCCCGAGGATCCCCACTATGACCCGAAGAGCGATCCGGATGCCCCGCGCTGGTTCTGCGTGGACGTCCGCTTCCGCGAGCGGCTGCCGCGGCAGGTGCCCCTCCAGGAGCTCCGCGAGTGCCCGGAGCTGGAGGGCTTCCCGCTGATCCGGCGCGGCAACCGGCTCTCCATCGTGCCGGTGACCGAGGCGCAGTGGGCGGCTATCTGCCGCCTGGCCGGGCTCTAGCCGGCCTGCCTGCTGCCCCCGCGTGCGGTCGAGCCCTGACGCCCACGCCGTACGGGGCGGTCCCGGAGCGAGCACCAATCCTTGACCACCATGGCGGCAACCGCCCCGCGGGCGCGGGGCGATGTCCACCGCTGACTCGTTCCGATCCCGGTCGAGCAGAACCGCCCCGCGGGCGCGGGGCGATGTCCCCCAGCAGGAGCGTATCGATGAGCGAAGAACAAGCCAAAAAGTCGAGGCGGGGCCCGCTGATCGCGCTGGCCCTGTCGCTGGGCGGCGCGGCAGCGCTCGGCGTGGGGCTGCTCTACGGGCCCGGCAGCCTGCTCGGCAAGGAGCCGTCGGCCGGTCCGGTCGGTAAGGGCGCGCCGCCCCCCGCGGAGCCCTTCCGGGTGCCCGAGCTGACGTACGTCTCGGCGGAGACCAGCGAGGCGCTGCTCGCCAAGCTGCGTGAGCGGGGTGGCGAGCAGTGGCCGCCGGCGGAGCGCGTCGCCCCGGTGACGGCGGGCGCGTTCCCGGCGGATCTGCCCGATCTCCAGGTCAGCGAGCGCAAGGAGCTCTTCTTCCGTGTGCTCACGCCCATCGTCCTGGCCGAGAACGCCCGGATCCGGGAGGCGCGCCGCTTTCTCCAGGAGGCCGCGGGGCGACGCGATGCGCTGAGCGAGGACGAGCAGGAGCGGCTGGCCGGGCTGGCCGAGCTCTACCGGGTCGATCTCGATGGCGAGGCGGCGATGGAGCGGCTACTGCGGCGCGTCGACGAGATCCCGCCGTCCATGGCGCTGGCCCAGGCCGCCAATGAGAGCGGCTGGGGGACCTCCCGGTTCACCCGCGAGGCCAACAACCTCTTCGGGGAATGGACCTGGACCGAGGAGGGGCTGGTCCCGAAGCAGCGCAGTGCGGGCAAGACCCACCGGGTCCGCATCTTCGCCTCGCTGCAGCGCTCGGTCCGCTCCTACCTCTACCTCCTCAACGTCGGCCACGCCTACGAGTCGCTGCGGGCCCGGCGGGCGCAGATGCGCGAGGCGGGCGACCCCCTGGATGGGCTGGCCCTGGCCAAGGGGCTTACGGCCTACTCGGAGCGCGGCGCGGCCTACGTCGAGGAGATCCGGTCCATGATCCGCTACAACGAGCTCCAGCGGATGAACGGCCTGCGGCTGGCCGAGACGGGCCGCCGCGCCGCGGAGCCGGTCCGGTCGGAGGAGACCTCGGAGGGTGAGCCCAAGGCGGGCAGTGGCGCTCAGTAGCGGAGCCACTGCTGGCTGTACCAGAAGAAGCGCCCGCTGCCGTCGCGGTGGGGGGCCGTGCAGTTGTAGCGCGCACGCCCCTCGCCGAAGGCCTCCTCGGCCTCCACAGCGAAGCGGGTCCGCTCCGCATCGAGCCACTCCACGGCCACGCGCCCTTGCCCAGAGGCGAAGCAGTTGAGCCGCCCCGTGGCCACCTCCTGGCTTGCGGCGAGGCGGATCTCCATGCGCGGTGGATTGCTGTCGGCCGTGAGGACGGGGTCGAAAGGCTGCACATCGGCCACCGGCAGCGGCAGGCTCTTGGCCCGGAGCGCGAAGTCGTCTACGTCGCCGAACTGCTCGTTGATGGGGAAGCGCGGCAGCGCCCGGGCATCGCTCCGCGGGCCGATGGCCCCGGAGTGCTGGCCGAAGGCGATGTAGCCCGCCTCGCGGGCGATGGCCGCCAGGCGCGGCCGGTACTCGCCGTAGGGGTAGGCGAGGAGCTTCGGCTCGGTGTTGGTATCGCCGTCGAGCTCCGCCTGCAGCCGCCGCTGCGCGCGCGCCAGGTCCGCGCGCATCCGCTCCGCCCAGGCCGCCGGGTCCTCGTCGTCCCCGCGGCGGGCCAGGTAGTCGTGGCTGGCGGAGTGGTTGGCGAAGCGGACCAGGCCGGAGTCCTGCATCTCGCGCATCTGGTCCCAGTCCATGTAGCCGGAGCGGCCCGAGTCGACGGGATCGGTGGCGACGAACACCGTCATCGGCCAGCCGTGCTCCTGGAGCCGCGGGAAGGCCTCCTCGTAGACCGAGGCGTAGGCGTCGTCCACGGTGAGGGCGACGGTCCGCTCGGGGATCTCGCCGCCCTGGCGGAGCGTGTCCACGATCCGCTCGACGGGCCAGACGGTGTAGTCGTGCGTCTCCAGGTAGTCGAGCTGCGCCTCGAACTGCTCCAGCCTGATGCTGGTGCTCGGGTAGGCGTCCTCCCCGAAGCGGTGGTAGATGAAGACGACGGCGCTGCCCGCAGCGCCGTCACGGCCTACCTCGGCGGCCTGCGCCGCGGTGGCGCCGGCGCTGATCAGGGCGGCCGCCAGTGCTAGCCCGAGGGTCTTGCGCATATCGAGACTCCCCCCGTTGGGCCGGCCTCAGCTGAGGAAGAGCTTGTAGGCCGGGTTGTCCGTCTCCTCCACGTGGCTGTAGTGGAGCCCCTCGAGGAAGGCCTGGAAGGCCGCCCGCTCCGCCTCGGGGACCTGGATGCCGCACAGCACCCGGCCGTAGGCGGCCCCGTTGTTGCGGTAGTGGAAGAGGCTGATGTTCCAGCGTCCGCCGAGGTTGGCGAGGAACTGCATCAGCGCCCCGGGGCGCTCCGGGAACTCGAAGCGGTAGACCAGCTCGTCCTCCACCCCGTGGCCGCGGCCGCCGACCATGTGCCGGACGTGCACCTTGGCCATCTCGTCCTGGGTCAGGTCGAGGACCGGGTAGCCTTGCTCACGCAGCTGCTCAGCCAGGGCGTGGCGCTCCTCGTCGCCGCGCTGCAGGGCTATGCCGGCGTAGACGTGGGCGGTCTCCGTATCGGCCATGCGGTAGTTGAACTCGGTGATCGGCCGCTCGCCGATGGTCTCGCAGAAGCGCCGGAAGGCGCCCGGGCGCTCTGGGATGGTCACCGCCAGCACCGCCTCCCGGTGCTCGCCCAGCTCCGCCCGCTCGGCGACGTGGGACAGGCGGGAGAAGTTCATGTTGGCGCCGCTGTTGATCGCCACCAGGGTCTCGTCGCGGATGCCGTGGCTGTCGGCGTACTTCTTGGCGCCGGCTATGCCCATCGCGCCCGCCGGCTCCAGGATCGAGCGGGTCTCCTCGAAGGCCTCCTTGATGGAGGCGCAGATCTCGTCGGTGCCGACGAGCACCACCTCGTCGACGTAGCGGCGCAGGATCGGCCAGGTGTGCTCGCCGATCTGGCGCACCGCCACGCCGTCGGCGAACAGCCCGACCTGGTCCAGGCGCACCCGCTCGTCGGCCTCCAGGCTGCGGGCGAGGGTGGGCGCGTCCTCCGGCTCCACGGCCACGATGCGGATATCCGGGCGCAGCTGGCTGATGTAGACGGCGATCCCCGCAGCCAGCCCCCCGCCGCCGACGGGGATGAAGACGGCGTGGATATCCCGCGGGTGCCGGTGGAGGATCTCCATGCCCACGGTCCCCTGGCCGGCGATGACGTCCGGATGGTCGTAGGGGGGGATGTAGGTCAGGCCGTGCTCGTCGATGAGCTCCTGCGCCTTGGCGGAGGCGGCGTCGTAGCCGTCGCCGTTGAGGACGACATTGCCGCCGAAGCGGCGCACCGCATCGATCTTGATCTGCGGCGTGGTCCGCGGCATGACGATGGTCGCGTCGATGCCTAGCTGCCGCCCCGACAGGGCCACGCCCTGGGCGTGGTTGCCCGCCGAGGCGCAGATGACGCCGCGCTGGCGGGCCTCCTCCGGCAGCCGGATGATGCGGTTGTACGCCCCGCGGAGCTTGAACGAGAACACCGGCTGCAGATCCTCGCGCTTGAGCAGCAGCTGGTTGCCGAGCCGCGCGGAGAGCAGCGGCGCCGCCTCGAGCGGGGTCTGCTCGGCGACGTCGTAGACGCAGGCGGTCAGGATGCGCTCCAGGTAGCTGGGCTCGTCCGCGGCCAGCGCGGGTTTGTCGGCGTTCGCCTTGACTCGGTTACGATGGATGGACATACCGGCTAGCATACCGCTAGCGGCGACTGTACCGAACCCACTCAGACAAAATGTATCGGGGGGCACGATGAGCGATCACGGCAAGCGCATGGCCGCGGAGGCGGCGCTCGAGTACGTCGAGGAGGACAGCGTGGTAGGCGTTGGCACCGGCTCCACGGTGGATCTGTTCATCGACGCCCTTGCGGATATCCGCTCGCGCATCGCCGGGGCCGTGGCGAGCTCCGAGGCGAGCGCCCAGCGGCTGCGCGACCGTGGCATCGACGTCCTCGACCTCAACAGCGCCGGCCGGCTGCCGGTCTACATCGACGGCGCCGATGAGGCGAACCGCTTCCTGCAGCTGATCAAGGGCGGCGGCGGCGCCCTGACGCGGGAGAAGATCGTGGCCTCGGCCTCGGACCGGTTCGTCTGCGCCGCCGACGACGGCAAGATGGTGGACGTCCTCGGCGCCTTCCCCCTGCCGGTGGAGGTCATCCCCATGGCGCGCAGCACCGTGGCGCGCGAGCTGGTGCGCCTCGGCGGGCGGCCGGAGCTGCGCGAGGGCTTCACCACGGATAACGGCAACATCATCCTCGATGTCCACGGCCTGTCCATCACCGAGCCGCTGAAGCTGGAGCAGACCCTGAACAACGTCCCCGGCGTGGTGACCAACGGCATCTTCGCCCTGCGGCCGGCGGATCTGCTCCTGCTCGGCAGCGACTCGGGCGTACGGCGCATGACCGCCGAGTAATGGCGGCCCTGCCGGGGAGGCGTGATGCCGGATATCTCGCGCCTGCTGATCGCCGTCGGGCTGGTCTCGGTCGCCCTCGGCCTGGCCTGGCCCTGGCTCGGTAAGCTGGGGCTCGGTCGGCTGCCGGGCGATATCGCCATCGAGCGCGACGGCTTCAGCCTCTACCTCCCGATCACCACCTCGCTGCTGATCAGCGCCGTGCTCTCGCTGCTGCTGTGGCTCTTCCGCAAGTAGGGGGCCGCTCGGAGGGGCGTCATCCCCCGCTGACCGGGGGCAGGAGCACGAGCTCGCTGCTCTCGTCCACCGGGGCCGCCCGCGGGACTAGCTGGTCGCCGACGGCCACGGCGGCCCGAGGCAGGTGCGGTGCCAGACCGGGCGCGGCGTACGCCACCGCCTCCAGGGCCGCGGAAACGGTGCCCTCCGCAGGTGCCGGCAGCTCCAGGTGCGTGCTGCCGGCGGCCTCGCTGAGCACGCCGTAGAGTTCGATGCGCACGGCTCGACCTCCTTGCCTGGGTACGCCGCCGGAAACGCCGCCCATCGCTCCGCTGGCGGTGGGGTGGTACCCTCTGCCGCAACGTCCCGATGGAGCGCCCGTTCTCGCATGCAACCGTCGACGACGCAAGGAGCTACGCGCCCGTCCTGGCCGGTGATCGTCTGGCAGGCGATCCGGCCACGCACCCTGCCGCTGTCCCTGTCGCCGGTGCTCGCCGGCTCCGTGGTCGGCTGGGTGGAGACGGGCACGGCGCGGCTGGACATCTCCCTGACGGCGGCCCTGTCCGCCGCGGCCATCCAGATCGGGACCAACCTCCAGAACGACGCCGCGGACACGGTCAACGAGACGGACAGCGCCGAGCGCGTGGGCCCGGTGCGGGTCACCGAGCGCGGCTGGCTCTCGCCGCGCCAGGTCATGGGGGCGGCCTACGCGGCCTTCGCCCTCGCCGTGCTGTGCGGCGCCTATCTCGTGGCCCTCGGCGGCGTGCCCATCCTGATCCTGGGGCTGCTGTCCGTGCTGGCGGGCTACGCCTACTCCGGCGGTCCCTTCCCCATATCCCGGGGCCCGCTGGGCGAGCTCTTCGTGATCGGGTTCTTCGGCCTGGTGGCCGTCGGCGGCGTGGTCTACCTCTACAGCGGCGGCGTCAGCCCTCCGGCACTGCTCATGGGCACGGTCGTCGGGCTGCCGGCCGCCGCGGTGCTGCTGGTCAACAACCTGCGCGACCGGGAGGGCGACCGCGCCGCCGGGCGGCGGACCCTGGCCATCCTCCTGGGCCCGACAGGTGCCATGGCGCTGTTCGGCGCCCTGCTGGCGGGGGTCGCCGTGGGCCTGCTCGGCTTCGTCGCCCTCGGCGTGCCGTGGAGCGGCGCGGCCCTGGGCCTGGCCGCGCTGCCCCTCGGCGTGCGCATCTGGCGCACCCTGATGACCACCGCCGATCCGGCAGCCTACAACGCCTGCCTGGCCCGGACGGGTATCTTCCAGCTCGGCATCGTCGTGGCCGCGGCGGCCGGGCTGATCGCCGCTACCTACCTGCACGGCCTCCCCTGAGAGGGCCCGGGGCCCGGGACCCGGTAGCCCTGCGGCCGTGGGCGTGTTGAAGCCGCCGGGGGGAGGCGTTATTTTCCGATCGCAGAGGCCGTGCTCTACGCCCTTGTTGCGCTCGCTTGCGTCACCGCCGGCTCCGGACGCCTGAGCGGGGACCGTCTGCTGCGCAAGGCCCGCGTTCAATGACTATGAGACCGATACAATGACGGAAGCAGAAGGCAAGGTCGCCCGTAGTAACGAGAACACGTGGTGGGACTGGCTGGGCCGGTGGCTCAACATCGCGCTGGCCATCGGCGCCTTCATCGCCTTGGCCGGCACCCTGATCCTCTGGGGGGAGGGGGCCTTCGAGTTCCTCCTCGCCTTCGTGATCCTCTTCCCGGCCTCCCTCATCTCCGGGCTGATGCGCTGGTGGCCGCGGCGCTCGGCGGAGGGGGTGCGTAGCGGCCTGGGCTGGCGGCGGCGCCTGTACATCAGCGCCGGCGGTCTCGCCTTCGCCGCCCTCGTGTGCCTGCTCGCGGGGATAGCCTGGTTCGGCACCGCCCCGGGGACCATGCTGCTCGTGGCGGGGACGATGCTGCTGCCGCCCGCCGTGATCCTGGCGCTTCTGGCCTTCTCCCTGCGCGAGCGGGGGCGGCTGGCCGATCAGATGCTCACGGAGCACGAGGAAATCATCTACCAGGCCGAGATCCACTGGGGGGTCTTCATCCCCACCATCCTGGTGCTGACGGCGACCCTGATCCTGGTGCTGGCGCCCCTGGGCGCGATCGGCTTCAGCCTCGCCACGATCCTCTACCTCATCGTGCTCCCGGGCACGGCGGCCCAGGCCCTGAGCGTCTTCCTCAATACCGAGCTGGAGCTGACCGAGGACAAGCTCATCGCCGCTACCGGCCTGGTCGCCCGGACGACGCGCGTGGTGGAGCGCTCGCACGTCCAGGCCGTCGGGGTCTACCAGGGTATGCTGGGCAAGCTCCTGGGCTTCGGGCGGCTGAGCTTCATCTGCCGCGACGGCACCAGCTTCAAGGCGCGCGGTGTCGTGGATCCGGAGGGGCTGCGCCAGCTCATCCACAGATAGGCCTGAAGGACGGGCGCCTACGGGCGCCCGCGCCTCTCATGCCCTCGCCGCGGGGTCGTCCAGGTAGGGGGTGAGGATGCCGTTGATGTCGACCCGGGCCCGCAGGCGCCGGCAGAGCATGAAGGTCCCCATGAACTTCCGGTGCAGGAAGAGGGTATCCGTCACCGGCGTACTGCTGAACTGATTCCCGAAGAACATGGCCCGCCCGCGGTGGTAGACCCGCTCGAAGAGGTCCGAGGCGCCGAAGTCGTAGGGGCCGACGTGGCGCAGCGGCTCACTGGTCATCTCCAGCAGGTCCAGCATGTCCCGGGCCTCCGCCTCCGGCGCCCCGGGCCGCAGGTAGCCCATGGCCTCGCAGGTGGCGCGCAGCTCGTCCTGGTCCCGGTCCCGCGCGGCGCGGCCCATGCGCCGATACAGGTCCACCAGCTCCGGGCGCACGCTGTGGGTGGCGCCGAAGTCGAGGAGCATCAGGCAGCCGCGCTGGGCATCGTAGAGGAAGTTGCTGAAGTTGGGATCGGTCTGGATCAGCCGGAACTCGAACAGCTCGCGCAGGCTCAGGCGGCTGAGGAGGGTGGCGGCGTGGTCGCGCACCGCCTGCGGGGTGCCCTGCTCGGCGAGCTGGTCCACCGGCGTGCCGTGGACGAAGTCCATGGCCAGGACCCGCTGCGTCGTCAGGTCGCGATGGACCCGGGGTAGCCGCAGCTCCGGATCGTCGCCGAGCGCCGCGCTGTACGCCTCCAGGGCGTCGGCCTCCGCCTCGTAGTCGGCCTCCTGGTGGAGCTGCCGCCGGCCCTCCTCGAGGAGCGGCTCGACATCGACGCCGTCGGGCATCATGCCCGTGTGCCGGAACAGGAAGCCGAGGTTGTTGAGGTCGCTGTCGATGCTCTCGCGGACCCCGGGGAACTGGATCTTCAGCGCCAGCTCGCGGCCGTCGGCCGCCACCGCCCGGTGGACCTGGCCGATGGAGGCGGCGGCGATGGGGGTGAAGTCGAACTCCTGGAACTGCTTCTGCCAGCCCTTGCCGAGCTCCCGGCGCATGACGCTGTCGAGCTGGCTCAGCGGCATGGGGTCGGCCTCGTGGCGCAGCGCCCCCATGATCTCCGCCACCTCCGGGGAGAGGACGTCGCTGCCGTCCATGGACATGAGCTGGCCCATCTTCATCACCGCGCCGCGCATGTGGCCGAGGCGCTCCGTGATGCGCTTGGCCTGGGCCGGGGAGATCTCGATCTGCCCCGAGCCCTCGCTGCCGCGCACCATCTCGCGCAGTCCCTGCCAGCCTAGCCCCAGCGCCAGGTCCCCGGAGGCCCGGCCGAGGTGGTAGAGGCGTCCGAGCCGGCTGCTCGGGACGGCGTTGCTCCGTTGGTCTCGATGATCGTCAGGCATAGTCGCTCCAGTCTAGGCGTACTGTGGCGTTTCGTCACGCCGCCCGGGGTGGGCGCGGGCGCCGGTACGCTGCCAGCCTGCGTAGACGACGCGTTAGGATGAGACGACACCAAACGAAGGGGGCGCCATGCACTGGAGTCGCGAATCCTGGTACGGGCTGGCCACCGTGCTCTTTGCGGTGCTGATCTACTACCTCCTGCACTGGGTGGGCATGGCCTTCCTCGAGGCAGTCTGGCCCGACCATAGCCTGGAGCGCGGCTCGCTGATCGCGGTCCTGCTAGGGCCGCTTTTCCTGGCCGTGGCCCTGGCCATCACGGCAGCGATCGCGGCCGTGCCGGCCTGGGGGCTGCTCTTCGCCATGGGCGTGGGGCGCTTCCTCGGCCATCGGCTCGGTATCTGGGCGGCGCTCGGGCTCAGCGCCCCGGAGGGCGAGGTGCTGCGCGCCTACCTCGGCCCCGGCCGCTTCGCGCTGCGCAACGCGCTCGAGGCGGTGCTCGGCCTGGTCCTGTTCGTGCCCGTCGGGCTGCTGCTCGGCGGCATGCTGGTGGCCATCGGCGGCGGCCCCACCGTCGGCGGCGTGGACCTGCTGGTCGGCTACGGCCTCGGCTTCGCCCTGTCCTGGGGAGCGCTGCGGCTGCTGGTGCGCTACTGGGCGCGGCTGGACGCGCTGCACGACGACGCCCAGGCCCAGCTGGAGCTGGCGCACGCACGCCTGGCGTGGCTCGGTGCGCAGGTCCTGCGTCGGCTGAACGGCGGGCGCCTGCCCGAGGAGTGAGCCGTTGCCGTGACGCGGCCGGGCCGGCCTGGGGGCGGGCAGCAGCAAGGGCCGAGGCGGCCCTGCATGCGCGGGGGCAGGCGCTCGCTGGGGTCTTTCCGCTAGGGCCAGAAGCCTTATCTACCTGGGCAAGGAGCGCGTTCCGAGGAGGCGACCGAGCATGGCGAGTGGCTCATCACGTACCGTTCTGCTAGCGGCATTGGCGGGTAACACCGTGATTGCCGTCACCAAGTTTGTCGCATCAGCGATCTCTGGCTCTTCGGCGATGTTCGCCGAGGGGGTGCACTCGGTGGTCGATACCGGCAACCAGATCCTGATGCTGCTCGGGCTGCGGCGATCGCGCAGGCCAGCGGACGAGCACCACCCCTTCGGGCACGGCAAGGAGGTGTATTTCTGGAGCTTCGTGGTGGCTGTCTCCATCTTCGCCGTCGGCGCCGGGGTGAGCATCTACGAAGGCATCCACCACATCCGCCACCCCGAGGCGCTCGGCAACCCCACCATCAACTACGTTGTCCTGCTTATCGCGCTGGTCGCGGAGGGCGTGGCCTGGCGCTACGCCTGGCGCGAGTTCCAGCACGCCCGTGGCGATCTCGGGGCGTTGGAGGCCGTGCGCAAGGGCAAGGATCCGACGCTGTTCGTCGTCCTCTTCGAGGACAGCGCCGCGATGCTGGGCTTGCTGGTGGCCCTCGCCGGGATAACGGCCTCGGTGGTCACCGGCGATCCGGTCTACGACGGCGTTGCCTCCCTGGCCATCGGGGGGATCCTGGCAGCCGTCGCCCTGTGGCTCGCCTTCGAGACCAAGAGCCTGCTCATCGGTGAGACAGCGCACGAGGACGTCCGGCGCCGGATCGCTGAGCTGGCGCGGGAGCAGGCCGGCGTCGAGGCGGTCAATGAGGTCATCGCCCTGCAGATGGGCCCCTCCCACGTCATCGTTACCCTGAGCCTCGACTTCCGCGATGGACTGAGCGCGCAACAGGTCAAGGCAACCACCGCCGCCCTCAATCGCGCGGTCAAGGAGGCCCAGCCGGACGTCCGGCGCGTCTTCATCGAGATGGAGGCGGCGGAGACGCACGAGGCCCAGGCTCGGGGAACGGCGCCAGGCTAGCCGCCGCAAGACGCTCGGTAACTCGGCACGCTCACAGACCGGCGGGCCGGGTAGACGCGTGCACCGAGCGCCGCGGCGATGAGCTGGGCGCCCAGGCACACGCCCAGCACGCGCCGGCCCGCCGCGATCGCCTCGCGGATGAGCTCCAGCTCGGGGCCCATCCAGGGATAGCGGTCGCGGTCGCCGACGCCCATCGGCCCGCCCATGACGACCAGCCAGTCGAAATCCCGGAGAGCGGGTAGCGGCTCGTTCCGGTCGAGCCGCGTACCGACGAGCTCGTGGCCGTGTTCCTGCGCCCATTCGGCGATCGCGGCGGGCCCCTCGAAGGGGACGTGCTGGAGGTAGTGGATCCGCATGGCTCGACCTGGCTCCGTTTGGGTTTACTGGTTTAGGCGTCCTGATAGTAGAAACGAGAAAAGCCCCGCAGGGCGGACCGTGCGGGGCTATCGAACTGGGACCTGGCGCGCCTAGGCGCGCCGGTCGAGCTCATCATGATGGCCTACGTGCCGTAGCAGCGCGTGTTCGCCATCAATCTCCATCGAGATCTTGAACTTGGCGCTGGAGTGGATCGTGTAGACTGGAGGGTCCGTATAGCCTTTCAGCTTCTCGAAGCGTAGGTACTGAGGCCTGGGATCTCGGAGCAGATCCCTCAACGCTTGGTCGACTTCCTGCTTCCGCTCCGGCGCGAGCCTCTTGTAGTCTCGCTTGAAGGTCTTGGTGAAGCTCACCGAAGCGATCCTGCGCCCTCCGTAGTGGCTGGTCCCCTTCTCCTCCATGGATACTTCGGCCTAGATCACTCCTCAGCGTTGAGTGCAGCCAGCAAGTCGTCCACGTTGTCGTGCGGCCCCGACACCGCCCCTTCACGCTTATCGACCTCGGCATCGTGCTCAAGGACGGCTATGCGAAGCGCCTCGAGCGCGTCGTACAGCCGCTCGTGGGCTATCACCGTGCGGTTGCAGCTGGCGGCCACGGCCTCGGCCTTCTCCTCGCTCCGGGGCGACAGGGACTGCCACTTGCGGACAAGCCGCTCATGGTTGGCCCGAACGGCCTCCTGGTGCTGCTGGATGTCCTCGTGGAGGACGCCGTCTGGGTTCATGTAGCCCAGATGGGCAGGATCGCACTCTTCCCGGATCTCCCGCGCAAGATCGGAAAGCATGCCGGTGACGTAATCGGCCCCGCGCTCAGCCTCGGCGAGTCCCGAGAGCGCCTGATCAACAGCACTGAGCAGGTCTGCGCTAGCCCCTTCAGCGCCGTCAATGACCGTCTTGACGGGGCGTTGCAGTCCCTGGATTCCAGCTTTCATCGTTTTACCCACTCAAGCTCATGACTCGGGCCGTGCGGCAACCCAGGAGGGAAGAGTTCAGCTTCTCATACTCCCCTATCTTAGAATTTCGTCAAGAGCTAAACACCCCCTCGCACATGCAGGAATGGTGGCCGACCCACTACATCTTGGAGGGGATGGCTACTGCGCGACGCTGGACCGCACTCGGCCTGCCGGGACTCCTGGTCTCGCCAGGGCTCAACACTGGTCAGCCCATCCGAGCGTTCGCCGGCATCGCGCCGGGACTGGACCAGCCAGTTGCGGATGGTCTGGGCCGTCGGCCCGAACGCTTCAGCCAGCTCCTCGGGCGTCTGGCCAGCGCGGGCCAGCTCCAGGATCTGCTCCCGGTACGCCGCCGGGTACGGGGGACGAGATTTTGGCATGATGAACACCTCCTGCTTCCCAAGCTTTAAGGTGTCCACCGAAGCGGGTCAACTCCAAACGATCTGGCGCTGAGCCGGGAGGATGTGCTCGATGCGAATCCGCGGGTTGAGCGTGGTGACCGCGTTCTCGGGTTGCCGCGGTGTTGCGTTACAGTGACGGCAACCGCGGAGACCTTCTTCGGACACGAAATGACCGGGGCCTGTATGTCCACTTCCGCGCAATGCGTCTTCTTTGGCCGCCAGGATGAACTCCAGCAATGGCGCGACGTGCTCGCATCGCCGAAGGGTCAAGCCGTGCTTGTCACCGGGCCGTGGGGGATGGGCAAGTCCGCGCTGCTTCGGCAAATGGCGCAGGTCGCCGAGAGCTACCCGGATCTCCACTGCGGCAGTGTACTTTACGAGCCGGTCCCCACGGATGCCGTCGAAGCCACGATGGAGCTGATGCTCGGCGATGCCTACGATGCCGCGAACCTGATCGCCGGTTCTTTTGCGCCAACCGAAGAGCGCCGTAGGCAGTGGGCGGCCTTGTTCAAGGCCGTCCTACCGCAGGGCAACGAGATCGTCGAACTTGTGCAGGCGCTCAATTATGCACCGACGCGCCTCATCCGCAAGCAATTGGCCGAGCGCCTCCGCCACATCTCGAACGCGATGGACGAAAACGGCCGGGCGGTCTTCTTCATCGACCCAGATAACTATTTGCCCGATAATAGCGCCGACGCCTGGCGGCAACTCATCAATAAACTGCCCGATCGGTTCAAGATCGTTTTCGCCCAGCGCAGCGACGGCGTTCTGGTGCATAACGACAATTTTCAGCGGCTTGCCACCCAGGGTTCTCTCGTCCGCATCCCCGAAGGTGAACTCGCCTATTTGGACGAGGATTCAGTACGCCAATGGGCCGAAACACGCGCAGCGGACCTGAACCGTTCCTCTGAACAGCTGCACGACGCCGTCGCCAAGTATCATGGCTACCCGTTCTCCATCGACGCTGCGTTCCGCCTGATCGGGCAAGGCTACGAACCGGCCGATCTACCGGATGACCCCGAAGCCCTCGCCGCAGAATTGTGGAAGGAGGTGCTTGGTAGGTGCCGTGAATCCGGGCGCGATGACGCCGCCCATCTGCTCTGCGCGCATGCCATTCTGGAAGTGCCTGTACCAGACGAACTGGCGCAGACGGTCGCTGGTCTCGACGAGATAGGCCATAGTGCACTCTTGGATGATCCGTTGGTCGGCGGACTGCTCCCCGAAACCGGACGCGGCCGGGCGATCTATCATTATGTCTTCCGCCGCTACATAACGAACTGTCTAAGCGAGCCGGACGCACTAGCCTATCACCAGTGCGCCATCCGAGCGTACCGCGACATGCTCGCTGCCGAAGGCCCGCCCGATGAGCGTGCCGTCACACGCCTGCCTGAGCACGTGCGCACCGTCGAGGGCGACGCCGCGTGGGTTCGATGCTTCGTCGAGGAATGCGTGGGGCCCATGCTCACACTGGGCCTGTACGCCTCGGCTGTTGAAACATCCCATCGCGCGCTCGATTCTGATGCCGTTACATCCGTATCGAAAGAAGAAGCAGTGCTTTGCGGAAACCTCGGGCTGATTTATCGAAAGCGCGGCGAACTCGAGGAAGCAGAGAGGATGCACCGTCGGGCGCTGGAAATCGACGAGCAACTTGGTCGGCGTAAAGGGATAGCTAGCGCCTACGGCAACCTTGGGCTGCTCTATTGGACACGCGGTGACCTGGACGAGGCGGAGAGGATGTGCTGCCGAGCGCTCGATATCGAAGAACAACTTGGCCGGCGCGAAGGGATGGCCAACGCCTATGGAAACCTCGGGCTTATTTATCAAATGCGCAGTGACCTGGACGAGGCGGAGAAGATGTACCACCAGGCGCTGGATATCGACGAGCAACTTGACCGAAGCGAAGGAGTAGCTAACGCCTACGGAAACCTTGGGCTGATTTATTGGACACGCGGTGACCTGGACGAGGCGGAGAGAATGCACCGTCGGGCACTCGAAATCAACGAGCAACTTGGCTGGCTCGAAGGGATGGCTAACGCCTACGGAAATCTCGGGCTTGTTTATCAAATGCGCAGTGACCTGGACGAGGCGGAGAGGATGTATTGCCGAGCGCTCGATATCGAAGAACAACTTAGCCGGCGCGAAGGGATGGCTAGCGTCTACGGCAACCTCGGGCTGATTTATCAAGCGCGCGGCGATCTCGAGGAGGCGGAGAAGATGCACCGCTGGGCGCTTGAAATCAACGAGCAAATTGGCCGGCGCAGGGGGATAGCCAGCCAATACGGCAACCTCGGGGAGATCCACAAAGTTCGAGGGGATGATGCCAAAGCCCGCCGGCTTTGGCTCAAGGCACGCGATCTGTACGAGCAGATTGGTATGCCGCCTATGGTCGAGAAGATCGACGGCTGGCTCACCGAACTACCGGAGGATGATCACGACGGCTGAGCACGAAGAGAAAATAGGTCAAGCTCTTGGAGTGCTAGGCGACGCCTATCGCGTGAGAAGAGCGACAGCTTGCGAAGATGGCATCGGAAATGAAGTAGAAGACGCCCCGGCCTAGAACAGGCGGGCTAACGCATCAGCGTTACTGGAAGGGAAGAAGGAAACTGGTGGCCGGGGACGGATTCGAACCGCCGACACGTCGATTTTCAATCGACTGCTCTACCTCCTGAGCTACCCAGCCAACGGCCGCCTATTCAAGCGAAAACGTCCGCTTGCGTCAAGGGCGCGTAGCGGCTCACTCCGTCTGCGGCTCGTAGTCCGGCGGCGGCTCCGAGCCGCGGCCGAAGAAGAAGCTCTCCATCTCCCGCTCGAGGAAGGCGCGCGCCTTCGGGTCCGCCGGCGTCAGCCGGTACTCGTTGATCAGCATGGTCTGCTGCTGGAGCCACATGTTCCACGCCACCTGGCTGACGTGGTCGTAGATCCGCTGTCCCAGCTCCCCCGGGTACGGCGGGCGCTCGAGGCCCTCGGCCTCCTCTTGGAGCTTCACGCAGTACACCTTTCTCGTCATGCTGCCCTCTCACGGTCCTCGGCGTTGGCACCCGCAGCCGGGTGCACGGCCCTGCCAGTGTACCCACGGGGCCCGCTGCCGCTCTACCACCGGGCGGCTCACTCCGTCGGATAGCCGGCCTCGGTGAGGATGCGCCGGATGGGCGCGGGCAGGCCGGGCAGGGCCTCCCGGTCCGGCCGGAACCAGCGCAGCCCGGCAGCGGGCTCGCGCGCCTCCGGCGGCGCGCCCACCCGGCGCAGCCGGCTCGGCTGCATGTGCAGCTCGAAGTGGGTGAAGGCGTGCAGCCGGGGGGCCAGCTCGCCGGCGGGCTCGCACACCGCCCCGAGCGCCCGCGCCCGGGCCACCGGATCGTCCTCGGTGGCGCACTCGGGCAGTGACCACAGGCCGCCCCAGATGCCGGTGGGCGGGCGCTGCTCCAGCAGCAGCCCGCCGCCGTCCTCGATGAGCAGCAGCCGCACCTGGCGCTGCGGGCGCTGCCGCGAGGGGCGGGCGCCCGGGTAGGCCTCCGGCGCGCCGGTGGCCCGGGCCGCGCAGGCGGAGGCCAGGGGGCAGTCGCTGCATGCCGGTGCCCGGGGGGTGCAGACCAGGGCGCCCAGGTCCATGAGGCCCTGGTTGAAGGCGCGGCAGTGCTGCTCGGGCACCAGGGCCTCGGCGATCGTCCAGAGCCGGCGCGCTACCGGGCTGCGGCCGGGCCACTCGGGGATGGCGGCGAGGCGGGCGAGGATGCGCTTGACGTTACCCTCGAGGATCGGCGCCGGCAGGCCGTGGCCGAGCGAGCGGATGGCGCCGGCCGTGGACGGGCCGATCCCGGGCAGGGCCTGCAGGGCTGCCAGGGTGGTCGGCAGCTCGCCGCCGTGCTCGGCCGTAACGGCCCGGGCCGCGGCGTGCAGGTTGCGGGCGCGGGCGTAGTAGCCGAGCCCCGCCCACAGGGCGAGGACGTCGTCCAGCTCCGCCGAGGCGAGGGCCGGGATGTCCGGATAGCGCGCCATGAAGCGCTGGAAGTACGGGATTACCGTCTCCACCCGGGTCTGCTGGAGCATCACCTCCGAGATCCACACCCGGTAGGGCGTGGCCGGCTGCTGCCAGGGCAGGTCGTGGCGGCCGTGCCGCTCCTGCCAGGCGATCAGCTGCGCCTGCAGGGCCCGGCGCTGCTCGGGGTTTTCCCAGGGCAGGGACATCGGCTAGCGCAGCCGCCGCGCCGCAGCCGGCGCCGCGAGCGGCGCCGGGGATGGACGCCAGGCACGGGCGGACGGTTTGCGGGTGCGGGGCATAGGTCTCGCAGGGGTAGTAGTTGGGTGGCGGCCGGCTTACCGGGACACAAGGATACCTGCCTTGCTACCGTACGCGTAGGCCCGCACCGGAGCGCGCCATGCGCATCCCGCTGCTCGTGAGCACCGCGCTCTACGATGTCCTCCGGACGGACGGGGAGCTGCTGGCCTGGCTCCCCCCGGACAGCAGCCCGGCGGAGATCGCCGGGGCTGTGGCGCAGCACCTGCCCACGGATAGCCAACAGGAGTGAGTGCCCATGGGAGGACACGCCGCTGACACCTTCCGCCCGCTGCGGATCGCCGTGCTCACCGTCTCGGACAGCCGGGGCTTCGAGGCGGACACCTCGGGCGCGCTGCTCGCCGAGCGCGTGGAGGCCGCTGGCCACCACCTGGCGCAGCGGCGTATCGTCACCGACGACCGCTACCGGCTCCGCGCCGAGGTCGCGGCGTGGATCGCCGATCCGGCGGTGGACGCGGTCCTGGTCAACGGCGGCACCGGGCTCACGGACCGGGATATCACCCCGGAGGCGCTACGTCCGCTCTTCGACCGGGAGATCCCCGGCTTCGGCGAGTGCTTCCGGCAGCGCTCGCTCGAGGAGATCGGCAACGCCACCCTGCAGTCCCGGGCCCTGGCGGGGCTGGCCAACGCCACGCTGGTCTTCGCCATGCCCGGCTCTACCGGCGCCTGCCGCACGGCCTGGGATCAGGTGCTGGGCGAGCAGCTGGATGCCCGTACGCGGCCGTGCAACTTTGTCGCCCTCCTACCCCGGATGGGGGCGGCGTGATCGGGGCTTGGCGAGCGGGGCCGATGCCGGTATCATAATCCCACTGATCCGCCCGTAGCTCAGCCGGATAGAGCGTCGGCCTCCGGAGCCGAAGGTCGCAGGTTCGAGTCCTGCCGGGCGGGCCAGATCCCTTTCTCTAGCCTCATCTCCCCGCTTCTGGGCCGATATCCGATAGCACCGCCGCGGCAGCGTTCCCGCCGGAGCGCAGCGCGCCCTGCTGCGAGCCGTGGGCGCGGTGGTCGCCACAGGCGTAGAGCCCGGCGGTGATCAGCCGCGCCGGCTGGTACGGCTCGTCCAGGGCCGGCGGTGTCTGCACCGGCTGGCCGTAGGGGATGCGCTCCGTACGCAACAGCCGCCACTCGTCCACGGCGCTGCCGAACCACTCGCGCAGCTGCGCTGCCGCCTCCGCCTGGAGGGCGGCGTCGTCCTGCGCCTGCGCCTCGCCGAGGACGGTGGCGCTGACGAGGTGCCACCCCGCCGGGGCGTACTGCGGGGCCACGACGCTGGGCACGCTGAGGTGTAGGACGGGGCCGCGCCCCTCGCCGTTCAGCACGATGAGCGGCTCCTCGACCGGCGGCCGGGGCGCGGCGTACTGCAGGCAGGTGACCGGTCGCCCTGACGGGGCGGGCTGGCCGGTAAGCTCCGTATAGGCCGCCCCGTCAGTGGCCACCACCACGGCGTCGGCGCTCAGCCGCTCCGTGCCGATGTAGACCTCCGGGCCGACCCCGACGGCGGTGACCCGGGCGCCGAGGCGCAGCTCGACGCGCTCGCCGGGTAGCTGCGCGGCGAGCTGCTCGGGTAGTGCCCCGACCCCGCTGGCCGGGACGGCGGCCGCGCCCTCGGCGAACATCCGGAAGGTGAAGTTGAGCAGCCGCGCCGAGGTCTCGAGCTGCGGGTCGAGGAGCACGCCGCCGAAGAACGGGCGCAGGAACCGCGCCACCATGGTGGCGGAGAAGCCCTCCGCGGCCAGGGCCTCGGCGCTGGTGCGCTGCGGGCCGCGCAACGGGGTCTCGGCATCGCCGTGGCGAAGCCGCCAGCGCCACCGGGCGAGGCGGGCCTTGTCCGCGAGGCTCCCCACCGGGGCCAGCAGCGTCTGCCACAGGGCCTGCGGGACCTGGAACGGGTCCGACAGGCGGTGCAGCCGCCCGTCGGCGCGTATCAGCGCGCCGGGGGTGTAGCTGTGCAGCTGCAGGGCGTCGAGGTCGGCCCGCTGGCGCAGCTCCGGATAGCCGGTCAGCAGCACCTGGAAGCCCCGGTCGAGCTGGAAGGCCGGCTCGCCGGCGGCCGCGGGCGTGCCGTCCAGGCGCACCCGGTCGGTGCGTACGCGGCCGCCCACGGCGTCGCCGGCCTCGAGGAGCTGGACCGTGGCGCCGCCTGCGGCCAGGTCCCGGGCGGCGGCCAGGCCGGCCAGGCCGGCGCCGACGACAATGACGTGTGGTTGCGATGGGCTCATCTCGCCTCCCCGGGCCGCTTACAGCCCGTGCGCCTGACGCCACTCCGCGATGGCCGCCGCCACCTCCGCGGGGCACTCCTCCTGCGGGACGTGGCCGCACGCCTCGATCTCCGCGAGCTCCGCGTTGGGCAGGGTCTCGGCGACGCGGCGGGAGTCCTCCGGCGGGATCACCTCGTCGGCGGTGCCGACGATCACCTGGGCCGGCGTCTCGATCGCCTCGATGGGCCCCCGCACCGCCAGGGCCTCGCTGATCGAGCGCTGGATGAGCTGGCCCCAGGCGCGATCCCAGCCGGCCATCTCGGTGGGCCGCCGCATCTTCGCCTCGCGCTCGGGGGTGATGGCCCCGGGGTCGTGGTAGGAGCGCTCGAGCAGGGCGGTGCTGTTGCCGAGCCAGCGCGCGGCCAGCAGGCTCAGGCGCTCGGCCTGGGGCATGTCGGCGAGCCATGCCGGGAAGGTGGGGCGATCCAGCCCTACCATGGGGTTGATGAGCACGACGCCCGCGATCCGCTCGGGGGCCTGGCGCGCCGCCTCCAGGGCGATCACCGCGCCGGAGGAGTTGCCCACCAGCACGGCGCGCTCGCGGCCGAGCTTGTCCATCAGGGCCAGCAAGCGCTCGACGTCGGCCTCCAGGGTGAAGGGATGGGGCCCCTGGCCGTCGTACGCCGGCTTCTCGCTCAGCCCGTACGGGACCTGGTCGTAGGCGATGGTGTCCCGCTCGGCGGCGAGCCGGGGCAGGATGGGCTCCCAGGTCGCGGTGCTGAAGCTGAAGCCGTGGAGCAGGATCCAGGCGGGCTGCCCGGGATCGGCGCTCGCCTCGCCGGCGCGGAGGTAGTGTAGCTGCAGGCCGTCGCCGGTGCCCGGGAAGGGGACGGTGGTGAAACGGCTGTCCGGCCCGGCGAGCGCCTGCCCGTTGGCCACTCCGTCGGCCGGTTTCGTGTCGATCAGGAACGGGTTGACGGCGGCTGCCAGGACCCCCAGCAAGAGCAGCACGCCGGCCACGATGCCTAGCCTCTTCCAGAACTTGCGCGTCAGGGCCACGGTACGCTCGCCTCCTGTTGGCTCACCCGCAAAGGCTACCACGCTCGCCGTGCGCCGTCTTACCGGCCCGGGCGGCAGCGGCCGCCACCGGGGCCTTTGACCGTGGGGGGCGGAGGCGCTAGCGTCAAAGCGGTACAACCCGTGCCCGTGCGCCCTGGAGGGCCTGGACCATGCGCTACCGTGGCCTGCTCCGCGCTGCCCTGGCGCCGCCCCTGCTGCTCGGCCTCCTCACAGGGGGCGGGGGGCCCTCCGGCAGCTGCCCGGGAGCTGGCTACACCGAGCGCTTCCACCAGGCGCTGGCGGCAGCGCGGGCCGATGACTGGGCGCAGGTGGCGGCGCTCGAGCCCTGCCTGGGCGAGGCCCACCCCATGGCAGCCTACCTGGATTTCCACCGCCTGCGCGCCGATCTGCCCGGCGCGGATCCGGGGCGGGTGGTCGCCTATCGCGAGCGCTACGCCGATACCCCGCTGGCCGCGGTCATGGAACGGATGGCCCTGCGCCGCTATGCCGAGGCGGGCCGCTACGCCGCCGTGCGCCGAGTGAGCCCAGAGCCGCCGGAGCGGCTGGCCCTGGGCTGCCACTGGTGGCGGGCGCACCTGGCCGACCGGCGCGGTGAGGCGCTCGCCTTCGCTGCGGATGCGTGGCAGGCGGGCGAGTCGCAGCCGGCGGCCTGCAACGGGCTCTTCGACGCGGCCCGCGAGGCGGGGGCTATCGACGAGCGCGCCGTCTGGCAGCGCATGCGGCTCGCCTACCGCAACGCCGACGCGGGCCTGATGCGCTACCTCAAGGGGTTGCTCGACGGGGCGCGCTGGCTGAGCGCGGCGGAGTGGCTGCAGCGGCTCGACCGAGATCCCGGGGCGGTGGAGGCCCTCGACGGGGCGGTGACGCCGGTGCTGCGGCGCCAGCTCACGGCCGATGCCCTGTGGCGGCTAGCCGAGGTGGATACGGAGGCGGCGCTGGCCCGGCTGCAGGCGACCGGCAAGGCCCTGCCGCCACTGCTCGACGGCGAGCGCCGGGCCATCGAGCGGCGCATCGCCTGGTACTCCACGATTCGCGGCGTGGCGGCCAACCGGGCCTGGCTCGACCGCTGGCTGGCCGAGCAGCAGGCGCCGGAGCTGGTGGCGCAGCGCCTGCGCCGCGCGGTGGCGGAGCAGGACTGGACGGACGTGCTCTTCTGGCACGCCCGGCTGCCCGGCGATCAGGCCGGCTCGGCGCACTGGCAGTACTGGCTCGGCCGAGCCCGCGCGGCCCTCGGCGACGAGCCCGGTGCGCGGCAGGCGTGGCGGGCGGCGGCCCGCGAGCGCTCCTTCTGGGGCTTCCTCGCCGCCGAGCGCACCGGCCGGCCCTACGCGCTGCAGGCGGCCGATCCCGACCCCGCGGCGCCGGCGCCGAGGCCCGGGGTGCTGCGTGTCCGGATCCTGCGCGAGGGCGGCAAGCTGCGCCTGGCCCGGGACGAGTGGCGGCATCTGCTGGCCACCCACCCGGAGCAGCGGACGGCGCTGGCTGCCCACGCCAACCGGCAGGGCTGGCACGGGCTGGCCATCGAGGCCGCCCTGGAGGCGGGCGCCTACGATGCGCTGGCCTGGCGCTTCCCGCACGCCTACCGCGAGGCCTTCCGGCGGGCGGCGGAGCAGGCCGGCGCGGGGCCGTACCTGCTCATGGCCGTCGCCCGGCGGGAGTCCGGTCTTAGCCGCGACGCGGTCTCCTCGGCGGATGCCCGGGGGCTGATGCAGCTGCGGCCGGCCGCAACCCGCGAGGCGGCCCGGCGCCTCGACCGCCCGGCGCCGGAGGCCGGGGCGCTCTCGGATCCGGCCCGCAACATCGAGCTCGGCGCGGCGTACCTGGACGGGCTCCTGGAGCGGTTCGCGGGGAACCGGCCGGTGGCCCTGGCGGCGTACAACGCCGGCCCCGGTCGCGTGGCCTCGTGGCTGGAGGCCGAGCCGCAGCCCTTCGACGTCTGGATCGAGTCGATCCCCTACCGCGAGACCCGCCACTACGTGCAGGCGGTGCTCGCCTACCGGGCCATCTTGGCCCGCCGGGACGGCGCCGCGGTCAGGGCCTCGGTCCTGTCCGGGCGGGAGATGCGCCAGGCCTACGGGAGGGAGCCCGGCAGCGAGCCGCTGCGGCTGAGCCAGCGCACGGGGGCCGGCGCGGGTATCGGGATCGACACCGCCGAGCGGTCCGAGCAGGGGGGCCGGCGCGCGGATAGCCCCTGACGGCCGCGCGCCTCAGGCCGCGGCGGCGGCCAGGAACAGCCCGACGGTGCAGGCGAAGGCGGCGCTCCAGACCAGGCTGCGCAGGCTCGGGTAGTCGCCGATGTAGAGCAGGCCGTAGCCGATGCGCAGGAGGACGAAGAGCACCGCCAGGGTGTCGATGACACCCTGGGCGGCGCCTACCTGCTGGGCGATGAGCACCGCCGCGGCGAAGGGCGGGAAGGCCTCGTAGCTGTTCTGCTGCGCCCAGTGGGCACGCTTGGGCCAGCCCTCCTGGCGGTCGAGCCACTCGCGGGGCCGGCTGTTGTCGAACGAGCCGCCGCCGTACTTGGCGGCGCCGGCGAAGATCATGGGCAGCACGGCGGCGATCAGGACCATCCAGTACGCGATGGGCATCGGCATCTCCTCTCGGGTGTCTGCGGGTCCCGGTGCGGGCCTTCGCCTCAGTGTAGGCCAAAGCGGGCGGGGCCGCCTATCGCCGCGGCGGCGCGGCGCCGGTCAAGCGCTCGCCTCCGGGTCGCCGCGTAGCTGCTCGGCGCGCTCGGTGAGCTCCCGGCGAGGGACCTTGAGCCCCTCCGTCGCCGGCAGCGGGTGGTAGGCCACGGGGATCAGGGGCGGGCTCAGGCGATCGCGCAGCCAGTCGCGCAACGCGGCTGCCGGCACGGCCTGCCCGGCGTAGCGCAGGAAGGCCACCGGCCGCTGGCCGAGGTCGGGGTCGCTGCGCGGCACCACCACCGCCTCGCTGATCGCCGGGTGCTCGCGCAAGGCCTGCTCGACGGCCTCGGGCTGGACATTCTCGCCGCCGCAGACGAACTGGTTGTCGCGCCGGCCGAGCACCGTCAGGCGGCCGTCCTGCCAGCGTCCCAGGTCGCGGGTGCGGTACCACCCGTCGGCGTCGGCCAGGGGCCGGACCGCGCCGGCTTCCAGGTAGCCCAGGCACAGGGTCTCGCCGCGCACGCAGATCTCCCCCGCCCCGTCGATGGCCAGCTCCCGGTAGGGCAGCACCCGGCCGCCGCCGCGCCGGGCGGGCCAGGCGGCCACCTGGGCGGTCATCTCGGTGAGGCCGTAGCTCATGTAGCAGGGCAGGCCGCGCGCCTCCGCCGCCTCGAGCAGCTCGGGGGCCACCGGGCCGCCGCCGAGCAGGGCGTAGCGCAGGGGCGGCAGCGGGTCCGGCGCCTCGCCCAGGAGCCGGCGCAGCTGGGTCTCGACCAGGGAGACGTGGGTAATCCCGTAGCTGGCCAGGAACGCCGCGTCCTCGGCGCGCCCGCCCAGGACCATGGGCGCGGTGGCCTCCAGGCAGCGGAAGAGGATGCCCAGGCCGCCGACGTGGAACAGCGGCAGCGACAGCAGGTAGCGGTCGCCGGCGGCCAGGGGGAGGTAGTCGATAGCGCCCTGGGCGCTGCGCACGTAGTTGGCGTAGCTGTGCACCACCACGCTCGGCCTGCCCGTGGAGCCGGAGGTGGCGATGCCGGCACACGGTGCGTCGGGGTCGAGGCGCTGCTGCAGCCCTTCTGCCGGTGGCACAGCCTCGCCGTAGCCGGTGGCCTGGAGGGTGCCGCCCGGCTCCGGGATGGCCCCGGGGACGGCGTGCTCGGCGAGCAGGGACGCCAGGGCGGCCTCGGGCAGGCGGGTCGAGACCGGCAGGGGGCGGGCGCCGGCCCGCAGGACGGCCAGCCAGTCGGCCACGCCGGCCACGCTGGTGGTGATGCGTAGCGCCGTCCACGCCCCGGCGCCGAGGCCCTGCGCCTGCAGCGCGGCGGCCCGCCGGCTGACGTGCGCGTCGAGCTCGCCGAAGGTCAGCGTCCCCTCCGGGGTGATCAGCGCCGGCTGTCCCGGCGCCAGGCGGGCAGCGCGGGCGAGGCGGCACTCGAGGGCGGCGGTGCTCATAGCAGCGGCTCCAGGGGGGTGAGCGCGTCCCGGTGGCGGACCGGCCTGTCGCCGTGGCCCGGCTGGCTGCGCAGCGGCTCGAGCAGCGCCACGGGCCACACGCCGAAGGTGTCCAGCCCCGGCGTGGCCGTCAGGCCCCAGTGGGCGGTGAGCCGGGCGTAGAGGTCCAGGGTCAGGTTGCTCTCGAAGGCGGCGCTGAGCACCGCTGCGCG
>CAJXLI010000021.1 GCA_913055575.1 uncultured Ectothiorhodospiraceae bacterium
AAGCGGCGCTCGGCGGCGACGCTGATCAGCTACCTCACCCCGCCGGTGGGCAAGGCGGGCCTCTACAAGGGCCTGCTTGAGCTCAAGGCCTCCGTGGAGCGCTACCGGAGCGCGCCGCCGGATAACGAGGAGGAGCGTGCCGAGCTCGCGCGGCTGATCCAGGCCCAGGCCGCGGAGGTGGACCTGGCCGAGATGGAGCCGGCGTGGAGCGCGGACGAGGCCGAGCAGCGGATCGCCAAGCTCAGCGAGGACATCCTGGAGATGGAGTACACCCTCATCCCCGAGGGACTCCACGTGGTCGGCGAGCCGCCCTCCCGTGAGGGCCGGATCGACCAGCTGAGCGCCATCGCCGAGGCCTCCCACGGGGTCGAGGATGCCGATCGCGGCTGCATCGCGGCCCTGGTCGACGGCCATGGCCCGCAGGAGGCCCTGGCGGCGGCGGAGTCGGAAGATCCGGGCATGGGCGAGGAGGTCCTCGAGCAGCTCGGGGATATCGCCGCCAAGCTCGCCGACAACCAGGAGCTGGAGGGCATCGTCCACGCCCTCGACGGCCATTTCGTGCCGCCGGTCTCCGGCGGTGATCTGCTGCGCAGCCCGCAGGTCCTGCCTACCGGGCGCAATCTGCACGGCTTCGATCCGTACCGCATCCCGAGCGCCTTCGCCGTCCAGGACGGGGCCAAGCAGGCGGAGCGGCTGCTCGACAAGCACCGCGAGGAGGGCCAGGAGCTGCCCGATTCGATCGCCATGGTGCTGTGGGGCACCGACAACCTGAAGAGCGAGGGCGGACCGATCGGGCAGGCGCTGCACTTGATCGGCGCCCGGCCGCGCCAGGACAGCTACGGCAAGCTGGCCGGCGCGGAGCTAATCCCGCTGGAGGAGCTCGGCCGCAAGCGTATCGACGTGGTTATCACCCTCTCGGGCATCTTCCGTGACCTGCTGCCGCTGCAGACCCGCGTGCTGGCGGAGGCCGCCTACCTGGCGGCCGCGGCGGAGGACGAGCCGCTGGAGATGAACCCCATCCGCCGCAACGCCCTGAGCTATCAGCAGGAGCACGGCTGCGACTTCGAGACGGCCGCCCTGCGGGTGTTCTCCAACGCCGACGGCGCCTACGGCTCCAACGTGGGCTCCATGATCGACCAGGGCGCCTGGGAGGACGAGGACGAGCTGGCCGATACCTACACCCGCCGCAAGAGCTACGCCTACGGCCGCAGCGGTAGCCCGGTGCGCCAGGAGGAGCTGCTCGGCAGCATGCTCTCCGGGGTCGATCTCACCTATCAGAACCTGGAGTCCGTGGAGCTCGGCGTGACTACCATCGACCACTACTTCGATACCCTCGGCGGCATCAGCCGGGCCGTGGCCCGCTCCCGGGGCGGTGAGCACGTGCCGGTCTATATCGGCGACCAGACCCGGGGCGAGGGCAAGGTGCGCACGCTCTCGGATCAGGTGGCCCTGGAGACCCGTACCCGGATGCTCAATCCGAAGTGGTATGAGAACCTGCTCGAGCACGGCTACGAGGGCGTGCATCAGATCGAGGCCCATCTGACTAACACCATGGGGTGGTCGGCGACCACCGGGCAGGTCCAGCCGTGGGTCTACCAGCAGTTTACGCAGACCTTCATGCTCGATGACGAGATGCGCGAGCGCATGGCGCAGCTCAATCCCGCGGCGTCAGCGAAGCTCGCCAATCGCTTGCTCGAGGCCCACGAGCGCAACTACTGGACTCCGGACGAGGAGACCCTGGAGGCGTTGCGCCGGGTCGGCGACGAGCTGGAGGACTACTACGAGGGTATCAGCGGAGAAGAGGAGCACGTTGCATGAGCGCTGGCTCGGTGCCGGTGTCCGGGATTGGGCATCGTGGTGACGGCGAGGGGAGCTCGCAGGTGCACATGGAGCTGCCGGATGACGGCATGGACCGGGCCAAGGTCTTCGCCGTTTACGGCAAGGGCGGCATCGGCAAGAGCACCACGTCCTCGAACCTGGCGGTAGCCTTCAGCCAGTTGGGCAAGCGGGTGCTGCAGATCGGCTGCGATCCCAAGCACGACTCCACCTTCACGCTGACCAAGCGGCTGGTGCCGACGGTCATCGACAGTCTCGAGGAGGTGGACTTCCACATGGAGGAGCTCCGCCCCGAGGACTACGTCTACGAGGGCTACAACGGGGTCCTCTGCGTCGAGGCCGGTGGCCCGCCTGCCGGCACCGGCTGCGGTGGCTACGTCGTCGGGCAGACGGTGAAGCTGCTCAAGCAGCACCACCTGCTCGAGGATACCGACGTCGTCCTCTTCGACGTGCTCGGCGATGTGGTCTGCGGCGGCTTCGCCGCCCCGCTGCAGCACGCCGACCGGGCCCTGGTGGTCAGCGCCAACGACTTCGACTCCATCTTCGCCATGAACCGCATCGCCGGCGCGATCCAGGCCAAGGCCAAGAACTACCGGGTCCGTGTCGGTGGCGTGGTCGCCAATCGCAGCGAGGAGACCGACCAGATCGAGCGCTTCAACGAGCGTACGGGTATGCGCACCCTCGCGCACGTGCCCGATTACGATGTGGTGCGGCGCAGCCGCCTCCAGAAGGCCACGCTCTTCGAGGTGGCGGAGGAGAGCGAGGCGCTCCAGCGCCTGCGCGACGAGTACCTCAGCCTCGCTGCCGCCCTCTGGAACGGCGTCGAGCCGCTGGATCCGTCGCCGCTGAAAGACCGTGAGGTCTTTGATCTGCTGGGGTTCGATTGATGCCCACGAGCTCCTATCAGCAGCGCCGCAGCCGGGTCGAGACGTACTTCGACCGCACCGCGGTCGAGGCGTGGAGGCGCCTGACCTCCGAGGCCCCGGTGAGCGGCGTCCGCGCCACTGTCCGCGCCGGGCGCGCCGAGATGCGCGATACCTTGCTGGGCTGGCTTCCGGCGGATCTTACCGGTGAGCGCGTCCTCGACGCCGGCTGCGGTCCCGGGGAGCTGTCGGCGGAGGTGGCACGCCGCGGTGCCGAGGTGGTTGGCGTGGACGTCTCCGCGAACCTCATCGATATCGCCCGGCAGCGGCTGCCGGCAGATACCGATCCGGCCCGGGTCGCATTCCACGTCGGCGACATGCTCGACCCGGAGCTCGGTACCTTCGATCGGGTCATCTCCATGGACGTCCTCATCCACTACCCGCGCGAGGACGCAGTGGCCGCACTGGCATCGCTGGCCGAGCGAACGCGTACACAGATGGTCTTCACCTTCGCCCCGCGAACCCCGCTCCTATCGGCCATGCACGCCGTTGGCAAGCTCTTCCCCCGGGGGGATCGCTCGCCCGCCATCGAGCCGACGGCCGAGCGGCGGCTGCGTCAAACGATCGAGGCCGAGCCGCGGCTCGGCGAGGGCTGGGCGACCGGCCGAAGCCATCTCATCCGGCGCGGGTTCTATATCTCACAGGCTTTAGAGCTACAGCGATTATGACGGATACCGCTGAATCCTGGCGTTCCCGTATCCGGCAGCTGGCGCTGCCCTTCGCCCAGGTCGGGACCGAGGAGCTGCCCATGGGGCAGATCCTGCGGCTGTCCCTGTTCCAGGTGACCGTGGGCATGATGTACGTCTTGTTTACCGGCACCCTGAACCGGGTCATGATCTACGAGCTGGAGATCCCCGCCTCCCTGCTGGGGGCTGTGCTCGCGCTGCCGGTGGTATTCGCGCCCCTGCGCCTAGTGATCGGCCACCGCTCGGACCACCACCGCTCGGCGCTCGGCTGGCGCCGGGTCCCCTACCTCTGGACGGGCACCCTGCTGATGTTCGGCGGGCTCGCCGTGATGCCGTTTGCGCTGCTGGTCCAGGCCGAGTACGCGGCCGATGCGCCGCTCGTGGCTTCCCTCGGCGCCGCCTTCGCCTTCCTCTTCTCGGGGCTCGGTATCCACATGACCCAGACGGCGGGGCTGGCGCTGACCAATGACCTGGCGCCTGCCGGCAAGCTGCCGCAGGTGGTGGGCGTGATGTACGTCATGCTCTTGCTCGGCATGGTGATATCGACGGGGATCCTCTATCTGTTGCTCTCCGACTTCAGCCACGAGCGGCTGGTGCGGGTGGTCCAAGGCGCGGCGCTGGTCGTCTGGGCGCTCAATGTCATCGCCCTCTGGCGCCAGGAGCCGCGGAACCCGGAGCGTAGCCGCGTCGATCGACCGCGTCCATCTTTCCGCGAGTCATGGCAAGGTTTTGCTGAGAGGGGGCCGGTGGCTCGCCTGCTCGTGGTGATCGGTATCGGCGCCGCCGGCTTCGGCATGCAGGACATCATCATCGAGCCCTACGGGGCTGCTGTCCTGGGCCTGGAGGTTGCCGGCACGACGCTCCTGACCGGATTGTGGGCTATCGGGATGCTGGTCGGCTTTGGGATTGCGAAGCTGGTGATGGAGCGTGGCGTCAACGCCTACGGCGTAGCCTCGATCGGGACCCTGATCGGCGTGGTGGCGTTCTCGCTGGTGATCGCGGCGGCTCCACTCGGCTCCCCGACCGTGTTCCGGGTGGGCCAGTTCATCATCGGCATCGGCGGCGCCCTGTTCTACGTGGGAACGCTCGCCGCGGCGATGCAGATGGCTACTCGGGAGCAGAGCGGCGTGGCCATCGGCGCCTGGGGTGCAGTCCAGGCATCGGCCCTGGGTATCGCCCTGGCGATCGGGGCTGGGCTGAGCGAGCTGGTGCCGACGCTAGCCCAGGCCGGGCAGCTGCCGGAGATGTTCCTGCACCCGGCTGGCGGCTACAGCGTGGTCTACGCCATCGAGATCGTGCTGCTGCTGGCCATGGTGGTGCCGGCTTGGCCGCTGGCACGCTTCAGGCAGGGAGAGAGCGACATAGCACCACCTTCAGCCCCATCCGGGGAGATGGGCTAACAGCGGCTGCGGCCGCTGAGGGGCCCTGGCACGCGCCTGGCGTGGCAGGGCAGAGGAAACGCCATCAACGCCATTGTCGTCTCGTCTAGGCCCGGCCTCAGCGAACGGCTAGGGCGACTTCGAGTGGAGGTACGTTATGGAAGGAATTGGCGGTTTTACGGAGTACATGAACGCAGCCCAGATGACGCTGTACGCGTTCTGGCTCTTCTTCGCGGGCTTGGTCGTCTATCTCCGGATGGAGGACAAGCGCGAGGGCTACCCGCTGCAGGCGGAGGCCAACGAGTCCACCGGGGGCAGGACGGAAGAGAAGCTGGGCTTCCCGGCCCCGCCGGCTCCCAAGGCCTTCAAGATGTCGGACGGCCGCTCCATCCAGGTGCCGCGCCGTGAGAAGACCGAGTATGAGCTCGGCACGGCGCTGCGGGCGGAGCCGACGGCACCCTGGGACGGGGCCCCGCTGGAGCCGACGGGCAACCCCATGGTCGATGGGATCGGTCCGGGTGCCTGGGCCAAGCGTGAGGATGAGCCTGATGTGACCCATCTTGGCAATCAGAAGATCGTGCCGCTGCGCGTGGCCACCGAGATGGAGGTTTGCGGTAATCCGAGCATCGCCCGCTTCTGGCCGGAGGTCGATCCGGACCCGCGTGGCTATCCCGTCATCGGCTGCGATGGCCGTGAGGCGGGGCGCGTCCGGGATATCTGGGCGGACCGCGGTGAGATGCGCGTGATGTACCTCGAGGCCGACCTGTCCGGGATCGGCGGTAGCAGCGATCGGGTCCTGGTGCCGATCAACTTCTGCCGCGTGACCTACGACGGCCAGGTCAAGGTCAACGCCATCACCGCTCAGCAGTTCAGCGACGTGCCGCGCCTGCGCGAGGCGGATCGTATCTCCCCGCAGGAAGAGGACTTTGTCACGGCCTACTTCGGCGGTGGTATCCTCTACGCGGTACCGGGTCGTACGGAGCCGTTCCTGTGAGGACCCACGAGCTCGAACCCGTCCCGGGGCTCCCTGAGGAGCCCCCGGACGGGGAAGAGATCCTCTGGCAAGGGAAGCCCGCTTGGTGGTCGTTCACCAAGCGGGTGCTCCATGTCCGGCCCGTGGCGGCCTATTTCCTGATCGTTGCCGTCTGGTTCGCCACGGACGCCCTCCTACAGGGCGAAGGCGTGGCAGCTGCGGCCGGCTACGCGCTCAACCAGCTCTTCATCGGCGCCATCGCCGTCGGCCTGTTGAGCGCCATGGGCCGGTGGATGGCGAATACGACGCTCTACACCATCACCAATCGGCGCGTGGTTATGCGCATCGGCGCGTCCCTGCCGATGACCGTGAACCTCCCATTCGCCCGTGTCGAGGAGGCGAACTACGCCCGTCACGGGGATGGCACGAGCGATTTGACGCTGCGGCTGTTCGATACCGAGAAGGTCCGTTATCTGTTATTTTGGCCCCACGCTCGGCCCTGGCGGCTAAGCTATCCGGAGCCCGCCATGCGGGCGATCCCGGACGGCGAGGAAGCGGCGCGGATCCTGGCCGAGGCCCTGGCGGCCCACCGGGCGAGCGAGAGGGATGACGGTACCGCCGCCTCGGCCGGCGAGGAGGGGAGCAGCAGCGCCCCAGCCATGACACACGCCCGACAGACGAGCTGAACATGGCCTCTTCCAGCAACGGCGACCAACTCGGCGCTGGGCCGGTCTCGAAGGTCATTATGCCGGTGGCCGCGCTCGGCATCGTGCTCATGCTTACGGTCTACGTGCTCTATACGGAGCTGGTGCTAGACGAGCCTGGCAGCAGCTACCAGCCGCCGGTGGCGGAGCGGGCACTCTCCTTCGCCGATGAGGACGGCCGAATCGTGATCCGCGATGGAGAGGATGGCGAGGTCCTCGATACCCTCGGTCAGGGGGAGGGGTCGTTCATGCGCCAGACGGTCCGTCAGCTCGCCCGGGCACGTACCCGTACCGGCGGCTCGAAGGAGATCCCCTTCATCCTGCGCGGCCAGGAGAATGGCCGTCTCCTCCTAGAAGACCCGGTTACGGGCCAGTCCGTTGACCTTACGGCGTTCGGCAGGACCAACGCCGGCGCTTTCGCCCGCTTCCTGGAGCCCGAGAGCAGTGAGGACGGCGTCGAGGACCTGTAGATGGTCGAGCACCTGCTCCCGGCGCTCTATGCGCTCTTCCTGTGGTGGTTTAGTACCGGCGCCGTCATCTACCTGGATAACCTCCCGGTCCGCACCTTTCGCTGGAGCATGCTCGGGTGTACTGGAGCCCTGGCGGGCGGGATCTACAGCATCGCCCTGGCTAGCACGGATACCTCGGTAGCTGGCGCCTACACCGCCTTCACCGGGGCCTTGCTCGTCTGGGCCTGGATCGAGCTCAGCTACTACACGAACTACGTTACCGGTCCCCGCCAGGTCGGCTGCACGCACGACTGCCGTGGCTGGCGGCACTTCTGGCATGCGTTGCAGAGCAACGTCTACCACGAGCTGGCTATCCTGCTACTGGGGGCGGTGATCTTCGCCCTGACCTGGGGGGACAGCAACCGCACGGCGCTGTGGACCTTCCTGGTGCTGGCGTGGATGCACGAGAGCGCGCGGATCAACGTCTTCCTCGGGGTGCGGAATCTCAACGAGGAGTTTGTCCCCGAGCACATGAGCTTCCTGCGCAGCTTCATGCGCCGCCGCCCCATGAACCTCTTCTTCCCGTTCTCGGTGAGCCTCTCCACCGTGGCCCTGGTGCTCCTCGTGCAGGCTGCGGTCGCCCCGGGGGCGGAGCCTTTCACGGCGGTAGCCTGGACCCTGGTGGCTACGCTCATGGCCCTGGCCATCCTTGAGCACTGGTTCCTGGTGATACCGCTGCCCACGGCCTTCCTCTGGCACTGGGGGCTGAAAGCGCGTGACCATACCCGCCCGGAGCTGGAACCCGGGCAGGCAGAGCCCGCGGATATGGACGCCTCTTCCTGAGAGGGTCGCCATGGGCATGCTCTGGCGGCGATACCGTTGGGACCTGGGGATGGCGGCGGCGATCCTGCTGCTGATCGCCGTGGCGCTGACGCAGATCCTGGCAGAGGAGGCGGGTGTCGAGCGGGAGAGCGTTGTCATCGACGAGACGCCGACGACGATCTACCGGCCGGCACAAGACGAGCCGGGACCTGTGGTCGTGGTCTCCCACGGTTTCGCCGGTGCCCGGCCGCTCATGGACCCGTTCGCCTTGATGCTGGCGCATAACGGCTACACGGTCGTCAGCTTCGATTACCTCGGACATGGACGCCATCCGCGGCCGCTCTACGGCAAGATCACTGCCCAGGACGGCGCTGCCCAGGCGCTGCTGGACCAGACCGCGGCGGTGGTGGCCTACGCCCGCCGGGAGCTGGCCGGGGCGGAACGCGGCCTGGCGCTGCTTGGCCACTCCATGGCGACGAACATCATCGTGCGCTATGCGCAGCACAGCGGCGACGTCACGGCCACCGTCGCCATCTCGATGCTCGCGCCGACGATCGATGCCGAGACGCCGCGCAATCTACTGAGCTTGGCCGGCGCCCGAGAGGCCCGCCTCGAGGCCGAGGGCCGTGAGGCGGTGGCGGAGGCGGCGGGCATCGATCCCGCAGAGGTGGTGGCCGGGCGGACCTACGGGGATCTGGCCGAGGGCACCGCGCGCCGGGTCGCCGTCGCCCCGGGGGTCGGGCATGTCGGCGTACTCTACAGCGAGGCCGCGCAGCGGGAGGCGCTGCAGTGGCTCAATGGGGCCTTCGGGCGCGACAGCAGCAGCGGCTGGGTCTCGGAGCGCGGGCCGTGGCTCGCCCTGCTGATCGTCGCAGTGATCGCGCTGGCGCGTCCGGCGAGCCGGCTGCTGCCGCAGGTGGATGCACGAGCCCGCGGGGCCGGAGCGGGCTGGCGGCGCATCGGCTGGGTGGCGGGTATGCCCGCCGTGGCGACGCCGCTGCTGCTAGCGCTTGTGCCCACAGACTTCCTGCCGGTCGTGGTGGTGGACTACGTGGCGGTCTACTTCGGCGTCTTCGGGCTGCTCTCGGCACTCCTGCTCTGGTGGACGGCGGGTCGGCCCTCGGCCCGCTCGATACTTGCCACGGCCGTGGGCACGGCTCCCGGCGCCGGGTGGCGTCTGGCGCTGGGTGCGGTGGGGCTGGTTGCCTACTGCCTGCTGATCCTCGGCGCCGTTCTCGACCAGTTCGTGACGGTGTTCTATCCGGCCCCGGAGCGCCTGCCGCTGGTGCTGGCCCTGCTCGCCGGGATGCTACCGTATTTCCTCACTGACGAGTGGCTGACGCGGGGGGCGGGAGCCCGCCGCGGGGCCTACCCTGCCACCAAGCTGCTCTTCCTCGTCTCGCTCCTGGTGGCGGTGGTGGTAGCCCAGGGGTTGGGGCGGCTATCTTTCCCGCTGATGATCGTGCCGCTGCTGCTCCTCCTGCTCCTGGCCTTCCTCCTCGTCTACGGCCTCTTCAGCCGCTGGGCCTATCAGCGCGCCCGCCATCCCCTGGTGGCCGGTGTCGGGAATGCCGTGGCGCTCGCCTGGGCCCTGGGGGCGACCTTCCCGATGCTGGAAGGAGCGCCGTAGCTACTCCCCAGGCAGGTGCGCTGGCGGCAGGCCGGTGCCCCGTATCCGAGGGGGCCGGTGCCGATACGGGAGGGCCTCAGCGGTACTCGAGCTCGAAGCGGCAGAGGTCGGCGCCCGTGGCGGCGCAGGTGGTCTCGCGGATGGTCGACTCGCGGTTGACGAGCTCCCGGAACAGGGTCTCGAAGGCCGCGGCGTGCCAGTGGCAGATCGGGGCGGAGGCCTGCTCGCCGGCGATCACCGGGTTGTGGGCCAGCTCGAGCAGGCACGGCCGGCCGCGGCGGATCCGCAGGGTGCCGGAACCGACGAAGGTCCAGGCGTGCTGGGCGATGGCCCGAAGCAGGAGGGGGCCCGCCGCGATGGGCGGCAGGCCCCGCAACAGGGTGCGGACCGGGCCGGGGATCCGGTAGCGCAGCACGTAATGCCCCGTACGGACCCCGGCGTCGAGGAGCACCTGGCGGGCCTGCTCCGGCTCGAGCTCGCGTCGCACGCTCTGGTGGAGCGCGGCGACCGTGGATTCCGGGACCATCTCCTGCGGCGGCTCGTCGAGCCAATGAGGCAGCCCAGCGGCCTCGAAGATCCGCCGGGCTGCCTCCTCACCGCTGAGCTCGCGGAGCGCTTCCGCCACCTGCAGGATGGCGTTCGGCCCGATACGGGCCTCGCCGGCCGGCGCAGCCGCGGTATTGCCTGCAGTGGTCATCACGCCTCGTCGGTCTCGGCCGTCTCCCGCTCATCCTGCTGCTTGCGGCCCTCCTTGCCGGGGGCCTGACGGTGCACCTGGACGGTGGCCTCCTCGGCGGGGGTACGCTCCGTATCGGTGCCGCCCTTGTGCGAGCGGGCCGGCTTGGCCTGGTCCTCGGCCTCCCACTCCGCGCGCTGGGCATCCGAGAGCGTGCGCGACTTGTCGAAGCTCTGCTCGATGTTCTCGCTGACCTTCTTGCGGGTCTGCGGGCCCCAGTAGCCGTGCTTGCCCAGATCGTAGAACTTGCGCTGGAAGCCGGCCTTGAGGAAGGCCTTCAGGCAGCCGAAGAGGTACTTGCGCCGATCGCCCGTCCCCGCCCAGGGGTAGGAGAACAGCGCCTTGCGCATATAGAAGCGCCGGTAGTTGCTCATGACGCGGTCGAGCAGCTCGCCCCGGTCCATGGCGTCCGGCTTGATGATCGGGGTGACGAAGTTGTACTTCTCGAAGTCGTAGACCTCGACCGTATCCTTGAGCTCGCGGAACAGGTCGGAGAAGGGCCACGGCGTGTACATCGCCCAGTTGGCCAGGTCCGGCTTCCAGTCCTGGGCCATCTGGTAGGTCTCCTCGAGGGTCTCGGCGGTCTCGTTCTCGAGGCCGACGATGAACTGCGCCTCGACGACGATCCCAGCGTTGCGCAGGAGCTCCACCGCCTTCTTGTTCTGGGCGACGGTGGTCTCCTTGTTGAAGCGGTCCAGCTTGAGCTGCGCGGCCGCCTCGGTGCCGAGGGAGACGTGGATCAGGCCCGACTTGCGGTAGAAGCTGAGCAGCTCCTCGTCGCGAAGCACATCGGTAACGCGGGTGTTCAGGCCCCAGAGGATACCGCGCTCGGGCAGGCCGCGGTCGATCAGCTCTTGGCAGAACTCGATGAACTTCTTGCGGTTGATGGTCGGCTCCTCGTCGGCAAGGATGAAGAAGCCGACGTCGTGCTCGTCGACGAGCTTCTCGATCTCGTCGACCACCTTCTTGGGATCGCGGATGCGGTAGTCCCGCCAGAACTTCCACTGCGAGCAGAACGAGCAGGTGAAGGGGCAGCCCCGGGCCATGTTGGGGATGGCGACCCGCGTCTCGAGCGGGATATAGATGTACTTCTCCCACTCCAGGATGCTCCAGTCCGGCTCGATGCTATCCAGGTCCTTGATGGTAGGCGCGGCCGGCGTGGCCACGATCTGATCGCCGTCCCGGTAGGCGATGCCGAGGATGTTCTCCCGGTCGCTGGGCCAGCGCCCCTCGTCGACCGCGCGGGCGAGGTTGACCATGATCTCCTCGCCCTCGCCACGCACCACCGCGTCGATCCACGGCGCCTCGCTGAGGACCTGCTTGTACATGAAGGTCGGGTGGATACCGCCGAGGAGCGTGACGATGTTGGGGTTCACCTCCTTGGCGACCTCGAGGGTGCGCTCGGCAACGTAGATCGACGGGGTGATGGCGGTCGTCGCCACGATATCCGGCTGCTCCTGCTCCAGCACCTCCCGGAGGTACTCGTAGGAGAGGCCGTTGGTCATGGCGTCGAGGAACCGGATGTTGTCGTAGCCGGCGCTCTTCAGGTGCCCGGCGAGGTATGCGACCCATGCCGGGGGCCAGTTGCCCGCGATTTCCGCACCGCCCGAGATGTAGTTGGGATGGATAAAGACGATACGCATGGGTCGAGCCTCCGCGAGTGCTTGAGATGAAGTCTTCATCGTAAAATGCCCGGATAGACCGTCTGCTGTCCAGGGTCCTTGACGCTGCGTAGTCGATTATAAAGCCCAAAAATGATTATTATGGGCAATAAGAAACCGCCGGGCCCACGGCGTGGTAACCCGGCGGTTCCCTGGGGGCAGCGCCGGGGAGCGTAGAGCTGGGTCCCGGTCGCGCCCGCACTGGCTGCTCAGCGGCGCCGGCCTAGATCCGCCGCTGCGATTTCGGGACATCCTGCGGGCCCACCTGGGCTGCGTCACCGGAATCCTCCCAGGCCCAGCACCAGCCGTTGGCGTTGACCAAGCGCTGCTCATCCATCCCGAAGGCCGAGCAATAGCCGTAGTCCGGGGTCTCCTCGTGGGGATGGTAGAGCAGGCAGTTGGCGCAGAACTGGTGGCTCGCGAAACGGGGATGCTCCTGGTTGGCCTCGGCCTGGTCGTGGACGTAGCCGAGCCCCTGGGCCTCGGGGGAGTTCTCGTTGAGCTTCGACCAGCCCTGGCTACCCTGGTTGCCGCCCGCGCTAGCGCCATCCTGGGCGCTCGCCTTGGAGCTGAGCAGGCTGGCTGCCGGGATCGCCGCCGTGCTCATCAGGCCCAGGCGCAAGAACTTGCGGCGGGAGCGGTCACAAGAATTGTTGCTCATCACTCTGGCTCCTCTCACGTCGGGGTCGAGGTGACCTCTTCCATGCCACCGCGTTGCCCCGGGGATTGGGTGCGGCGGCGCTTACGGTATTTATAGCGGCATATTGCCAGCGTTTAAAGAATGGTCCTACCATCGCGCTACGTTCAAGGGGGGCGCGACGATGTTGCCTAGCGGCCGAAACGGGCCCTAATGGGAGGGTTGGATGGAGTACGTCGTGGTCGTCGACAGCGCTGGCAGGCCCGTGCGGTCCGAGGAGAAGATCCGCGCCCACAGGGGCGGTGGCGTGCTGCACCTCGCCTTCTCAGTCCTGCTCTTCAATCACGCCGGGGAGCTGCTCCTCCAGCGCCGCGCGGACAGCAAATACCACTTCGCCGGGCTGTGGTCGAATACCTGCTGCGGCCACCCGCGCCCTGGCGAGGCGGTCGCCGAGGCGGCGGAGCGCCGCCTCGGCGAGGAGCTCGGCCTCGCTGTGCAGCTGCGCCCGGTCACGCATTTCGTCTACCACGCCGAGGACCCTTGTAGCGGGCTCGCCGAGCAGGAGTACACCCAGGTGCTGGTCGGCCGTGTACCCGCACGGCAGCAGCCGGCGCCCGATCCGGAGGAGGTAGGCGCCTGGCGGTGGATGGAGCCGGCCGCGGTGCGCAGCGGCGTGGCGCAGGAGCCGGAGACGTACACCCCGTGGTTCTGCCGATTGACTCGCGAGCACCCGGTGGCGGACTGGCTAGCGGCTTGAGGAGGGCTGTGCCCCGCAGGCCGCTTTGATAAGCTGCGCGCGGGTCGAAGGCGACCCGCTATCCGAGCAAACAACGTCACTGAATCAACCTGGGACGGCACAATCCATGGCACCAGCGTTTCCCTTCTCGGCGATCGCCGGGCAAGAAGAGATGAAGCTCGCGATGACCATCGCCGCAGTCGACGACTCGATCGGCGGCGTACTGGTCTTCGGCGACCGCGGTACCGGCAAGTCTACGGTGGTTCGCGCCCTGGCGGGCCTGCTCCCGACCATCCGGGCGGCCGACTGCCCCTACCACTGCGATCCGGATCAAGAGGGTGATCTCTGTGAGCAGTGCCAGGCGCGGCGCGACGCCGGTGAGTTGCTGAATGTGCAGGAGATCGACGTCCCGGTGGTGGATCTGCCGCTGGGGGTGACCGAGGACCGCGTGGTCGGCTCTCTGGATCTGGAGAAGGCCCTGACCAGCGGCGAGAAGGACTTTGAGCCGGGGCTCCTGGCCCGCGCCAACCGCGGCTTCCTGTATATCGACGAGGTCAACCTCCTGGAAGACCATATCGTCGATCTGCTGCTCGATGTGGCCGCCAGTGGCGAGAACGTGGTCGAGCGTGAGGGTCTCAGCGTCCGCCATCCGGCCCACTTCGTGCTCATCGGCAGCGGCAACCCGGAGGAGGGTGAGCTGCGTCCGCAGCTCCTCGACCGTTTCGGGCTCTCTGTGGAGGTCTCTACGCCGGAGGACCTGCACACACGGATGCAGGTGGTCCGCCGCCGGGACGAGTTCGAGTCGGATCCGAAGGCGTTCGTGGAGAAGTGGCAGCAGGAGGATGCCCAGGTCCGGGAGCAGATCGAGCGGGCCCGCGAGAAGCTCCCCCACGTCGACGTCCCCGACGAGATCCTGGAGCGGACCTCGACGCTGTGCATCGCCCTGGGCACCGACGGCCTGCGTGGCGAGCTGACCCTGATCCGCGCCGCACGCGCGGCCGCCGCCCTGGACGGCGCCGACGAGGTTGGCGTCCCGCACCTGCGGCAGGTCGCTAGCGTGGCCCTGCGCCACCGCCTGCGCCGGGATCCGCTGGACGAGTCCGGGTCCACGACCCGGGTCCAGCGCGCGATGGAGGAGCATCTGCCTGCATGAGCGCCGGGCTCGACTACGACAACGCTGAGGCCACCTGGGAGGACGCGACCCACGCGGCGGCGCTGCTGGCCGTGGACCCGCCCGGCGTGGGTGGCGTCTGTGTGCGCTCGCTGCCCGGTCCGGTCCGCGACCGCTGGGTGCAGATCGTCCGCGAGCTCCTCCCCGAGGGCACCCCGTGGCGCCGGATCCCGATCAGCATCTCCGACAGCCGGCTGCTCGGTGGGCTGGAGCTGAGCGCGACCCTGCGCGCCGGCCGCCCCGTGGTGGAGCGCGGCGTACTCGCGGAGGTGGACGGCGGGATCGCCGTGCTGGCCATGGCCGAGCGCATCGCCCTGGCTACGGCCGGCAAGATCGGTGCCGTTCTGGATAATGGCGAGGTGCGCGTCGAGCGCGACGGGCTCGCCGATCGCATGCCCACGAGCTTCGGGGTCATCGCCCTCGACGAGGGGGTAGAGGATGACGAGCGCCCGGTCGGCCCCCTGCGCGACCGGATCGGATGCCACCTGGAGCTCAGTGGCATCCCCGTCCACGTCGCCGGCGGCTGCGCGTACACGGCGTCGGATATCGCTGCCGCCCGCGAGCGCCTGCCGCGGGTGACGTGCAGCGATGAGCTCGCCGAGGCCCTGTGCGCCGGCGGCCTGGCGCTGGGTATCGGCTCCCTGCGGGCGCCCTTGCAGGCGCTGCGCGCGGCGCGGGCCGCGGCTGCCCTGCACGGGCGGGACGAGGTCGCCCAGGAGGATGTGGCCCTGGCGACGCGGCTCATCCTCGTGCCGCGGGCGACGCAGATCCCGCAGCAGCCGCAGGAGGAGCAGGAGCAGCAAGAGGGGCAAGAGCAGCAAGAGGAGCCGGAGCAGCAAGAGGAGCAGCAGCCCGAGGAGCCGGAGCAGGAGGAGAGCGAGGAATCGGAGCAGGAGGACGACAGCGGCGGCGAGCCGGAGCAGCCGGAGGACGACGAGGAGCAGGAGGCGCCCTCGGAGATGCCGGGCGAGATGGTCCTCGAGGCCGCCCAGGCAGTGCTCCCGGACGATCTGCTGCAGCAGATGAAGATCCGCGAGCTGGCGCAGCGCAACAGCTCCCGGACCCCGGGCCAGGCCGGGGCCCTGCAGAAAGGTGGCCTGCGCGGCCGTCCGGCTGGGGTGCGCCCCGGGACTCCGGGCGGTGGCGAGCGGCTGAACGTGGTCGAGACGCTGCGCGCTGCCGCGCCCTGGCAGCCGCTGCGCCGCGGCGAGGGTGACGGTCGCCAGGTGATCGTGCGCCCCGAGGACTTCCGCATAACCCGCTTCAAGCAGCGTAGCCCCACGGCTACCATCTTTGCCGTGGACGCCTCCGGCTCATCGGCCATGAATCGGCTCGCTGAGGCCAAGGGCGCAGTGGAGCTGCTGCTCTCGGAGTGCTACGTGCGCCGGGACGAGGTGGCCATGGTGGCCTTCCGCGGCAAGCGCGGGGACGTGCTGCTGCCGCCGACACGCTCGCTGACCCGGGCCAAGAAGAGCCTGGCTGGCCTGCCGGGTGGCGGTGGGACGCCGCTGGCCGCCGGTATCGATACGGCCCGCCACCTCACCGATGAGGTCCGGCGCAAGGGCTCGACTCCTGTGCTCATCGTGCTCACCGACGGCCGGGCCAATGTCGCGCGCGACGGCTCCGGCGGCCGTGAGCAGGCGCACGACGAGGCCATCGAGGCCGCCCGCGCCGTCCGGGCGATGGGGGTCCGCGCCCTGGTCGTGGACACCTCGCCGCGGCCGCGGCCTACGGGCCGCGAGCTGGCCGAGGCCATGGGTGCAGACTACCTGCCCCTGCCCCGGGCCGATGCCTCCTCGATCAGCTCGGCGGTCCAGGCGGCTACCGGCAGCGGCTGAGCGGGGAGGGCGCTATGGCTGCGGGCTTGGCCTGGGAGCGGGATGCTGCCGGCTGGCCGAATCGAGGGGCGAGCCGGTTCGTCGAGGCAGCCGGATTGCGCTGGCACGTCCAGGTCTACGGCACCGGGCCGCCGGCCCTGCTGCTCCACGGCTCGGCGGCCTCGTGCCACTCCTGGCGGGCATTCGGCCCGGAGCTGGCGCAGCGCTACACGGTTATCGCCCCGGACCTGCCCGGCCACGGCTTCAGCGCGCCCGCCACGCGCCGTCTCCAGGATCTCGACGGCGTGGCCGCCGGGGTCGGGGAGCTGCTCGCGGTGCTGGGGATGTCGCCGCAGGTCGCCGTCGGCCACTCCGTGGGCGCAGCCATCCTGGTGCGCATGGCGCTGGACCGGCACATCGCGCCGGAGGCGCTGGCCAGCCTCAACGGCGCCTTCCTGCCCTTTAGCGGCCTCGCCGGGCAGCTCTTCCCGACGACGGCGCGGCTGCTGACCTACAATCCGCTGGTGCCGTTCTGGTTGGCCTTCCGGGCTCGCAATCGCGCCTTCCTTGCCGAGGTCCTGGCGCGTACCGGCTCCCGGATCGATAGACAGGGCGTCGATCTCTACCAGCGCCTGGCGACCGATCCCGGTCACGTAGCTGCAGCCCTGGGCATGATGGCGCGGACCCACGACGGCCTCCACACCCTGATGGCTGATCTCCCCGATCTGTCCGTTCCCCTGGTGCTGCTCGCCGCCGAGGGGGACCGGACCGTGCCCCCCGCCCAGGCCGAGCGGGTGCGGCTGCGCCTGCCCTCGGCCCGCCTCGAGTCCCTTCCGGGGCTGGGCCATCTGGCCCACGAGGAGGATCCCGCCGGTGTCGCGAGGCGGGTCCTGGCTGCCCTCGACGCCGCTGCGCCGAAACGTCGCGGTGGCGCCGCCGTTCGTTGACAATGACTGGCCCTGCCTTAAGGTGATTCCTATGCGACAGACCGACGATGCCCCTGCCGCCGTTGGCGGCCAACGCCCGCATGCCGTAGTGATCGGCGCCGGTTTCGGTGGCCTCGCTGCCGGGATTCGTCTCGGCGCCCGGGGGTATCGGGTTACCGTCCTGGACCGGCTCGACGGCCCCGGTGGTCGCGCCCACGTCCACCAGCAGGACGGCTTCACCTTCGATGCCGGCCCGACGATCGTCACGGCCCCGTTCCTGTTCCGCGAGCTCTGGGAGCTGGCCGGCCGCCGCCTCGAGGACGACATCGATCTGCGGCTGACGGATCCGTTCTACCGCGTCCGCTTCGAGGACGGCAGCTACTTCGACTATACCGGCGACCCGGAGCGGATGCGCGCCGAGGTCGAGCGCTTCGCCCCCGGTGAGGTAGACGGCTACGAGCGCTACATGGCGATCAGCGAGCGGATCTTCCGGACCGGGTTCGAGGAGCTGAGCAACAAGCCGTTCAACACCTTCACCGACATGCTCCGGGTGGTCCCGGACCTGGTGCGGCTGAAGAGCTACTACAGCGTCTACGGCCTGGTCTCCAAGTACGTCAAGGACGAGCGCCTGCGCCAGGTGCTGAGCTTCCACCCGCTGCTCATCGGCGGTAATCCCTTCTCGGTAACCTCGGTGTACTGCCTGATCGAGTATCTGGAGCAGCACTGGGGGGTGCACTACGTCATGGGCGGTACCGGGCGGCTGGCCCAGGGCATGGCCGATCTGATCGCCGGCCAGGGCGGCGAGGTCCGCTATAATGCCGATGTGGAGGCGATCACGGTGGACGACCGGGGCCGCGCCACGGGGGTGGAGCTGGCCAGTGGTGAGCGCCTCGGCGCGGATATCGTCGTCTCCAACGCCGACGCCGCCTGGACCTACCGCAACCTGGTGCCGGCGCGAGCGCGACGGCGCTGGACCGACCGCCGGCTCGATCGGGCGCGCTACTCCATGGGGCTGTTCGTGTGGTACTTCGGGACCCGGCGCCAATACCCCGAGGTGCCGCACCACACCATCCTCATGGGGCCGCGCTACAAGGAGCTCATCCAGGATATCTTCGAGCGCAAGGTCCTCGCCGATGACTTCAGCCTCTATCTCCACCGGCCCACGGCCACGGATCCGTCCATGGCGCCGGAGGGCTGCGACGCCTTCTACGTGCTCTCCCCGGTGCCGCACCTGGGCGGCAACGTGGACTGGGAGACGCAGGCGGAGCCGTACCGCCGGGCGATCTCCCAGTACCTCAGCGAGACGGTGCTCCCCGGCCTGGAGGCAGAGCTGGTGACCTCGAGCGTGGCCACGCCGCTGGATTTCCGCTACCGGCTGAAGTCGTGGCTGGGCACGGGGTTCAGCCTGGAGCCGGTGCTCCGGCAGAGCGCCTGGTTCCGGCCGCACAACCGGAGCGAGGACGTCGAGAACCTGTTCCTGGTCGGCGCCGGCACCCATCCCGGGGCCGGCTTGCCCGGCGTCGTCTCTTCAGCACGCATCCTCGATGAGGTGGTCCCTGATGCTCACACTTTCGCCTGATCCGAGCCTGGCGCCGGAGCCCTACCTGCTGAACACCGACCGGCGGGCCTGCCGGGCCCTGCTGAGCACAGGGTCGCGGACCTTTCTCGCCGCCTCCTGGCTGCTGCCGCGGGAGCAGCGGAGTGCGGCTACGGCCCTCTACGCCTTCTGCCGGGAGGCGGACGATGCCGTGGACGAGGGGCCCGGCGACGCCGAGGCCCTGGCGACCCTGCACGAGCGCCTGGCGCAGGTCTACCAGGGACGCCCGCAGGCGCACCCGGCGGATCGCGCCTTCGCCTGCGTCGTCCACTACCACAACCTGCCCCAGGCGCTGCCCGCGGCGCTGATCGACGGCTTCGCCTGGGACGCCCAGGGCCGCCGCTACGAGACCATCGAGGAGCTCTACGAGTACGCCGTGCGCGTCGCCGGCACGGTGGGCGTGATGATGGCCCTGCTCATGGGCGTACGGAGCGCCTCGGCGCTGGCCCGGGCGTGCGATCTGGGCGTGGCCATGCAGCTGACCAACATCGCCCGCGACGTCGGCGAGGACGCCCGCAACGGCCGGCTCTACCTGCCGCAGCAGTGGCTCCGCGAGGCGGGGATCGAGCCGGACGCGTTCCTCGCCCGGCCGCGCTTCTCCCCGGAGCTCGGCGAGGTCATCCAGCGCCTGCTGCACGACGCCGACCGCTTCTACGAGCGCGCCATGCCGGGTTTCCACGCCCTGCCGCACCGGGTGCGCCCGGGCCTGTGCGCCGCCCGGCTGCTCTACGCCGAGATCGGCCGCGAACTCGAGCGTATCGGCTGTGACTCGGTCAACAAGCGCGCCGTGGTTAGCGCCAGGCAGAAGATGCGTGTATTATCGACCGTAGGCGCCACGCTAGCCCGCGCCCCGCGGGACGACTCCGCGCCGGTGCTGCCCGAGGGGCGGTTCCTGATCGACGCCGTCGAGCAGACGCCACCGCCGCAGGGGAGGCCGGGACCGGTCGAGGGCCGGGCGGTCTGGGTGCTCGATCTATTCGAGCGGCTCGAGCGTGCCGACGCCGAGCGCCTGGAGCGTATGGACGCCGCCCGCTCCGGGCGTCAGCTCCCCAGCTGACCGGCGGCGTCGCATCCGCAACGGGAGGGAGCATCCATGGATCTCCCCGGCTTCATCATCTTCAAGCTCGTCCTCGTGGCGCTGGCGATGGGCTACGCCCTGCGCGAGGTCATCAAGATGCGCCGTGAGCTGCGCCAGATACGCGAGGAGCGCGAGCGCGGCGAGCGCTCCTGAGCCGGCCTGCACGATCCCCTGGTCGATCGGGTAGAGCAGGCCCGGCCCGCCACCAGCCTCACCGCCTCGTCCGCCGCCGCGGCATCCGGAACGGCAGCAGCATCTGCACCCAGGGCCTGGCGAAACGGTCCAGGTCGAGGCTCTCGTGGACCGCCTCCAGGGGCTGGCCGTCGACCTGGGTAGCGACCAGGGAGCGGGCGTAGAACGGCGTATCCTCCAGGGTCTCGATCACGCGCGCGTGCTCGGGTGCATCGGCTGGCGTGCGCCGCCGGATGCCCCAGCGCGTGCCCGGCAAGGAGGCCGGCTCGGGGGTATCCTGCTGACGGACGGCCCCCTGGCGGTCGAAGCGCAGGGCGGTGCGGTACGCCGGCCCCTGCCGGGGGGTGAGGTCGTAGAGCACGGTGGTCCCCCCGGCGTCGCTGGCGCGGGACCAGTGCCAGCCGCTGAAGCCATCCTCCAGGGGCTCGTCGCCGCTGTTGGTATCGAGGTAGCCCGAGCCCTGCCAATGGACCCGGGGCTTGGCCATCGCCACCTCGACGCGGGCGCAGGGGGCCAGGGCGCACCAGCGGTGGCGCCCGGCCGGATCCAGGGTGAGGGCGTAGCTGTTGTGCACCTGGGGGGTGACGCGCACCCGCCCGCACAAGTGGGCCGGCCGGGGGCAGGTCATCTCGTCGAGGTCGATGATGAGCTCGCCGCCCTCCCAGCGCGCCTGGCTCGGGCCGATGGTCAGGGTATCGCGGCTCTGGTGGAGGGCGTGGCGATCGCGCTCGGTGAGCGACCAGTGGCCGCGCTTGTCGCCGTAGAGGGCGGCATTGACGGCGCAGTGATTGCGCGGATCCGCGTCACCGCGCCGGCGCGCCCAGGCGTAGTAGGGCGAGAAGACGCTGCCGACGAAGAGGATGATGGTCAGCCCGTGGCGGCCGTCGTCGCTCAGCGCGTCGATGTACCACCAGGCATAGCCGTCCTGCGGGACCTCATGGCTGAAGTCAGGTCGGCCAGCGCCTGCTCTGCCGCCAGGCGGCCCGAGGTCATCGCCATGGGCAGTCCCGCTCCCGGATGCGTGCTGCCCCCCGCCAGGTACAGCCCCGGCACCCGCGTGCGGGCTGCCGGCCGCTGGAAAGAGGCCTGCCAGCCGTGGGAGGCCATGCCGTAGAGCGCGCCTCCCGTGGCCGGGAAGAGCCGCTCGAAATCCGTCGGCGTGGTGGTGACCGGTGGCTCCTGCGTCGGTCTCACGCGCAGCCCGCAGCGTTCCAGGAGCGCGAGGGTCCGGTTCTGGCATTGCTGGATCTCCGTGTCGCTTAGCGGTCGCGTATCGCCCCGGGCCGGTGCGTTGATCAAGCAGAGCAGGCGCTCGGGCCCGGCGACCGGCTGCTGATCGTGCCGGTCCTGGGCGCAGATGTAGACCGTGGGCTCCGGGGGCGGCTCATCGCGGCGGAAGACGGCGTCGAACTCGTCCGCGTAGTCGCTGCTGAAGAAGACCGTATGGTGGTGCAGGGGGAAGCCGTCCGTCTCCGCTACCCAGTTCCAGGTGATCGCCGATTGCGACCGGACGCGAGGCGGCTGCCCGGGAACCGCGCGGCGCAGGTGATCGCCGAGGTGGCCGGCGCCGAGGGCGGCGGCGTCGGCGTTGCTGACTACCAGATCCGCCGGCAGCCGCTCGCCATCGGCCAGCTCGACGCCGGCGGCAGCGCCGCCCTCGGTGGTGATGGTGCGCGCCTCGCTGCGGTAGCGGATGGTCACTCCCAGGCGCTCGGCGAGCCCGGCGAGCGCCTGCGCGAGCCGGTGCATGCCCCCCTCGATCTCCCAGACCCCCTGGCCCTCCACGTGGGCGATGAGCATCAGGGTTGCCGGCGCTCGGAAGGGTGAGGAGCCGCAGTAGGTGGCATAGCGGCCGTAGAGCTGCTGCAGCCGGGTATCGTGGAAATAGCGCCCCAGGGCCTGCCACAGCGTGGTGAAGGGGCTGATCCGGAGCATGGCCCCCAGATTGCGGTAGCCCACCCGGTGGACGAGGCCTATCGGGTTGGTGCGCTGGGCCCGCATGAAGCTGGCGTCGAGGGTGTCGTGGATCTCTGCGGCGCGGCGGCAGAAGGTGCGGAAGCGGCGGGCCTCCGCCGCGCCGGCGAACTCGCCGATGGCCTCGGCGGAGCGCTCCGTGTCGGCGTACAGGTCCAGCGCGCTGCCGTCCGTCCAGGCGTGGCGCGCCAGGCGCTCGACGGGCTGGAGGCTGAGGTGATCGGACAGGCGCTCGCCGGCGTCGGCGAAGAGGCGCTCGAACGCATCTCGCATGGTGAAGACGGTCGGCCCGGCGTCCAGATGGGCGTCGCCCACCTGGACGGTGCGCAGCTTGCCGCCCGGGCACGGGGCCCGCTCGACGACGGTGACCTGCAGGCCGGCATTGGCCAGGTCGACGGCAGCGGCCAGGCCGCCGACACCGGCGCCGATGACGACGGCGCGCTGAGCGCCTGCGGCTGGGTATCGCAGCGGCGTTGACATGGGGTGGGTCCCTGTCTAGCGTACTCGACAATTCTTCCCTGGAACGCAAGCCTACACGCCGCCGGCGGGAGGGGGCTACATGGAACCGAGTGAACGCATCGAGAACGCCCTGCAAGCCGCGGTGGCCCGCGCCACAGCGGAGCCGGCCCCGCCGCAGCTCGCCGAGGCGGTTCGCCACGCCGTCTTCTCCGGCGGAGCGCGGATCCGGCCGCGCCTGTGCCTGACGGTCGCGGCTGCCTGCGGCGACGACGCCCCGGAGCTGGCCGATGCGGCGGCGACGGCGATCGAGCTGATGCACTGCGCCTCGCTGGTGCACGACGATCTGCCGTGCTTCGACGATGCGGCTACCCGGCGCGGCCAGCCCTCGGTCCACGCCGCCTACGGCGAGCGCCTGGCGGTGCTCACCGGTGACGCCCTGATCGTCCACGCCCTCGAGACGGTGTCGCTGCAGGTGGCCCAGGCCCCGCAGCGGGCTGGGGCGCTGCTGACCACCGTCACCCGGGCTACGGGGATGCCGTACGGCATCACGGCCGGGCAGGCCTGGGAGTCGGAGCCGGAGATCCCGCTGGCGGCATACCATCAGGCCAAGACGGGGTCGCTGTTCGCCGCCGCCACGGTGGCGGGGGCCACCGCCGCCGGTGCGGAGCACCAGGCCGACGGCTGGCGGCTCGTCGGGGAGCGGCTGGGCGAGGCGTACCAGGTGGCCGACGACCTGCGGGATGCCGTCAGCGCCGAGGAGGAGCTCGGCAAGCCCGCGGGCCAGGATAGCGGGCAGGGGCTCATCAATGCCGTCTCCGAGCACGGCCTGGAGGGCGCCAAGGAGCGCCTCGACCGCCTGGTCGAGGAGGCGGTGGGGGCCGTGCCGGAGTGCGCCGGCGCCGAGCAGCTCCGGGCCGGGATCCTCGAGGAGATGGAGCGAGCCCTGCCCAAGACCTTGGGTCGCAGCGCGGCGTGATCGGCGGCTGGCGCGACAGCGCCTGGCGGGACCGCCTGCACGCCTGGCGGGACCGCCTGCTGGCCAGCCCCCGCTTCCACCGCTTTGCCACGGCCTTCCCGCTCACCCGTCCGATCGCCCGCCGCCGCTCCAGCGAGCTCTTCGATCTGTGTGCGGGTTTTATCTACGCCCAGGTCGTGCTCGCCAGCGTGCGCAGCGGGCTGCTCGATGCGGTTGCCGAGCAGCCACGCTCGCCCGCCGAGCTCGCCGAGCAGCTAGCGATGCCGGCGATGGCCGCCGAGCGCCTGGTCAGCGCCGCTGCGGCACTGCGGCTGCTGGAGCTGCGCGCCGGCGGCCGCTACGGGCTCGGCGACCTGGGCGCCGTGCTGGTGGCCTCGCCCGGGATCCGCGCCATGGTCGATCACCACGCGCTGCTCTATGAGGACCTGACCGATCCGCTGGCCCTGCTCCAGGGCGAGCGCGGCGCCACCGCCCTGGGGCAGTACTGGGCCTACGCCGGCCGCGAGGCTCCGGACGGCCTCTCGGCGGAGGAGATCGGCCCCTACAGCGCGCTCATGGCCGCCTCGCAGCCGATGGTGGCTGCCGAGGTGCTCGACGCCTATGCCCTGCGTCGCCACCGCCGGCTGATGGACATCGGCGGCGGTGAGGGCGCCTTCCTGCTGGCAGCGGCGCAGCGCTGGCCGCACCTGCAGGGCCGTGTCGTGGAGTTGCCCGCCGTCGCCGAGCGGGCCCGGCAGCGCTTCGCGGAGGCGGGACTATCGGACCGCCTGGATGCCGAGGGGGCGGACTTCTTCCGCGATACGCTGCCGTCGGACGCCGATGTGGTCACCCTGGTGCGCATCCTCCACGACCACGACGACGCCGACGTGGTAGCGCTACTGCGCCATCTCCACCGTAGCCTGGCGCCGGGGACCACGGTGCTGGTCGCCGAGCCCATGGCCGGTACGCCCGGGGCAGAGCGGGTCGGCGATGCCTACTTCGGCATCTACCTCTTCGCCATGGGGCGGGGACGCCCTCGGACTGTGGCCGAGAACCAGGCCCTGCTGGAGGAGGCCGGGTTCGGGAAGATCCGCCTGCTGCGCGGCTGCAACCCCCTGCAGGCCCGGGTCATTGCGGCTAAAAGCCGCAGCATGGCGGACTGAGCACCCGATTTGATACACCCGATAGTCAAGTTAGGCTGACACCATGTCGGACCCAAGCCGTGAAGACGCAACGGCGCCGGAGGGGGCGCGAGCGCAGTCCCGCTGGGCTCGCGCCGTCGTCTTTGAGGAGCCGGAGCAGCTCGCCCTGCGCGATGTCGCCCTGATCGAGCCCGCTGAGGGCGATGCGGTTGTCGACATCCACTACAGCGGCATCAGCACAGGTACCGAGCGGCTGCTCTGGAAAGGCACCATGCCCCACTTCCCAGGGCTCGGCTATCCCCTGGTCCCCGGCTACGAGTCCGTGGGCCGCGTCGTCGCCGCCGGCTCGGCGTCCGGCCGCACCGAGGGTGAGGCGGTCTTCGTCCCTGGAGCCCGCTGCTATGCCGAGATCAACGGCCTGTTCGGCGGCGCCGCCTCGCGGCTGGCCGTCTCCGGTGAGCGCCTGATCCCGGTGCCAGAGGGTCTCGGTGAGCGCGGCGTGCTCCTGGCGCTGGCGGCTACAGCCTGGCACGCCGTGGCTGAGGCGCCTCCGGAACTTATTGTCGGCCACGGCGTCCTCGGCCGGCTCATGGCCCGTATCGGGGTGCTCGTCGGCGCGCCGCCTACGGTCTGGGAGACGAGCGAGCAGCGCCGCAGCGGCGCCGAGGGCTATACGGTCGTCGACCCCGAGGGCGACGAGCGCCGGGATTACCAACGGATCTGCGACGTCAGTGGCGATGCGAACCTGCTCGATACCCTGATCGGCCGCCTCGGGCGCGGCGGCGAGATCGTCCTCGCCGGGTTCTATAGCGATCGCCTGTCGTTCGCCTTCCCAGGGGCCTTCATGCGCGAGGCGCGGCTACGGGTGGCCGCCGAGTGGCAGCGCGGTGATCTGGAGGCCGTAACGGCCCGGATCGCCTCCGGCGAGCTGTCGCTGGATAGGCTGATCACCCACTGCCTCGACGCCGAGGAGGCCGCCACCGCCTACCGGATCGCCTTCAGCGATCCCGAATGCCTGAAGATGGTCCTCGACTGGAGGGACAGCCCATGACCACCGAGCAGCCGGCGAAAGAG
>CAJXLI010000022.1 GCA_913055575.1 uncultured Ectothiorhodospiraceae bacterium
ACCTCCCACGGCTCGACGCTGAGCCACATCGTCCACTCCTGGGTCCTCGCCCGCTCGGACCGGCAGCGCTCCTGGGACCTGTTCGGCAACGCCCTGCTCAGCGATCTCGGCGACATCCAGGGCGGCACCACGCGGGAGGGGATCCACCTCGGCGCCATGGCCGGCACCGTGGACCTGGTCCTGCGCGGCTACACCGGCCTGGAGCCGCGCGACGGGGTGCTCTGGCTGGACCCGATGCTCCCCGACGGCCTGCGCGAGGTGGCGCACCAGATCCACTACCGCGGCCACTGGATCCACCTGCTGGTCAACCACACCAAGGTGACCCTGCACCTGGAGGAGGGCCCCTGCCCGCCGGTGCGGATCGGCTACGGCGACACCGTCCACGACCTGGAGCCGGGGAGCCGGCTCGAGCTCCCCTACGGGCGCTGAGCCGCCGGCGGCTCGGCGCCGCTACGCGAGCTCGCGGCGGAACGGCGGCAGGGCGTCGAGCAGGTCCTTGCCGTAGGGCTTGGTCGCCACCCGGCGGTCGAGGATGGTGATCCGGCCGCGGTCGTCCTCGGAGCGTACCAGGCGGCCGCAGGCCTGGGTCAGGCGCAGCGAGGCCTGCGGCAGGCCCAGCTCGAGGAAGGGCCGGCGCTGCTGGTCCTCGAGCCACTCGCTGAGGGTGGCCGCCACCGGCTCGGTGGGCACACCGAAGGGGATCCGCTCGATGAGCACGTGGTCGCAGTAGCGCCCGGGCAGGTCCACCCCCTCCGCCAGGCTCGCCAGGCCGAAGAGGATGCTCCCGCGCCCCGCGTCCACGGCCTGCCGGTGGCGCTCGAGCATCGCCTCGCGGGCGCGCTCGCCCTGGCACTGCAGCCGCTCGCGCAGCGCCTCCGGCAACGCCTGCGCCACCCGCTCCATGCGGTCGCGGCTGGTGAACAGCGCCAGCGCCGCCTCGCCGGGGTCGAGGATCTGTGGCAGCAGCTCGCAGACCTCCGCCAGGTGCGCCTCGGCGTCGCGCGGATCGGTGCGCATGGCGGGCACGCGCAGCCGCGAGCGGCCGTAGTCGAAGGGCGACGGCAGCCGGCCGAGGCGCAGGCGCTCGTCGCCGGGCAGGCCCAGCTCGCCGCGCAGGTGGTCGAAGCGGCCCAGGGCCGTGAGCGTGGCGCTCGTGATCACCGCCCCGGCGCAGCGCTGCCACAGCCGCTCGGCCAGCGCGTCGGCCACGGAGACCGGCGATACCGCCACCAGGTGGTCGGTGCCGCCGGCCTCACCCGCCTGGCGCTGGATCCAGCGCGCCACCGGGGACGCCCCTGCCGCCTCCTGGGCGCCGAGGGTCCGCCAGGTGGTGGCGAGATTCTGCGCCCGCTCGCGCAGGAAGCCGAGCCGCGGCAGGTGGCGCTCGATCTCGCTGGTGTCGCCGCGCTGCGCCTCCAGGGCGCGGTCCGCCCGCTCGGCGAAGGCCTCCAGCTCGCCGCAGAGCTGCTCCGCCGGCCCGGCGACCTGCGCCGCCACGGTGCGCACCGCCTCCGGGGCGTGGCCGGCGCGGAAGCGCCAGCGCTCGCCGTCGGGCCCGGGCTGGTAGTTGTGCTGCAGGAAGGCGTCCGCCTCGCGCAGGGCGCTGCCCACCTCCGCGAGGCGCTCCTGGATCCGCTGCGCCGCGGCGTCGGGCGGCTCGCCCTCCGCCTCGGGCAGCACGGCCGCCAGCTCCACCGCCACCCCCTCGCCCTCCTCCAGCCAGGACAGGGCGCCCTGGACGCGGCTGCTGGTAGCGAAGCGCTGCACGGCCTTAGCCGCCAGGTGGTGGCCCTCGTCGATGACGTAGAGGGCCTGGTCCGGGCGTGGCAGCAGCACCCCGCCCTGCCCCTCCCCGAGCTGCAGGTCGGCGAGGAGCAGGTCGTGGTTGGTCACCACCACCTCGGCGCGCGCCACGCGGTCGCGGGCGGCGTAGACGGGGCACTCCTGGAAGTAGGCGCAGCGCCGGCCCGAGCAGGACAGGCTGGTGGAGGTGATCACGGGCCGCAGATCGTCGGCGACCCCGTCCGGCCACGCGTCCAGGTCGCCGCTCCAGCGCCCCGCCGCCAGCGCCTCCGCCATGGCCTGCAGCCGCTCCGGCTCCCCGGCCCGCGGGGCGCGCGGCCAGTGGGCCGAGCCGAGGACGTCCCCGCCCAGCGCCTGCTGCGCGCCGGCCTCCGCGGGCTGGCCGAGGAGCTCGTGGAGATCCCGCGGGCAGAGGTAGCGGCCGCGGCCCTTGGCCACCGTGGCGTCCACCGCCAGGCCGGCGTGCTCGGCCAGCTTGGGCAGGTCCTGGCGCAGGATCTGCTCCTGCAGGGTGACGGTGGCGGTGGCGATGACCAGCGGCAGGCCCCGGGCCCGGGCCACCGGCACCCCGCCGAGGAGGTAGCCGAGGCTCTTGCCCGTGCCGGTGGGCGCCTCGATGGCGAGCAGCCGGTGCGCCTGCGCCCCGTCGAGGGCCTTGCCGACCTCCCAGATCATGCGCTTCTGCGCCTCGCGCTCGCGGAAGCCGGGCATGCTGGCGCGCACGCGGCGGTAGGCGTCGGCGATGTGCTCGGTGGTAGCGGGGTCGGGCATGTGCCCAGTCTACCTGCGCGGCAGCGGGAAGGGAGCGGGGCGAGGCGGACTGGCGGCCGGTCCGCTAGCCGCCGTCCTCGACCGGCTGCCCGTCGGTGCCGCCGTGCACGGTGCCGACCCGGTGCACCGCAGGCTCGAGCGCCGGCGGGGCCGGGAACAGCCGCAGGCAGGCCGCGGCCGCCACGCCTACCGCCGCGAAGGTCGTGAAGGCGGCTCCGTAGCCGGCCCACTCCACCAGGCTCCCCGCCACCGGCGAGCCCAGCGCCTGGCCCACGGCGATGGCCATGAAGGGCAGCACCGCCCCCAGGGACGGCCGATCCACCAGCAGCCGGATGCCGACGACGAGGTAGAGCCCGGTGAGGGTCATGTAGACCAGGCCGAAGAGCGCCGCCGAGGCCAGCGCCAGGGGGAGCTGGTCCGGCGCGGCGACGAGGCCGAGCAGCGCCAGGGCCAACCCGAGCAGCGCCGCCGCCTGCACGCGGGCGATACCGAGGCGGTCCCCCCAGTCCGCGGCGAAGGCCGCGGTGAGGCCGACCAGCCCCACCGCCAGCCACAGCAGGCCGGTGAGCCGGGGCGCCACGCCGCCGACCTGGACCACCAGGTCCGGGGCGAAGACCCAGTACGCCGAGCTCACCCAGCCCATCACCAGGGCGAAGAGGCAGAGGCTGATCATGCGGCCGGAGAGCACGCCGCGCACCGCGCCGCTCCTGGGCGGGTGTGCCGTGGCGGCAGCCGCTGCCGGGAGGTAGCGCCACGCGGCGAGCATGGCGATCCCTGTCACCACGGCGAAGGCGGCGTAGGCCTCGCGCCAGGCGCCGGCGAGCAGCAGCACCGCCGGCACGGCCAGGGCCACGCCGACGCTGGTCCCGGCGTTCATCACGGCGTTGACCCGGCCGTGCAGGGCCGGGCGGATGGCCACCTGAGCGCCGGTGCTCAGCGCCGGCATCATCGTCCCCGTGCACAGCCCGCAGGCGAAGACGCCAGCGCCGAGGGTCAGGGCGCTGTCCGCCCGGCTGATCAGGGTCAGGCCGAGGAGCGCGAAGGCTGCCGAGAGCACCGCCGCGCCGCGTGCGCCGAGGCGCTCGGCGAGCCACGACGCCGCGACGCTGGCGAGGACGAAGCTGACAAACGGCTGCGCGCCGATGATCCCCATCACGCCCTGCGACAGGCCCAGATCGTCGCGGATCGGGGGCACGAAGAGCCCGAAGGCGAAGCGGGCCAGGCCGTAGGCGATGGCGATGAGCGCGGCGCCGAGGAGGGCGAAGGCGGTAGCGGATAGGTATCTCACGCGCGCTAGCTTGGCGGAAACCGCGGCATTCTGCAACACCCCGGCGCGGGGACGCGCAGCCCCGGAGCATCGACCCGCTGTCTTATTAAGGCTTCTTCATGGCCGAGCGCTTGTATCCCGCGCTGCGGAGGTGCCATATTGCGGCCGCAAAAAATCTTGATAAAGATCAAAAAACGCTCCGGGCCGCTGACGGAGGCGCCGGCGGGAGATGCGCCCTATGCAATAAACGATTCACCCCGACCAGCCCGGGCCCAGCCCACCTCCCCAAGAAGAAAATCAACAACAGCCGGTAAGGAGGCCTTATGGGTGGCGACAAGTGGAGCGCACCGGTCCCCGAGAACGAAGAGCGCCGCCTTGCAGAGCTCTACACCTACGAGCTCCTGGACACCCCTGCCGAGGCGGCCTTCGACCGGCTAACGCACGCCCTGTGCCACGCCCTGGACGTCCCCATCGCCACGATCACCCTCGTCGACCGCAACCGCCAGTGGGTCAAGTCGGCGCGCGGTCTCGACCTCGCCGAGGCGGCGCCTCAACCGCCCTTCTGCGGTCACGTCGTCTACCACAACGCGCCGCTGCTCATCGAGGATACCCGTCGGGACGAGCGCTTCCGCGAGCACCCCCTCGTCACAGGCCCGCCCTACCTACGCTTCTACGCCGGCATGCCGCTCACCAGCGCCAACGGCCTCCCCCTCGGCGCGGTCTGCGCCCTGGATACCCGGCCGCGACGGCTCACGGCGGAGGGGCTCGCCTGCCACGAGGACATCGCACACGCCGTCTCGGAGCTCGCCGAGATCCGCCGCCTGGAGGGGTTCCTGGAGCGTGAGCGCAGGCTCTTCGCGGCCGGCCCGACCGTGATCTTCCGCTGGGGCGCCGAGCCGGGGTGGCCGATGCAGTACGCCTCGGCCAGCCTCGCCGAGGTCTTCGGCTACCAGCCCGAGGCCCTGCTCGGCACCGCCTTCACCGAGCTGGTCCACCCCACGGATCGCCCCCGCGTCGAGCAGGAGCTGGCGACCGATATCGAGCGCGGTGCTACGCGCTACAAGCCCGAGCCGTACCGGCTCCGCCACGCCGACGGGAGCTATCGCTGGGTCCAGGACGTGCGGCTCATCGAATGGGATGAGTCGGGCCAATGGCTAGGCCTCTACGGCTACCTCAACGACATTACCGAGCGCGTCGAGCTCGAGGCGCAGCTCGATCAGCACCGCTTCTACGACACACGGACGGGGCTCCCCAACCGAGCCCTGTTCGAGGAGCGGCTCGACCGGGCGGTTCGCGAGCACCACACCCGGCAGGGGGGGCTCGCCGTGATCGCCCTGGACCTGGCGGACTTCCACGCCATCAACGATAGCCTCGGCCACGCCGGGGGTGACGCGGTCCTCCAGGCGGTGGGCGAGCGCCTGAGCCGCCTGGTCGGGCCCACTGACACCGTGGCGCGGCTCAGCGGCGATGAGTTCGGCCTCCTCGTGCACCGGCTCGACGGTGTCGAGGCGGCGATCCACCTCGCCGAGCGGATCGTCGAGACCGTCGCCGCCCCGTACAAGACCACGGGGGTCGATATCCCGATCAACGTCCGTACCGGCCTCCGGCTGTGCCCCGACGGCCCCTGCTCGACGAAGACGCTGCTCGAGCAGGCCGATGCCGCCTTGAACCAGGCCAAGAGCGAAGGCGCCTCCTACCGCTTCTTCAGCGAGGAGCTGACGGGGCAGGCCCGGCAACGGCTCGAGCTGGTCGCCGACCTGCGCCAGGCCCTGGCTGAGGAGGAGCAGCTCGCGGTGCACTACCAGCCGCAAATCGATCTCTACACCGGTCATTGGGCCGGCGTCGAGGCCCTGGTGCGCTGGCGCCATCCGCAACGCGGCTGGATCTCGCCGGCGACGTTCATCCCGGCCGCCGAGCGGGCCGGCCTGATCGAGTGGCTCGGCCACTGGGTGCTTGAGCAGGCCTGCGCCCAGGGCCGGGCCTGGCTCGCCCAGGGCGTCGCCTTCGGCCGGGTGGCCGTCAATGTCGCGGTCCCGCAGCTCCACGACGACCGGTTCGTCGAGCAGGTGCTGAGCACCTTGACGAAGACCCAATTGCCCGCCAACTACCTGGAGATCGAGCTCACCGAGAGCCTGATGGTCGCGCCGAACGGCCCCGTCATCGAGCGCCTCGAGACCCTGCGCCGATACGGGGTGCGAGTGACCGTGGACGACTTCGGCACGGGCTACTCGGCACTGAGCTACCTCAAGGACCTGCCCATCGACCGGATCAAGATCGATCGGTCCTTCGTCCAGGGGCTACCGAAAGAGTGCCGCATGCTGGCGGTCACGCGCGCCATCCTGGCCCTGGGGCACAGCCTCCAGCACACGATCATCGCCGAGGGGATCGAGGACGAGCACGAGCGTACGGCGCTGCTGGCCGAAGGGTGCCGCTACGGCCAGGGCTACCTCCTCGCGCAGCCTGCCCCGCCCGGCGCCCTGCCCAGCGGGCCCCGAGGCCGGAGCGGGGGCCATCCCAGGCCCCGGCGTTGGCGGGCCGCCCAGCCCAGCGGGTTCCCCCTCCCCGAGCGAGCCAGCTAGGCGGCAGGGCCCCCTCGGCAACAGCCCCACGATGCCGGGGGCGGGCGCACGACCCGCCCCCGCGGTGGAGAGACTACCGGCGGAAGCGGTTGATGGCCTCGCGGAAGGATCGCGTAAGGGCCTCCAGGGCCGTCTCGGAGCCACGGCGGACGTCGCGGAAGGCCTCCTCGCTAGCGTCCTGCATCTCGCGCAGGCGCTGCTTGCCCTCCTCGTACTTCTCCTCCAGCTCGTTGAGCTGCTCCTCGTAGCGCTCCTGCGCCTCCTCGCCGGCCTCCTGGGCCTGCGCCCGCAGCTTGTCCATCTCGGCCTGCCACTCGTCGAGCCGAGCCTTCATGGCCTCGATCTGGTCGTCGCGCTCACTCATAGCCCATTCCTCCTGCTGATGGTCGCTGCAAGGCCCCTCGGGCCCCGGCTCGCTGGCCGGCTCCAGGGGCACCTGGCGGGCGTAACCGTCGGGCAACACGCGCAAGCCTCGTGCCCGCCCCTCGCAGCCTGCTGAGCCCGCCTGAGTCAGTGCATCACGCCGGGGACAGCGCATCCTACCGGGGCGCGACGAGTCTTCGCGCTGCCCGCAGCCGAGGCGACGGCCTGTCGCCGCTGCTAGGCTAGGCAGGGGATACAGCCTAGCTAGAGCCGCACGGAACGCCATGCCCCGAAGATCGCTGGGCACCCTCCTCCTCGCGGCCGCCCTCGCAGGCCCCGGCGCCGAGGCCGTGGAGGTTACCGACGAGCACTTCGCCGCCGAGGGGCGCGAGTACACCATGCGGCTGACCCTGCGCCTGCAGGCCCGGCGGCAGGCCGTATGGACGGCGCTGACCGACTACGAGGGGCTGGCGCAGCTGTCGCCGGGCATCGAGCGCAGCCGGGTCCTGCAGCGTGACGGCCACCACGCCGAGGTCGAGACGGTAACCGAGGGGTGCGTACTCTTCTTCTGCCGGCGTATCACCCGGGTCGAGCGCCTGGAGGAGGAGCCCTACGAGCGGATCACCGCCACCGTCGACCCGGCGCGCAGCGACCTGGCCTCAGGGACCACCCGCTGGCGGCTCAAGGCCCTCGAGGACGGCACGCAGGTTACCGTGGTGACGGAGATGGAGCCGGACTTCCGACTCCCGCCCCTCCTCGGGGCGCGGCTGATCCGGCGGAGCTTCAGGCGGGACATGGTCGAGCTGATGGAGGCCATCGAGGGCCGCTGACGCACCCGGCAGCGGCGACCACTGCGCCGCAGATGCCGGGCCAGGTCCAGAACGACGCCTCCTCTCTTCTCAGCCGCGATCGCGCTTCATGCGCTCCGCGGCCCGCTGCCGGGCCGCCCGGCTGCTCAGCTTGCCGCCTGCCCGCTTCTGCTCCAGGGCCTCGAGCCGCTCGGCCTGCTCCCGGTTGCCGTGGCAGGCGCGGGTCAGGGCGTCGGCGCCGCGGGCTCGCCCCGGCATCCCGCCCTGGCCCGAGCGCTTCCCCCGGCCGAGGAGCACGGCTGCCAGGAGGCCCGCGCCGAGGATCAGCACCGCGATCAGCCCGCTGCTCATGCGTCCGCCTGCCGCAGCTCGACCGCCGGGCCGCCGCCGTCGAGCGGCCAGCGTACGGCCACCTCGATGGGCGCGCAGCAGACCGGGCAGTCCTCGACGTAGGCGGCGTCGGCCCCGTCGGTATCGACCCGGAGGGTGAAGGGCTCGCCGCAGTGCGGGCAGGCCGTCCGCACCTCGGGGGTAAAGCCTGGCATCGTCGTAAGACTCCTCCCGGCACCATCGATACGATCGGCTCACTCAGCCTCCGGCAGGCGGGCTGCCAACGTCAAGGCACCCCGGCACCCATCCGGCGGTGGGCGCGCACCCGCTTGCGAGCGCGGTGGCGCCTGCGCCGCGGCCACCCGGGGCCCGGGCGCCAGCAGCACCCACCCGAGGCGGCTATTCCGCACTCCGCACCGGGATGAGCACCTCGTTGCGGCGCATGAATCCGGGCGTCAGCGGATCGTCGTAGTAGGCGTAGACGGGCGCGCCGTCGGCCTCCAGGCCCTGGCCCGCCAGCCAGTCGCGCAGCCGCTGCTCGTGCGCCGCGATGTCCTGGTTATCGGCACGCCCGGAGAAGCGGACCACCGCCATCCGCTGCGCCTCGATCTCGCGCAGGGTGATGTCGTCGCTCGCCGGCTGCGGCAGCTCCGCGAGGGTGTAGCCCTCCGGCATGATGAAGCGCACCCGCCACGACTGCTCACCGGCGGGGATCTGGGTGACCGGGGCGGTCATGGCGATCTTATCCCCCTGCCGCTCGCTGGCGAAGATGTAGCCGGCCAGCGGGCGGAAGCCGGCGCTAACGGCCTGGTCCCGGCTGCCGCTGCGAACCACCTCGGCGACCCGGAGCGCGGGGTAGTCGCGCACCTCCATGTCGCCATCCTTGGTCACCACGGTGTGCTCCGGCGTCTCGACGCCGCGGACCACGAGCCACCAGGCGACCACGGCCCCCACCAGGAGCAACGCGATAGCGCCCACCACGCCGTAGACGATCTTCATAGACGATCCTCCTTGCTAACCCTGCGCGGTAGTAGGTGACCGCGCTCCCTGCCCCTCAGCATAACGCGCCGGACGCGCTCGTGCCGGCCGCTGCCGAGGCCGCCGGGAGCCACGCCGCCACGCCCGCCGCGCACCCGGACGCCCGCACGGGCCGAAGGCCAGGCCGGCAGCCGTCGCCCACAGCACGGTACGGGCCCGGCGCCGTCTCGGTCCCCCGCACGGCCGCGTCGGTGCCAGACGCTGCTAATCGCCGCTCGCGCACAGGCGCTCGATGAGGCGCTCCGGGTCGGGCTCCAGGAGCAGGAGGCCGCGGTGCTCGCTGCGCATGAACCCCTCCCCGACGGCGCGCTCGAGGAACGCCTCCAGCCAGTCGAAGTAGCCGCAGACGTTGAGCGCGCCGCACGGCTTGCTGTGCATGCCGAGCTGGGACCAGGTGAGGACCTCGAAGAGCTCCTCGACCGTCCCCAGGCCGCCGGGCAAGGCCACGAAGGCGTCCGCCAGATCCGCCATGAGGGCCTTGCGCTCGTGCATCGATCCGACCACATGCATCCCGGGCGCGCTCGCGTCGGCCCGCTCGCGCTCGACCAGGTGCCGCGGGATGATGCCGGTGGCCTCGCCGCCGGCGCTGGTAACCGCGGCGGCGACGCGGCCCATCATGCCTGTCCCCCCGCCGCCGTAGACCAGGCCGATCCCCGCCGCGGCCAGGGCAGCGCCGAAGCGCTCGGCCGCCTCGCCGTAGGCCTCGCGCCGCCCGGCGCTGGAGCCGCAGTAGACACAGACCCGCTGAACTCGATGCCTCGACACCTGTGCTCTCTCCTCTTCACCGTTGTCGCGCCCCAGAGGCCCGGGACGGGCCCACGGCCACGCCGCGGCGGGCGGGCATACGGCCCCGGCCCGGGGTATACGGCGCGGCCGATCCGGCATCATGACAGCCCGCCACGGCCAAGGCCAGGCCACGGGGCGAGTGCGGCGCTAGAGCAGCCCGAGCTTGCGCCAGACCGGCACGCGCTCACGCAGGATGGCCCGGGCGCGCCGGCGCAGCTCCCGGAGATTGGCCCGCTCGGAGGTCAGGGTCTCGCCGTCGCGGACCATGCGCCGGCCCACAGCCCGGAAGCGCGACCAGACCGCACGGGCGAGCCGATCGGCGGTCTCCGGGCCCGCCTCGCGCAGGGCGTCGAGGGCGACGATCTCGATATCCGAGGCGGCGATGCCGTTGCCTGCAGCCGGCGCCGGCAGGTAGCCGTGCAGCTCGTCCTGGAGGATGCGCCGCGCGAGCTCGGCGCCGAGCCGGTGCGCCGGCGCCGGATCCGCCGTCGGCTGGGCGGGGTGGACCTGGCCGGTGGCGGTCAGCACGGCACAGGCCTGGATGCACGCGGCCGGCTCGACGCCGGTGGCCTCGGTGAGCTCGCCCAGGGTGGCCCGGCCGCGGGCGAGGCGATCCATGAGCGGTCGATAGACCTGGGTCCGCCCTGCCATCTCGCCGAGGTGGGTCGTGAAGTTGGCGGTCATCGCCGAGCGGGCGCGCAGCGGCACCAGGGCCGTATCGAGCAGCGCGGCGTCCTGCTGCGCACCGGTGCCGGGACGGCTGCCCTTGACGAAGATATCCCGCCGGAACTGCCGGTTGACGGCGTAGTCCCGGATCAGCTCGCGGAACGCCGGATCCGCGCTCTCCGCCAGCGCCTGCCGCGCCGGCTCGGGGAGGCTGAGGGCGTCGTAGTTCTCGATCAGGTCCGCGGAGCCGACGTAGGCCAGCTTGGCCGCCGCCAGCTCGTCGGCCACATCGCTGGCGTACAGCGGCTGCGCGGCGGTGTTCAGGTACTCGTGGGCCAGATAGGCGGCCTCGGAGGCGGGCTCGCCCATACCGTCGAGCTTCGAGGTAGCGGCCGGGTGCCGGTCGAAGTACGCCAGCCCGGCCTCGCGCAGCCGCTGCACGAACCCCAGCCCGGCCTCGATCTGGCGATCGCTGCGGTCCGGATGGCGGGCGGCATGCTCGCGGAGCAGCCGCTGCAGCGGCTGCAGGCCAGCCCAGCCGGGCATGGCGTTGTAGCTGACGTAGACCAGGCCGCCGGGCTTGAGCCAGCGCGCCAGGAAGCGCACGACGGCCTGGCGGTTCGCCTCGCTGATCCAGGCGTAGATGCCGTGGAGGGTGACGTAGTCGAATGCCGGGAGGGCCCCGTCCGGCCAGGCAGCGGCCTCGTCGAAGCCGGCCTCGTGGAAGGCGACGTTGGCCAGCCCGGCGGCCTCGGCCAGATCGCGGGCATTGGCGATGTGCGCGGGAAGGAGGTCGATGCCCACGAACCGGGCGTGGGGATTGGCGGCGGCGAGGATCGCCGTACCGACCCCCTGGCCGCAGCCGAGCTCGGCGTAGGTGAACGGCCGGGCGGGATCCGGCGCCGGCTCGCCCTGGAGCCGGGCCGCGAAGCTCAGGTACGTCGGGCCGAGCTCGCGGTAGAAGCCGCTGATGTAGCCGATATCCGCGACATAGCCGCCGGTCCAGTCCATCGCCCATCCTTCAAGGCCGAGCCGCGTAGGCGTCCGGGGTCGCGAGGCAGCGGCCGCCGCCCGGGGCCGTCGTGCGCGCTCGCCCTGCCATCGCGGCCGACTATCCCGCCATCCCCGTCGCCGTCTCTGCAACCGCCCGCGCCCAGGCACGCCCCGTCGACGGTGATCAATGCGCGCTGCCGGCCTGATCGGCCCGCCTCGCCGCACGGGCGACGGCCGCTTGCAAGGCCGCGCGGCTAGCCGCCATCCTCGGAGCGCGTGGCACCGCACGTAGCGGGGTCGCAGGGGCCCCAGAGCCAGCTGGCCCCCTGAGGGGCCCAGACAACTAACACCAACGCAGGAGCGAACCCATGGGGGATCACGTCTACAAGATCGTCGAGCTGACCGGCTCCTCCAGCCACAGCATCGAGGACGCCATCAACAGCGCCGTCAACCGGGCCAGCCAGAGCCTGCGCCACCTCCGCTGGTTCCAGGTCACCGATACCCGGGGCCACATCGAGAACGGCCAGGTCACCCACTGGCAGGTCTCGATCAAGATCGGCTTCACCATGGAGGATGGGGGGTGAGGCGCGCCAGGACCCGCCCGTAGCCCACCCGCTCCTGCTCGAGGCGGATCCGCTCGCCGAGCCGATCGTAACGCAGGTCGTCGAACAGGGCCGCCTCGGCCTCGGTGAGCCGCGGCAGCGCGTCCAGGGAGCGGTGCTCCGCCGGCTCCTCGGTCCACAGGGCCTGGTGCGCCTCCAGTGTGGCGCGGTCCATGAGCAGGGACTCGGCGTGCGGCAGCGCCCGGCGCAGGCGGTCCAGGATCGCGAAGCCGTGCGTGTCGATATCCCCCCAGTAGACCACGCGGACGCGGTGGAGCCACGCCACCTCCGCCAGGCGCTCCAGGCCGTAGCCTAGCCCGAAGACGACCAGGGCACGAGGGTAATCGGGGAAGGCCAGGCCATTGGTCTTATTCTCGGTGATAAAGACGGTCGCTACCGCCGGCGTCAGCGCCCGGAACTGCTCGGCAGGCACCGAGAGATCGGTAAGCCCGGCGATGGCGCAGTCCGGATCGAGGATGCGGAAGCGCACCAGCGGGGGCTCCCGGCGCAGGCCGTAGCGCTCGGTGAAGCGGCGGGCGCCCGTGGCCTGCCAGTCCACCGCCTCGGCCGGCAGCACGGCGTCGAGCAGCTCCGCGAGCAGCCTCCGGCGCGCCTCGATGAACTTGGTGTCGACGCCGGGGATGTCGAGCTGGCGCAGGTAGACCCCGGGGCGGGGGTACGCACGGAAGTAGGCCAGCACGGCCAAGACGCGCTCCCACTCGTCGGCGTATGCCAGCAGGGTCAGGGGGCGGCGGGCCAGCCAGCCGTCGAGCTCGGGGAAGCGGGCCCGGGTAGCGCGGCAGAGCTGGTCGAAGCGCGCCGCCTCCCCGGTCTTGCCGATCAGGCGCAGGGCGTCGGCCTCGGTGGGCACCACGGCGCCGGCCGGGAGGGCATTGCGGCCGTGGACGCGGTGGTTGACCGTCCGCCACTCGAGCTCGAAGCCGTAGCCGCGCTGGGCCCGATCGGCGGCAGCCAGGGCCTGCGCCCAGCGCCGGACGCCGTCGAAGTCCTCGGCCAGCTCCCGCGAGCCGGGGCGCTGGAGGCGCAGCTGGAGCGGAAAGAGCGGCTCGCCGGTCACGCGCGCCGCCAGGAGCTCACCGCGGTCCCAGCGCCGCTGGACCTGCGCGCGCAGGTCGGCTGGCGCCGTCCAGCTCATCCGTGGGCCGCGGCGCGGCGCGCCGCCTTCTCCTCGTGGTAGGCCTCGATGGTGAGGTGACGCAGCAGCGAGTAGCGATCACCCTCGCCGTGGACGAAGCCGACGCTGGCGACGAACGGCTCGATGACGTGGATCTTCTGAAGCGGCGTGACGATGAGCAGCTGCAGGCCGAGGCGCTGGAACAGCTCCAGGCCGAAGCGGGCGGACTCGTAGGAGCCGCGGCCGAAGGCCTCGTCGATGACCACGAAGCGGAAGGAGCGCGAGCGGCTGCGGCCGGCCCCCTCCAGGCCGAACTGGTAGGCCAGGCTCGCCGCCAGCACGGTGTAGGCGAGCTTCTCCTTCTGCCCGCCGGACTTGCCGGCGGAGTCGGAGTAGTGCTCGTACTCCGCGCCGTCCTCCCGCCAGCGCTCGGAGGCGGAGAAGGTGAACCAGTTGCGGACGTCGGTGACCTTGCGCGTCCAGCGCCGGTCCAGCTCGGCGGTCCCCTCCCGGCCCTGGAAGCGCTCGATGATCGCCTTGACCTGCAGGAACTTGCGCTCGTTGTACTGCTCGTCCTCGGAGCCGGTGACGGTATCCTCGGTACAGGCCCGGAGCTGCTCGCGGAAGTCTCGGACCTCGGTGTCGGTGGTACTCTCGGCGACCAGCTCGATGTAGCGCCCGGGGTTGTAGTCGATCCCGTACAGGGAGCGGTTGATGGTGTCGATGCGCTCGCGGATCTCGGCGCGCTCCTTGTTGAGCTGCGCGTTGAAGTTGGCGATCTCGCGGATGGTGTTCTCGTTGAGCAGCTCCTTGAAGCGCGCCTCGAAGCGCGGCAGGTCGTCGCCCTGGAGCGCCTCGAGCATGCGCCGGTACTCCGCGGCAGCCTCCACGCTGGCGTCCACCTCCTGGGTCGCCTGCGGGTAGCGGCTATTGTAGTCGCTCATGCGCCGCGTGATGGTCTGCGCCAACCGGCCCGCCTGCTTGTCGCGGTTATCGATGGTGTCCGTGAGCCACTTACGGTAGTCCTGCTCGCGGTTGTCGCAGGCCTCCACGGTCAACTGCGGCTCGCCGAGGGCCTGGCTGAACCATGCGTCCAGGCGCGGGAAGGCGGCCACGAGCTCCTCCCCGGCCGCCTCGCGCGTGGCACGGGCCTGCTCGCGCGCCTCGGCGGCGCGCTCGCGCTTCTCCTGGGTCCGGGCGTGCTCCGAGCGGGCGTTGGCACGCGCCTCGTCGGTCTGCTTCAGGGTCGCATCCAGCTCGGCGAGCTCCGCCTCCAGGGCGCGCAGGGTGTCCGACTCCGCCTCCAGCCGGCGCCGCTGCGCGTCGAGCTCCTCGATCTCCTGCGCCGGGGACTGCCAGTCCAGCTCGGCGAAGTCGGCGTAGTGCTCTAGGCGGGTGACGTTGTCCCGGTGCGCCTGCCAGCGCCGCTGCTCGGCCTCGACGGCGCTCAGCCGGTCGGCGCCCTCCTGGATGCGCCGCTCCAGGTCGCTGCACTGCGCCTCCAGGGCGGCGATCTTGGCCTCATTGGACCAGCCGAGGACGAAGCGCGAGCGGTCGTCGATGCGGTGGCGGTCGTCCTTCTCGTGCCGGTCGCCGCCGGCCTTGATCTGGCCCGCCGGGGTGACGGCGCGCTCCTCGCGGCGGAAGGTCTCCAGGTCGCGGGTGCAGGCGTAGTCGAAGCGCCGGCCCAGCTCCTGCTCCAGCCAGCTGTAGAAGGCGGAATCCGGGCGGATGGCCACCTTACGGACCAGGGAATCCGAGTGGAGCCGAGGCGGCTCGCTGGTACGCGGCTCGCGGACGCGGTAGTAGACCAGCCGGCCGCGGAGGTGGCTGCGGTCCACCCACCCGGCCACGGCGCCGTAGCGCGCCTCCGGCACCAGCAGGGAGAGACCGAAGTTGTGGAGCAGACGCTCGATGGCGCCCTCCCAGTCCGACTCGCCCTCACGGACCTGGAGCAGCTCGCCGGCGAAGGGGAGCTCGTCTTCCGCCAGCGCCAGCTCCTCGCACAGCCGCTGGCGCAGCTCCAGCATGCGCGCCGGGACATTGGAGCGGCGCTCGCGCAGGGAGGTGAGCTCCTCGGCCACGTTGGCATGCTCGGCGCGCAGGTCACGCAGGGCCACCTGCGCCTCGGTGTGCTCGTTCTGCAGCCGGGCCAGGGCCTCCTCGGCGGCCGCCCGCTCCCCGGCAGCCGCCTCCTGATTGGCGCGGAAGACCTCCGCGGTATCGGCAGGGGGCAGCCCCAGGGCGCGGGCGAGCTCGTTGTACGTCTGCGCGCTGGCGCTGCGCCGCTCCTTGTCCTCGCCCTTGCGGGTGATCTCCGCCTTGAGCCGCTCCAGGCGGTCGCCGCCGTTGTCGGCGATGGCCTGCTTGAGCTCGTCGCGCCGGGCCTGCTGCTCGCGGTAGGTGCGGTCCAGCTGCTCGACCTTGTCGGCCTGGCGGGCGATGTCGGTGTCCAGGTTGGCCAGGCGCTTGTCCAGCAGGCCGCCCTTGATCCCGGCGAAGTAGGCGGCCAGGGCCTCCCGGGCGGCCCGCAGCCCGGCGACCTCCTCGGTGACCTCGGCGTAGCGATCGCAGTCCGCCACCAGCGGCTCCAGGGCCTCGATCTGCTCGCGGGCTGTGCGCACCGCGTCGTGGGCGCGGTTGAGGTCCTCGAAGTGCTGGATAAGCGCCTGGATGCGCTCCTCCACCGGGAAGGCCTCGAGCATGTGGGCGCGGACGAACTCCGTGAGGTTGCCCACCGACTTCATGGAGACCGTCTGATGGAACAGCTCCAGGGCCTGCTCGCTGTCGATGCCGAGCCGCCGGCGGAAGGCGCCCTCGTAGTGGGTGAAGGCGTCGAACAGCTCGAGGTGCGCCGTGCCGCGCAGGCGCTTGCGGAGGTCGTTGATGTCACTGCCGAAGCCGGCGAAATCACGGGCGATGGCCAGGTCCTGGTCGGCCACGACGTAGAGGCGCTCGGGGCTGCCTTGGGGATCGCGCAGCCACAGGACCTGGGCCAGGGTCACGGTGTGGGCCATGCCGGGGTTGTGGAAGACCGCCAGCAGCACCGTGTAGCTACCGGGCCCACGCAGCGCCACTGAGCGGCTGCTCACCCCCGCCTCGCCGCGCTCGGTCTTGTAGTGGCCCAGGACGTAGGAGCGCAGGCTGCGCTCCCGGGCCTCGGCGCCGGCCGCCTTGTTGTAGGCCACCCGCCTGGGCGGCACCAGCAGGGTGGTCACGGCGTCCACCAGGGTGGACTTGCCGGAGCCGATGTCCCCGGTGAGCAGGGCGTTGGCCCCCTCCGGGCGGAGGGTGTAGACCTTCTCGTGGAAGGTGCCCCAGTTGAGCACCTCCAGCCGGCTCAGGCGGAAGCCGCCGCCCTCGGGCGTCTCGGAGAAGTCGAAGAGATCCGTGCCCATGGCCTACTCCGCCTCTCCCTCCAGGTGCTGCCGGTAGGCGGCCAGGCGCTCCTCGAAGGTACCCAGCCACTGCGCATCGACGAAGGCCTTGAGGATGCGCCGCACCTCGAAGGCGTCCTCCTCGTGCTTGAGGCGCCGCAGGAAGCCGAGCTCCTCCACCCGCCGGATGTGGCTGTCGATGCGCTCCATGAGCCGAGCCTCATTGGCCGTATCCGGCATGAAGACGCGCACCAGGTCGACGATCTCCTCGCGGCTGAGCACCAGGCGCGGCTCGCCAGCGGTGGCGTCGTGCTCGGCGAGGCGCTTGCGCAGCAGAGCCAGCAGCAGGGAGACGGGGAAGGACAGCTGGCGGCGCCGGACCAGCCGCGGCAGCTCCGGCTCCCCCGCCTCCGGCTCGCGCTGCCGGAGGTAGGCGTAGCCCTCGGCCTCGTCGAGCACCAGCTCTAGGCCGAGCACGGCGACGTAGTCCCGCACCCGGCCCTGGCGATCGAGCAGGGACTGCCACACCTCGGGCTTGGCGTCCTGGTGGAGGACCCCCTGGAACAGGGGGATGAGCACCCGGGCGAGGTCGGCCTCTTGCGCTTCAGGATCCGTCAATCGGCGTCGCTTTGCTGGACGTGGATCAATTTTCTATTTTACGCCCCATAGGGGTCACAGGGGTAGCGGGCGGCACGCTCAGCGACTGAAGATGACCCGGGGAAGGCGGGCCTGCCGGGCACGGCCCACCTCATCCCGCCAGGCCACGGTCTCCACGGCCGTCTCGTCCATGACGGCGCGCTCATCCTCCGCGGCGAGGCTCAGGTAGGCCACCAGCTCCGCCAGGCCCTGCTCCAGCGGGTACTCGGCGAGCAGCTCGCTCAGGGGGATCTGGTCGCGGGTCTGGAGGGCACGGCGGATGCGCCCGGCGAGCTCGAGCTTGTCCACGTAGACCTGCTCGAACAGGGCAGCGGGATCTACCTCGCCCTCTCCCTCCTCGACCACCTGTTGCTCGATGCGCGGCCGGAAGGGCGGCACGAACAAGCGCCGCTCCATGGGCAGATCCACCCCCGGGGCCGGCTCATCGATGGCCATGAAGTCGCCGCTCGGCGGCCGGTCGCGCACGGCCAGGGCGTGCTGCTCGACCTCGTGGATGAGGTCCATGATCCGGCGGTTCTCCAGCCACGCCTGGTCGTCGAGGAACTTGCGCAGCTGCGCGGAGAGCCGGGCCACGGTGCGCTGGGTCTCCTCGCCGGCATCCAGCCAGTCGTAGTGGATGCGCGCCAGGCGCCGGTCCGGCGCCAGCTGCTGAACCGGCTCCAGCGCCAGGATGCCCTCCAGCAGCTGGCTCAGCTCCTCCTGGCGCGCTGGCGACATGAGGAAGTCCCAGAAGGCGCGGAAGCTCTTGCCCTGGTCCGAGTCGGCGATGGCGTCGGCCTCGCCGAAGACCTCCGTGAGCAGCTCGCCCTTGCCGCCGCCCCAGGTGGTGATGCGCTCGCGCACCTGCCGGTCGAGCTCGCGGAAATTCCGCTCCACCTGCCGGAAATCGGCGAGCAGGCCACGGGCAGTGCGCTCCACCTGGTCGAAGCGCTCCTTGAGCTGGGTCTCGTCCATCAAGGCCATGCGGCCCTCGCGGATGGCGGCGATCTCGGCGTCGATCTCACCGCGGCGGCGCTCCAGCTCCCGGATGCGCGCCTCGGGGTCGGTCTCGGCGCCGTGGGCCATCTCCCGGAGCAGCTCGAAGACAGTCATCAGCCGGGACTCCGCGCCCACGAACTGCCGCTCCTGGAGCTCGTCCAGCCAGCCCAGGGCCGTCTCCGTGGCCGGCGTCAGGTCGAAGTGGGGCTCGTCGGTGCCCGGCGGGTAGAACTTGCGCAGCCAGCCGCGCTCGTCCGCCGCCCAGTCATTGAGGTAGGCCCCCGCTGCCCGGGGATAGGCGTCCTCACCCAGTGCCTCGCGCAGGGCGCGCAGGTCGTCCTCGAGGGCGTTGGTCAGCTCGCCCTGGGGCCGGGCACGGCAATTGGGCTCGACGAAGGCACGGTACAGGAAGCTAAGGACGAGCGGCGCACTGTCGGCGGCGAGCAGCCGCCAGGCGGGGTGGTGGCGACGGAGGGCCTCGATACGGTGGTAGTCCATGGCCCCTACCATACGGCAGGGTCGCGGCCGAGGGCGAGCCGGGCGCGCCCCGCGGGGCAGTACTGCGGCTTCAGCTACGCCGCGGCCCGCCGACCGCGGCGCCCCGACCCCGCGGCCCCAGGCCAGCGCGGCCTCAACGGCCCTCGAGGACCCTGCAGGCGTCCGCGCCCCGACGCCGCCGAAAAGCCTCAAGGCCTACCGGTAGCGCAGGTGCTCGCGGGTGAGCTGGTCCAACCGGGTGATGCCCATGAGCTTCATGTCGCGCACCACCTCGCTGTAGAGGTTGCCCAGGGCCTTCTCGACGCCAGCCTGCCCGCCGGCGGCCAGGGCGTAGAGGTACATGTGGCCCCCGGCGCAGGCCGTGGCGCCGGCGGCCAGGGCCTTGAGGATGTGCGTGCCGCGCCGGATGCCGCCGTCGCAGATGATGTCGATCTCGCCGCCAACGGCATCGGCGATCTCGGCGATCTGGTCGAAGGGGGCGCGGGCGCCGTCGAGCTGCCGGCCGGCGTGGTTGGAGACCATGATCGCCGAGCAGCCGATATCCACCGCGCGGCGGGCGTCCTCGGGGCTGACGATGCCCTTGAGACAGAAGGGTCCACCCCACTGCTCGCGCAGCTGCTCCGCGTCCCGCCACGTCATGCCCTGGTCGAGCATCTTGGCGAAGTAGTCGCCCACGGAGATGGCGACCTGGCTCCCCTCCTGCAGATGGCCGCTGAGCTGCGGCAGGCTGAACGCCTCGCTGGTGTAGTAGTTGAACGCCCACCGCGGGTGCCAGGCGAAGCTGGCCAGGCTGCGCAGGGTCAGCTTGGGCGGCGAGGTGAAGCCGGTGCGCAGGTCGCGCTCCCGGTTGCCGCCGGTGATGGTGTCCACCGTCAGCGTCAGGGCGTCGAAGCCCGCCGCCTGGCAGCGCTCGATCATCGCCCGGTTCAGCCCGCGGTCCTTGTGGAAGTAGAACTGGAACATCTTCGGCGTGGAGATCTGCTCGCCGATCTCCTCGAGGCTGACCGTCGCCAGGGAGGAGATGCCGAAGAAGGTGCCGTACCGCTCGGCCGCCGCGCCGACGGCCCGCTCACCGCGGTAGTGGAAGAGCCGCTGCAGGGCCGTGGGCGAGCAGAAGATGGGCATGGCCAGGCGCTGGCCCATCACGGTGACCGACGGGTCCACCTCCGCGACCCCGCTCAGCACGTTGGGTACCAGATCGCACGCCTCGAAGGCCGCGGTGTTGCGCGCGTAGGTAACCTCGTCCTCGGCAGCGCCGTCGATGTAGTGGAAGATCGGCCCCGGCAGCCGCCGCCGGGCCAGCGCACGGAAGTCCGCCACGTTCCGGCAGTCGTCGATCCCCTCGAACACGAGCGCTCCTCCTTCGCCGCCCCCGGCGGCCACAACGTCGGGATACGCGCCCGAACGTACCAGGTCAGCGCGGTGCGGGGATAATCCGTGCGGCTCACTCACGCCCCGTACAGACGCGCCTGGCTCTGGCCGCAGGCAGCCTGGGCCTGACCCGCCTCGGTGGATACCTCGGCGGTCGAGGGCTCGGCAGCACCCGGACGAGCCGTAACCACCCCCGTACGCTACGGCGTACCGCCTGAAGACCCTGGCGCTCGTTGGGCAGGGCACTACGGGGACCAGCCTGCGCCGATCCGTGCTGGCCGCGGCGCGTACCTGACCGGCGCTCGATGCGCTAGACTAAGGATGCGTATTGATGATTATCAAACAGGAGGGAGCCATGCAGCGCAATACGATCCCGGCCGTCGTGGTAGCGGTCCTCGGAGTAGCGGCGGCCGGCGCCCAGGCGGACACGCAGCGGCCCACGGCCACGGCCGAGCTCATCGATACCGAGGGGGAAGCGATCGGCACCGCCGAGCTCACGCAGGGGCCGGACGGGGTACTGCTCCGCTTCGACCTCGAGGATCTGCCCGGCGGCGGCCGCTACCACGCCTTCCACATCCACCGCTACGGCGACTGCAGCGACCCCGGTGAAGGCTTCCAGGCCTCGGGCGGCCACCTCAACCCGCAGGGACGTGCCCACGGGCTGCTGAACCCGGACGGACCGGACGCCGGCGACTTCGCCAATCTCTACGCCGATGGCGACGGCACGGTGGACGCCGAGTTCTTTACCCCGCACGCCAGCCTCGACGGCACCACCGGGGCGCGGATCCTGGACGACGACGGGGCGGCGCTAGTCATCCACGCCCGGCCGGACGACCACGTTAGCCAGCCTATCGGCGGCGCCGGGGCGCGGATCGCCTGCGGCGTCATCGAGGGCAGCTCAGGCCAAACCGGCGAGTAGGCCGAGCGGCGGGTGCCCGCCACCTCGAGACCACGCGCCGGAGGGCGCCCGCGTATCAGACTCTTCTGATTCCAATTGTGGAATGCACCTTTAGCGGCTGGCGGTCAGATCCCCTAGAGTTGCACATGCATCCGGCAGGGAGGCCGCCACCCCGCGAAGCCGCTGCCCCTGCCAGGGAAGGAGCCCAAGACGGCCAGGGAAGGCCAGAGCCGGACAGGGAACGGCATACCGGCGAGGGGCTGACACGGAGCGTCAAGCGCGGCCGACCCGGATGTGCGGCTTCGGGGACGCGGAGCAGGGAAGCTCCCGCCCCCGAGGCCACCCATTCGTATCCAGCCAACCGGTTCCTATCCAGCCAGCCCCAAGGGGGCCGGAGCGGCTCGGCACCGCTTCTCGGCGGGCTCGACCCCGGCCTCACACGCCATGGGACAGCCAGGCGTCACCTTGCAGGCGGCTCATCAAGCGGCGTAGAACGCCTCGAAGACCTGGCGCCACTGGGAGCGCGCCTCGCCCTCGAAGGCGAGACCGATGGAGGTACCGCCGTCGGCCGCGAGCTGGGTGTGCACCACCCGGCCGGTCACGGTGATCGCCACCCGCTCGCCCTGGATCTCGTCCTCCAGGAGCGCGCGCACCGGGAGGTCCTCACCCAGTGCCGGGTTGATCGGCGCATTGACCCGCAAGCCGGCGTGGCTGATGTCCTCGACAAGGCACGACAGCCACGGCTCCTCGGCACGGCGGGGCCCCACATCCAGGCCGACCACGCGGCGCGTGGCGCTCGTCGCGCTGAGGGCGACGGTGCAGCGCGCCGCCTGGCGGCGCCCACTGTCCGCGAGCGTGCTCGCCGCCTCCCGGCCGATGATCTGATTGCGCCCGTTGAGCTTACCGGCATAGAGCCGTCGGTCCGCGATCTCCAGCAGCCGCTCCGCGCTGTCGGCGTCTGCGGGCGCGCTCGCCACCCCGCCGGTGACACTGACCCGGAGCGGGCCATCCTCGGTACCAGCCGCAAAGCCCGCCTCGGCGATCACCGCCCGGACCTTGTTGACCGCGATTGCCGCCTCCTTGCCGGAGGTGTGGGGCAGCAGCAGCACGAACTCCTCGCCGCCGTAGCGGTATACGCTGTCCGCGCCGCGCAGGGCGCCCCGGATGCGCTCCGCAATGGCGCACAGGGCCCGGTCCCCCACGGCGTGCCCGTGGGTGTCGTTGACGGCCTTGAAGTGGTCGATATCGAGGAAGGCCAGGGAGAACACGGTGCCGTAGCGCTTCTGCTGCTGCAGCTCGTGCTCGATCCGCTCCTTGAGGTAGATCCGGTTGTACAGCCCCGTGAGCTCATCGTGGATCACCCCCCGCCGGAGCTTGTCGAAGGCCCAGGCCCGGTCGAGGGCACGCCCCAGATCCGCGGCGATCTCCCGGATCAGCTCGTGCTCGTAGGGCGAGAACACCGAGCCGGCGGCGCGATGGCAGTGGGCCACACCGAGCACCTCGCCGCGGTCACTGACGACGGGCACGCAGAGCCGCTCGCCCTGGGGGATGTCGCCTCCCTCCACCACCTCTCCCCTCGGCGCCCCCGCCAGCAATCGCCCGTCCACCGAGCAGGACGCGCCCGTGGCCAGGACCTGGCCGGTAACCCCCTCACCCGCCGCCATCTGTCCGGCGCCGTCGTAGCACGCCGCGACCGCCTCGTCGGCGTAGGCCAGCTCGAGCTCGTCGCCGCCGGAACGGACGACATAGAGCGCAAAGCCGGACAGATCCAGGAGGTCGCCGGCCATCCGGCTGCCGAGCCGGATGACCTCACGGGTGCTCAGGGTGCTGTTGAGCCTGCGATTGAATGTCGAGAGCACGAAGAGCCGGCTCAGTTGCTGCCATATGGCCTCACTGCCATCCGCCATTACCGCTCCCTGGGTCGGCTTATCCGGGCCACCGACCCCGAAGGCCCCGGCATCCCTCACCAGGCGCGCGCGGCAGCCCAAACGCGCCCGGTACGGTCGTCGCTTCCCTAGTAGATACCTGTTATCTAGTAGGCTACATGCCACATAACCTGGACCCAATAGGGACCTGTATCGATACTGATCGGGGAAGGACGTGGCCAGCAGCGCCGCAGCCAGGCGCGGACTGCCTTTACAGACCGAGCAACCCGGCTCACATTGCAGGCTCAGGGGAGGGTCCTTCGTCGCCCCTCCCCGCTACAGCCTGAGGGACAGGAGCCATTCCAGGGTGGATCTCTTGCCCGAGCCAGCCGATAGGATCACCGGATGACGGACGCGGCCCCGCCCCCGAGCCCCGAGCCTGGGAAGGATCCAGCCCGGATGAGCGAGACCGAGCTGCGGGCCTTCGCGGAAGCGCTCCAGCGCGATTACGCCGAGCTCCACCAGCAGTACCAGGCGCTTCAGGACGTCTGCGACCGCTACCGCGACCGTTTCGAGCAGGCACCCACCGGCTACCTCATCCTGGATGGCGACGGACGCATCGAGGCGCTGAATGAGCGGGCCGCCGAGCTGCTCGGGGCGAGCGCCCAGGCGCTCGAGGGGACGCTGCTCGCCGAACGGCTCGCCCCGGACGCTCGCGAGGATTGGCTCGCCTGCTACAGGGCTTTCAGCCCCGCGATGAGCCGCTGCTCGGTGACCCTGCGACTGCAGCACCCGGCGGCGACCGAGCGGATCGTCCTGGCCGAGGCCGTTCCGGAGCCCCCGCCGCGTGCCGGCTCCGCGCATCGCTACCGTCTAGGGCTGCTGGAGGTCACCGAGTGGCACCGGGCCCTTCAGCAGCGGGATCACCTGCTGGAGATCCTGGATGCCAGTCCCAACTACATCGGCATGGCGGATCCGGAGGGCCGGCTGATCTACCGCAATCCGGCCTTCAAGCGGGCGGCGGGGCTCGAGTCCGGCAACCTGCCCGAGTGGCTCGACGGCGACTACCCTGCCTGGGCTGCCCGGAAGGTGCGCGAAGCGGGACTGCCCGAGGCAGCACGGGACGGCACCTGGCAGGGCGAGACCGCGATCCGTGGCTCCGACGGGCGCACGGTGCCGGTCTGGCAGACGATCGCGGCGCACCGCGATCGGGCCGGGACCCTCGCGTACTACTCCACCATCCTCCGCGACCTCTCGCAGCTCCGGGCCACGGAGACCTTCCAGCACCAGCTCCTGGAGAGCCTCGCCGAGGGCGTCGTCGGGATCGACACCGAGGGGCGCTACACATTCCTCAACCCGGCTGCCTGCCGGATGCTCGGCTTTGCCGAGGAGCAGGAGGCCCTGGGGCGGGAGAGCCACCGGCTCAACCACCACACCTATCCGGATGGCAGCCCCTTCCCCGCAGCGGCGTGCCCGGTCCATACCGTCCAGCGGACCAGCGAGCCGCTCGAGGCCTGGGAGGACCGCTTCTGGCGAACGGACGGCACGAGCTTCCCGGTGGTGGTCTATGCGGCTCCCTTGCGCGACACCGAGTCCGGCCTGGCAGGTGCCGTGATCTCTTTCCAGGACATCAGTGAGCGGGTGGCCCGCGAGCAGGCCCTCGCGGAGCGGGAGGCCCACTACCGGGATCTCGTCGAGAACCACCCCTTCCTGGCGGCGCGCTTCCTGCCCGATACCACCATCACCTTCGCCAATCGCGCGCTGGCGGCCTTCCTCGATACCGAGCCGGATCGCCTCGAGGGCACCCGGTGGGTGGAGCTGTATGACCCGGACGAACGGGCATCCTTCGAGCGCTATCTGGCCGCCTTTACGCCCGAGGCGCCGCTACAGGAGATCGAGTCCCCCATCACCGCTGCCACAGGCGAGACACGCTGGGTGCACTGGACCAATCGGGCCTTCTTCGACGAGGCCGGCGAGCTGACGCACTTCCAGGGGGTGGGGATCGAGATCACCGAGCAGCGCCAGGCCGAGCAGGCGCTGTACAAGAGCGAGCGGCGCTTCCGGCAGATGGCGGAGGGCATCGATGAGGTCTTCCTGCTGCGCGCCGGCGACGAGCTGCTCTACGTCAGCCCCGCCTGCGAGCGCATCCTGGGCTACCCGGCCGAGGCCTTCTTCCCCAGCTTCTTCAACTTCCTAACGATGGTCCACCCCGACGACCGCAAGTGGCTCCGGGAAACCATCCAGGCCGCGGAGGCGGCGGGAGAGCCCACCGATGTGGAGTACCGCATCATCCGTCCCGACGGGGAGCTCCGCTGGCTCCATACCCACGGCTATCTGCTCCACGACGAGTACGATGGCACCCCGCTGCGTGTCGGCTCTGCCCGGGACATCACCCCGTACAAGGACCTCCAGCACCAGCTCGAGGCGGCCAACCGCGCCAAGAGCGACTTCCTCAACGCCGTCAGCCACGACCTGCGCACCCC
>CAJXLI010000023.1 GCA_913055575.1 uncultured Ectothiorhodospiraceae bacterium
GTGCTGGTATCGGGTGTCCATCGCAACATCCTACCCCACTCCGGGTGTGGGTGTTGCGCTTGAAGGTTGAGCCTACGCTTTAAGGGTGTGGCCGTCATAGATACGGTTGGGGATTGTCTTTCGGTCGCATCACCGCCATCCCAAATTGCAAGGTGACAGGGCCTTAAGGTATCAAAATCTGGTGATTCCAAGCGCGTTGACGACACCACAAGCCTTGGAGATTCAGCATGTTGGACGTTATTTTCAGGATCGACCAGACAACGCCCAGCTCGCTGACGCCGGGGGCCGAGCACGGCCGGGCGTAGCCGGCCCGGCTCAACCGGCCCGGCTCAGCCGGCCTGCTCCTGCGACTGGCCCTGCTGCGCCTCCTGGAAACTGGCCTGCAGCTGCCGCCCCGCAGTCGTGGAAATATCTGCGTCGAGTGGGGCAGCTCACTCGTCGAGCTGGCTCCAGTCAAAATCGAGCCCATCGTCACTGCCGAAGACCTGCGAGAACTCCAAACCGGCCGATGGCTGATTCCCGGGCTCCCGCGCCGCCTGGCGGGCAAGCTCGCTGAGGCGCCGGAACGCGCTCTGGCCGAGAAGCTGGCCGTAGGCGAGCCACAGCCCCGCGGCATCGCGCAGCTCCGCAAGCGCCTCGCCGCCAAGCTCATTCAGGCCGGCCTCGCGGATGCGGTACAGCCCCTTCAGATAGCGGGTCGCCCCCTGCTCGTCCGTCACCGCCACCGACCACGGCTCGAGGAGACCGTATCGACCCAAAGCCTGGCAGGCCTGGTCCGTCGCGATCCGCGACTGGGCGAGCTGCTTGAGGAAGCGTAGCACCGGCTGCAGAGCGTCGCTGGGATTGCCCTCAGCATCGAACAGCGCCTCGCCGCCGGTCTCGCCGACCAGACCGCTAGCCTCGTCGATAGCCACCCTGTAGCGCCCGTTGCCCGAGGGAGCCAGGTAGAAGGGGTGACCGCGCAGCTGCGCCGGGACGTAATGCCCACGCCAGGAGCCGTCTGCGGCAATGAACAAGTTCCGCCCCGGCTCTTGGCCAAGAACAGAGACGAGCTGGCAACCCGTAGCCGTCGCCGTGAAGGCGATCGGCAGCGTCCCCACCGCCCGCGGCAGCTCGGCCATCGCCAGCGGCACAACGGCCTGGTTGCCGGCGAAGGCGTAGGAAGTGAAGCGTTGCCAGCGTATAGTAGCATGACGCGTGGTTGAGAGGGGGTGAAGCTGCGGCATAGCCGATGATTTATCCGGGATTGCACTACTGATAGTCAGGCTAACATGGCCCGTCAGGGGTTGGGCCTACGCGAACTGTCCGGGGAACTGCTGCCGTACTGGAATGGACCTCTCCCGCAACGTGGGAGACTGGACTTTCCCCGCTTCAGTAGAAACACCAGCCTTCCGGCAGCGCTCCGTGCAGGCCACCGAGGTGTACGGATCCCCCTGGTCGCTGTGATGAATGACGGCCTCCGGCCGTCGCTGCTCCAGCGCCAGCTCCGTGCGCAGGTGGTCGGCCAAGGTATCCACCGAAGCGGGTCAACCCCAGATTCCCCAACAGGTTCTGGCTCATCCAACCCCGGTGCAGGTTTTCAAGGCTTGGCAGAAAGAGCATCCCCACCCCTTTCATAAATCGATGCATAATCACCCGAGGCTTGACAAGTATTCATTCGGGAGCGCAATGGAATGCTACAATCCATGAGCCGCGTGGCGGTCACGGGCGGCGCGGGCCTGCTAGGTGCCCCGCTCTGCGAACGGCTGCTCAGTATGGGCCGGGAGGTAGTGTGCATTGACAATCTCTCCACCGGTACCCGTGCCCGCATCGCGCCCCTTCTGGACCATCCCCGCTTCACGCTGGTTTGCCACGATATCACCCGGCCCCTGGCCCTCGAGGCGGACGCCATCTACCATTTGGCCTGTCCTGCCTCGCCTGTGCAGTACCAACGGGACCCGGTGGGGACCGGACGGACCTGCGCACAGGGGACGCTCACCATGCTGGACCTGGCCCGGCGGCTGCAGGCACCTCTCCTCCTGGCCTCCTCCAGCGAGGTGTACGGCGACCCCGCAACCCAGCCCCAGGCTGAGGACGACTGGGGCCGCGTCAATCCCGTTGGTCCCCGGGCCTGCTACGATGAGGGCAAGCGCTTCGCCGAGGCGATGTGCTTCGATTACCAGCGCCAGTACGGGGTGGCTGTCAAGGTTGCTCGGATCTTCAACACCTACGGCCCGGGCATGCAGCCAGATGACGGCCGCGTGGTGGCGAGCTTGATCGGCCAGGCCCTGCGGGGGGTGCCTCTCACCGTCCATGGGGACGGCCGCCAGACCCGCTCCTTCTGCTATGTGGACGATATGGTAGCGGGCCTGGTGCAGCTGATGGCTACAGGGCCCGAGGTGACGGGACCGCTCAACCTGGGCCGGCCGGAGGAGGTGTCCGTGGTGGAGCTGGCGGAACGCGTCCGTGCCATCACGGGCAGCCACTCGCCCATCCGCCATACGCCTTTGCCAGAGGACGATCCGATCCGGCGGCGGCCGGACATCGGCCGGGCCCGGGCCCTCCTGGCCTGGGCCCCAGAGGTGGACCTGGATACGGGGCTGCGCCGGACGGCGGCGCATTTCCGGGCGATCCTGGAGGCAGGGGAATGACGACGGCGGGCCGCCTCTCCGTGGTGACGGTGTGCAAGGGCCGCCTCCACCACCTCCGGCAAACCCTGCCCACCTACATAGCTCAGCCGGGCGTGGAGGTCGTGGTCGTGGATTACGGCTGCCCCGACGGGACAGGGGACTGGGTAGCAGCCCACTATCCGGAAGCACGGCTGGTGCGCCTGTCGGCGGCGGATTTCTGCCTATCCCGGGGGCGCAACCGAGGCGCGGCCGCGGCCCGAGGGAATTGGCTCGCTTTCGTGGACGCGGATGTAGCCTTGGCGCCGGGCTTCGCCGAGGCGGTGGGCGCGGCAGTGGGGTCGGACCGGTTCCTGCTGGCCGAGCCCATGCAGCACGACCTCATGGGCACGGTGGTCTGTCCGCGGGCGGCCTTCGAGCGCACCGGGGGCTTCGACGAGGCCATGCGCCTGTGGGGCGGAGAGGATAAGGATCTCTACCTGCGCCTTCACCACCTCCACGGGCTCATCCAGGGGAGCTTCGACGCAGGCTTGGTCTCTACCATCGGCCACGACAACGGCCAGCGGACCCGGTTCTCACCGGTGGCGGACCTGGATCTTTGCCTCCAGATCAACCAGCTGTATCGCACCATCAAGCTAGACCTGATCCGGCTTGGGGGCGGAGAGCTGTCCGCCGAGATGTGCGAGACGCTATTCGGTCAGGTACGCGCTGGGGTGGAGCGGGGTGATCGGCAGTTCCGGCTTTCCCTACCCGACAGCCCAGGCACACGGCTCGCCGTGGCCCGCTCCCTGGTCTACGCAATCGGGCCAGGTTGACCGGTGGTGCCGGAGACCGGCACAGCCGAATCAACGACATCACCCCGCAGCAGCACCACAGCGGCGAGGATCCCACGATCCTGGCCCATCGCCAGGCCCTCTACGAGCAGGCCAAGGCGCAGAAGCCGCGGCGCCAGAGCGGAAGTACCCGCAACCCTTGTGGCAGCCACCGCCAGCGATGGGCACCAGCGCAATCGCGCTAGTCGGGCTAGCGCCTCGATCTCGGCCACGGCGCCTTTCTTGCGCTGCGCGGGCTCGTAGGTCGTAGGTCGAGGAGGGATGGGTCATGGGCGACGGGCTTTTCGGCTTTCGTGATCGCTCACGATCTGGTCGAAGAAGGCCACGATCTCCCGCTTGCGCGTCTCGGGCCGAAACGGCTCCGCTGCCCGTAGAGCGCGCTGACTGGCCTCACGATAGGCGTCCTCGTCGTCCATGAGCCGGCAGAGGGTGTCGAGCCAGGGGCGCACCGCTTCCCTGGGCGGTATCTTGGTGTAGGTCTCCATACAGCCGTCGGGCACCTCGAACAGGAAGCCGCCGCCGTTAAGCTGTTCGGGGATACCGCCACGGTTGGTCGCCAAAACGGGAATACCGCCCAACTGCGCTTCCTTGATCCCACGGCCCGTCGCTTCGGGCCAGAACGACGGGAACAGCAAGATACTCGTCCTGCGATAGACCGGACGCATGTCCTGTTGGTTGCCCAGCCACCACACGTTGGGCATGTCGGCGATGTCAGCGCCGGCGTCGCGCCACCACTGGCCGCTGAGACGGCCCTCCAGGACCAGGAATGTCAGGTCGGGCCGCTCCTGGGCCGCCAACTTGATGAGCTGGAACACCAGTGTCGCGCCCTTCTCGGGAACGGGATTCACGAACGTAATGAAACCGTCCCTTCGCGCCGCGCTATGCGCAACGGGCATCACATCCTCCGGCGGGCTGTACATCCGGTCGTCGACCGGGGTCGGAAACACGTCCGCCGTGATCCCCAACGTCTCGCTATAGGACTGCGCGAGATAGGCCGATGGGCACAGGACCTTGTCGAACTCTGAGAACAGCGCACTGTCGCTGTAGTTCGCGTTCGCCAGGTAGAAGATGAGGGCCTTGGTATGGCGGCGCGCGCGCTTCCACAGCGTCTGTGACACGGAATCCTGACCGTAGCCGAGGATCACGTCGGGCTTGATTCTCGCCAGCCTTTCTTCGGTCCCGGCAACGACCCGCTGCGCCTCGTCGCGCGTCAGGTGTCGCCCCTGGGTGCTCTGGGTGTTGAAAAGCAGGTGCTTGACGCCGTCGCGATCCAGTTCCAGCCACTTCCCTTTGTGCGCCGGGTTCGTGGCTTCCGGGCCGATCACCTGCCCCGTCGGGTACTCATAACGGCCGTCGAAGATGGTCGCCCCGAGCGAGTAGCTCTGCCACCCACTATCCGCGAGCCACTTCAGCACCGTCCGCATCGATGCCGCCGCCCCGCTGCGCGTGTCCAGCACGCAGGCGGGCGACAGGAAGACGACTTTCCGGTCCCGATCGGTCTGCGCTGTCATCCTTCCCACCAGAGAGGGTTCAACAATGTTCCGGCACTCCGTCGCGGCACAAACAGGTGTCTAGCGCACGAATAGAAAGGGCCGGCCCCGAAGGACCGGCCCCTATAGCTACCTCAAACGGCTGTGCCGTTATCCGGTTACCCGACGAAGAAATCCTCCAGCTGCGCGCTGTCCAGCTGCACGCCCTGGATCTCCATCAGGATCTCTCCGTCGCCGAACGACGCGTCACCTGTGTACTGCAAGCCCGCAGTATACGGCCCGACGAGCGCGTAGGTGCTGCCGTCGTAGGTGACGGCCGTCGGGTCGTCGTCAGAGTCCCCGTCGTTCGCGAACGACACGAGGTCGACATCCGACGCAGTAATGCTGCTACCGACGCCGGCATCCTGAAGCAGGCTCGAAGCCTGGGTGGCACCATCGAACTTCTGCACCGTCACGGCGTTGATATTCGACGTATCGTCGTTGGACCAGTCGGTGATGCTGAGCTGGTACTTGCCACCCAACGCATCGTCGTAGTTCACGTTGAACTGGTCAGCACCGCCATTACCAGTCACCGTGAACTCGGCCTCTTCACCGGAGCTCAACGTCTCGTCGAAGACGAAGGTGTCGTCTTCGCTACCGCCGGTCACATCCAGCGTGTCGTTCGCGATGAAGTACCCCTCGTTCACGGCGTCGGTCGCGCCGGTGAAGGTCACGTTCTCACCGGCCAGGCCAGCCGTGACCGTATCGCCGGCACCGGACGCATCAACCGTCACGGTCTCGGTCAGCGTGTCTACTGTACCGTCGGAGATGCTGTTAGCGCCGACGACCGTAGCCTCGTTGGCCATGGAGTTGGTCGTAACGTTGAAGCCGCTACCCAGGTCCACGGTACCGCCGTTGTCGGCCGTGATGGACAGGGTCCCGATGCCGTCGTCACTACCAGCGCTGTCTACGTCACGAACCTTGTCAAGCTCCACATTACCGTCGCCGGTCAGCGTGACATCGAAGTCGAAAGCGCTGCCGGTATCGGTGTCCAGGTTCACAAACCCGATGTCGAGCGTCGTGTCAGCAGCGGCTTCCAGGGTCATGTCCGACACGACAAACGGCGATGCCGGCTGCTCCTGAACAAGATCGATGAACGCGACGCTGTAAGTGGTGTCGTCGCCACCGGAATCAGCGGACACCGTCAGGTTCTCGACGTTGTCGATATCCAGCACGCCGGAGCCCAGATCACCACTGCCAGCCAGCGCGACCGACAGGCTGTTGTCCGCCCCCTCGAGGGTGAGCGTCTTGGGCCTCTGATCCGCGGTGATCTTAACGGTCGTGTCGGCGGCGATGTTGGAGATCGTCTGTTCACCACTGCTCAGGATGTCGTCCGACAGCAGGATCTGATCCACACCGCTGAAGTTCGCGGCGTCGACGTCCCCGCTACCACTTTCGATCACTTCAGCGGCGACCGTGGCACCTGCCCCGGTGCCGTCGATGGCGAGTGTGTTCAGGACGGCATCGTCCGCCTTCACGAAGACCGTACCGGAACCATCACCGCTGACCGTGACGCCTTCACCAGCCGCCTGATTCGTTCCACTGGCCGCCTTCAGGTCACCGGCATTACCATCCAGGTTGATCCGCCGGTCGCCGGAACCGGTGTTGTTGATGGCGATCTCGTTGGTGTACTCGCCGGTCTCAACGGCGCCGTCGGTCCCGAGATCAGCCGCACCTGCACCGGACAGGTCGAACGTGAAGACATCGGTGCTGTCCTGAGACCCCTTGGCCATCGCGAGGGACGCCGCAGCGACGTTCGCCGCCGCCGTCACGCTCAACGTCTGCAGGACGTTGTTACCGTCCTTATCCTTGGAGGAGATAGCGCCAACCTCGTTGGCCCACTCATCCAGGCCAGATACCGGTGCTGCCTCGGCGTTCGAGTTGATCGTCAGCTCGGTGACGCCATCATCCGCAACCGCTGAGTTCAGAGCGGCAGCGCCGGCATCCGTCGTGGCGATGTCGTTAGTCCCCGAATCATCCAAATTGCTCGAGCTGGAAAGACTGACATCGCTGCCTTCGGCCCCGAACACTGTGACCGTGGAGTCCTCAACGGCAACGTCACGGACGCTGGCCAGCGCCCCGATTTTCTGAGCCAGATTCTCCGCGTTTGCGGAGCTACTGCTGAGGCTGCTGGAGACTGTAGCCCCGCCAACGTCTACCGAGGTGTCGCCGCTACCGCTAACGGTAAACTCGCTGGCGTTGTCACCGTTCAGGTTCAGCTCGAGGCTGTCTTGCGCGTCACGGATATCGTTGACGGTGACGCCAAGCTCGGTGTTCTTGTCCAGGTCGCCGTCGATCCGCAGCGAGAAGTCCTCAGTCAGATCGCCGGCATCCGCGGTTACGTCGGTATCGCCGCTGCTACCACCGATGAAGCCGAAGTCGGTGACGCTCCCCAGATCGGCCATGTTGAAGTCGAGGGTACCGCTGCCGGTCACGGTCAGCGTCGACGCCTCGATGCTCTCGATGGACACCGCGTCCAGACCAATCAGTTTACCGAAATCACCATCAGCGCTGACCGAGGCAGTCAGCTCGTCTCCAGCGCCGTCGCCGCCGTCGAGACTGATCGTGCCGTCGAAATCGTCACTCAAGCCATCGACCGCAGTGCCGAGATTGACAGTGTCGTTCCCCAGGCCTGCAGACACGTCGATGCTGTCGCTGGCGTCAGCGTTCGCGACGTCGAGGTTGCCCATATTGGCAACGTCGTCGCCCTCACCGCCGACGAAGGTCACGCCCCCGCTGGCATCGATGGAGTCGGCCCCGCCGAAGGTAGCATCCAGATCACCGGTGAAGGCGCTGCTGTTCGCACCGCCGCCGGCGTCAATGGTGGTAACGGTCCCCACGACATTTACGTCTGTCACCAGAGTCAGATCTTGATCGCCGGTGACGTTGACGGTGCTCAAATCCTCGTCGCCCTGGAAGGCAATCGCATTGGCAGAAACGCCGGTAGACTCGACATTCGCGGTCTCGATGCCGCCATTCGTGGAGTAACCGCCGCCGGTCCGGCCAAACGCAACCTCAGCCTCACTGCCGCCCGTCACGACCAGATCGACCGCATCGTCGGAGCCGCTCACGGCCGCGTCATTGAAGCCAAGGTAGTAATAGCTCTCGGCGTTATCCAGTCCGAAGGCCGCATTGTCCAGCGCATCGCTGTCGAGGTTCACGATGCCGGTGAGGCTATTTTGGGTGGAGTCCTCAAGCCAGAACTGCTCCGTTCCGTTAATGTCGGTAGCATCGAGAACGTAGCCGTCACCCCGGTTACGGAGGAAAATCTGCTCGACATTGTCGATGACAGGTGAGGTGTCGATGTCGGGAGCCTGTGCATCATCAGCGCCATCAGCCGAAGCGTCGGGCGCAGAACCGAGGATTCGAACATCCAGGGCGTCGGCATCGCCGCCACCGCCGTCGATAATATCGACGCTCTCGAACGTCGTGGTGCCCCCCTCCTCTACCTGGCCGCGGAACAAATCGTTCTGGGCAGTGCCGGTGAGGTCGTCGAGGCCTTCAGTAAGCGTGTCGGTCTCGCCCACGGGATAACGGGCTAGCTCCGCCTGGATCTCCTCAACGGTTTTGCCGGCCTCGACCTGATCCATGATGGCCTTGGCCTCGTCGAGGTCGTTCAGGTTCTCGTCGACGAAGGACTGGGCGACGGCCGTCTTCTTCTCAATAAGCTGGGCGTCCTTCTGGCCCTGCTCGGTGTCATTGGCCTCGGCGCCGTTGATGACCGCCTCGACGAAGTAGGCCCTGGAGACGGCACCATCATTCAGCTGGCCGACCCAGTAGTCCTTGCCCTCCTGATCCGGCGCCCGGTTGAGGAGGTTGTCGTAGACCGTGTCGACGAGCTCTTCCGTCCCCAGGCCGCCGTAGATGTCCTGCGCCTCATCGGATACGAACATGGAGCGGGCCACGTCCAGGAGGCTCCCGCCCGTATCCAGCTCGTTCTCCCAGAAACCGAACCCGTCGGCGTCCGGGGCCCGGTCGAAGGTGGCCATGTACAGCTTCGCGAGGTCAGTGCGCTGCTCGGGTGTCAATGCCATTGACTACTCTCCTTGCAAGAAGTTTGCTGCTTATACAACGGGGCGCCAGGCGCCATTCCCTGTCCGTCTTTCCAGCCCCGCCAGGTGGGCAAGCCGTCTCGAGCCGAACGGTGTTCCCCGGTGGAGTCTACACATGCGTTCCCTGTTGCAATCTGGTGGGATGCTTTGCAGGCTTTTTAAGGAGGCTAGGTGCAGCCCTCAAGCCTGTCAAGGCCCGTATCGCGGGGTTTTTGATAGGGCACCTCTACTGAGCATCCATATTTGACCCTAACCCGAAACGTGGTCTCCGTCTAGCTGCGTCATATGACAGTTCCCGCATCACGCGGGGGCGCCGCCCTCGAGCATGGCGTCGAGGGTGGCTGCCAGGGGGGGCGGCCCCGGCAGGTCCGGGAGGAGCCGATGCAGCCGGGCCGGGTCGCCGCGGACCTCGGGCGGGTCGTCGTCGCGGGTGAGGACCGGGTCCCGCTGGATGACGGGGTGGTGGCCCGTGCGGGCGGCCAGGTGGTCGAGGACGGCCTGCAGCGGCCAAGCCCGGCCGGAGCAGACGTTGACCGGTCCCGCGGCGCCGTCGGCCTGCAGGAGCCGGCTGTAGGCCTCGGCCACCCAGCGGACGTCGCTGAAGTCCCGCGCCACGTCGGTGTTGCCCAGGCGCAGCTCCGGGTCCCAGCGCCGGTAGGCGGCCACCAGCTTGGGGATCAAGAAATGCTCCGCCTGCCCCGGGCCCGTGTAGTTGAAGGGCCGCGGCAGCACCACCGGCATCCGGCCGGCGTGGCCCGCCGCGAGGTGCTCCATGGCGAGCTTGCTGTTGGCGTAGTGGCCGCGGGGGGCGGGGCACAGCCCCTCGTGGAAGGGGACGGGGCGCCGCTCCGGGTCCGGGCGGCCATAGACGTGGCCCGTGCTCGGGACCAGGACCCGGCGCGGGGGCCGGGCGAGGTCGCCGCAGGCGGCCAGGAGGCGCTCGGTGGCCACGGTGTTGACGGCGTAGACCTCGGCGCCGGTGGCGCTCGGCGGGAAGCTCAGGGCGGCGAGGTGGACGACGTAGTCGGGGGCGGCCCGGTGGACGGCGCGCTCGAGGGCGTCGGCGTCGGTGACATCGCCGGCGAAGGGCACCACGGCCATGCCCGTGGCCTCCAGCCGCGGGATCAGGTGGCCCGCGGTGAAGCTACGCGGGCCGGTCAGGAAGACGGTTGGCGGCGCCATGGTCGATCGTTGCCTCTCCGTTCCGCCCCTGGGGCAGGTACGCGGTTCCGTATCACGCGTGACCGGCCCCGTGCCGGGCCAGGTCGGCCTCCACCATCCGCCTGCAGAGCCCGTCGAGGTCGGTAGCCGGGCGCCAGTCCAGCTCGCGCTCGGCCTTGGCCGGGTGGCCGATGAGCTGGTCCACCTCGCAGGGGCGGTAGAAGTCCGGGTTGACGCGCACGCGCTCGGCGCCGGTGGCGGGGTCCAGGCCGCGCTCGGCCGCGCCGGCGCCGTGCCACTCCAGGGCCATGCCGGCGGCGGCGAAGGCCCGCTCGGCGAAGGCCCGCACAGTGTGGGTGGTGCCGGTGGCGAGGACGTAGGTGTCCGGCTCGGGCTGCTGGAGCATGCGGTGGATGCCGGCGACGTACTCGGGGGCGTAGCCCCAGTCGCGCTGGGCATCGAGGTTGCCCAGCTCCAGGGGACGGTCGTCGCCGAGGGCGATCCGGGCGACGCCGTCGGTGATCTTGCGCGTCACGAACTCGGTGCCGCGCAGCGGCGACTCGTGGTTGAACAGGATGCCGACGGCGGCGTAGAGGCCGTAGGCCTCGCGGTAGTTGACGGTAGCCCAGTGGGCGTAGACCTTGGCCGTGGCGTAGGGGCTGCGCGGGTAGAAGGGCGTCGTCTCGTCCTGGGGAACGGCCCGTACGCGGCCGTACATCTCCGAGGTAGAGGCCTGGTAGAAGCGGATGCCGGGGTCGACGGCGCGGATGGCCTCCAGCAGGTGGAGGGCCCCCAGGCCGGTGATCTGGGCGGTGGTCACGGGCTGGTCGAAGGAGGCGCCCACGAAGCTCTGGGCCGCGAGGTTGTAGACCTCATCCGGGCGCAGGCGGGCGAGGAGGTTTACGGCGGCCGTGGGGTCGGTCAGGTCGTACGCCACCAGCTCAAGCCGCTCGTGCTCGGCGATGCCCAGCGCCTGGAGGCGCCAGAAGTTGAGAGTGCTCAGGCGCCGGTAGGCCCCGTAGACGCGGTAGCCCCGCTCCAGCAGGTACTGCGCGAGATAGGCACCGTCTTGGCCGGTGATGCCCGTAATCAGGGCGGTGGGCACAGGCTCCTCCTCTCCTCCGCTGGGTGGCCCCGGCATCGTACCACCTCCGCCCGGCCACGCCACGCCGGCCCTAGCCCGGGCCGCCCTGGCCAGTGACGGCGTCGAGCCGGTCCCGGTGCAGGCCGATCAGGCAGCCCTCCAGCTGGCGGCGGAGGCGCCGCCAGTCGTGGGCCTGGAGCCAGTCCCGCTGACGCTGCTCCTGCTGCCGGCGGGCCCGGGGATTGTCGAGCAGGTCCGCGATGCCCGCGGCGATGGCGGCCGGATCCTCGCCGGGCAGGAAGCCCACCACCTCCGCGACATCCTCGAAAATGGGCAGGGGCGTGCACAGCACGGGCTTGCGGGCGGACAGCCCCCAGCGCACGGCGCCGCTGGCCGACTCCTGGGTCCCCTGGTACGGGTACACCACCACGCTCGCCTGGCCGAGCCAGGTCAGGAGCTCGCTCTCGGCGAGGAAATCCGTCAGCAGCGTGACCTGCTCGGCCAGCCCGTTCCGGCGGATGGCGGCCCGGCACGCCTCGCGCTCCTCGGCGGAGGCGGGGTCGGGGTACTCGGCGTTGAGCATGAGCAGGTGCACATCGGGCCGGGCCCGGGCCAGGCGTGCCACCGCCTCGATGAGCTGGGGCAGCCCCTTGTGCGGGAGCAGGAAGCCGTGGGTGGCGATGACCGTCTTGCCGGCCAGGCCGCTGGCGGGGTGGCCGCCGGCGGGCGCGGGCACGCTGGCGTGGGCCACGCCGTGGGGGAACAGGGAGGTGTTGCCGACCACGCCCATGGCCTTGAGCCGGTTGAGGTCGGCGGGGCCGTGGACGAAGACCCGGCGGACGGCGCTGAGCTCCGGCTGGAGCTGGCGCAGGCTCTTGTGCTGGTCGCCGATGTCGACGTCAGCGGTGGAGTGGGCGAACAGGAACACCTGCACCCCGGCCTCGTGGAGGCGCGCGATGAGCCGGCGCAGGGCCTCGAGCCCGAAGAGGCCGAAGTTGAACTGGATCACGACCTGGTCCAGCGCCCGCTGGCGGATGGCCGCGAGCAGCTCGCCCAGGTCATCCACGCCAGCGCTCGCCCAGCAGCGGACTACTTCCGGGCCGTCGGCCGCGACCCGCTGGGTGTCGCGGTTGGCGAGGATCCACGGCCGGAGCTCGGTGCCGGCGAGGAGCTGCTGGGCGTAGGTGGCCAGGCCGCAGTGGGCGTTCCAGGTGGTCACCCAGCCCACCCGCGGCCGGGGGGCCAGCGCCGGGGCCTCCGGCAGCCGGGCGCAGGCGCGCTCCAGGCGCTGGACGACCGCCGGCCAGGTGTAGTGCTCGCGCACGAGCCCTGCCGCCCGCTGGACCCGCTCCGCGGTCCAGGCGGCCAGGTCGCCGTCGCGGTAGCGGGCGTAGAAGGCGGCCAGGTGCCGGGCGAGGTCGTCGACATCGGGCTCGGCCCAGACGCTGTCCCACAGCCCGAGGTGGGTCTGCGCCCGCTCGAAGCGGTAGTCCACCAGCCAGGCGGTGTCCGGGCGGGCGAAGTCCCGCTGCCCGCCGTGGGCGGTGGTGATGACCGGGCGCTGGTGCAGCATGGCCTCGGCGATGGGCAGGCCGAAGCCCTCGCCCCGGCTCGGGGCCACCAGGGCGTGGCAGGCGGTGTACAGGGCGCGCACGGCCTCGTCGGCCAGGTCCCGGTTAATCAGGGTGATACGGCCGTGGTCGGGGTAGTCCGCGGCCAGGGCCCGGAGCTGGTCCTCGATCGTGTTGTGGGGGTTGGGGAAGGTCTTGAGGACCAGCACCACGTCATCGGCGCTGCTGAAGGTGCGGGCGTAGGCCTGCAGCAGGCTGTCGACGCCCTTGCGGGGGAAGGCGGAGGAGATGTGCAGCAGGCGCAGGCCCGCGCCCAGCTCGGGCAGGTCCGTAGCGTCGGGGGCGACGCGCAGGATGTGGTCGGTGCCGACGCCCACGCTCGCCATGGGCGTGCGGACGCCGTTGTCGCGGAGCACGCCGCTCACCTGCTCGGACATGGTGGTGACGAGGTCGAGGTGGGCGTTGAACTGCTCCCGGTAGGTCGGCGGGAGGCCGCTCTCCTCCCAGCCGTAGCTGCTCAGCACGCGGAAGCGCCCGTTCATGCCCGTCACCCGCGGGGGGAAGAGCAGGCGGGTCACGAAGTCCGCGCCCGTCCAGGCGCGCCCCTGGTGCCAGAGCGCCTCGATGGCCGGGGCCTGGCGGAGGAAGCCGGGGTCCGGGTCCACCTCGCCGGGCCCCTCCGTGGCGAACAGGCCCACCTGGCCGGGGTGCCGCTCGTCCAGGTGCCGGGCGGTCTCCCGGTTCAGCAGCGCCAGGCTGTAGCTGGAGTCGAAGGGCCCCTCGACCCGGTACCGGAGCCGTGGGGGGGCGGGCTCGGCCCCGCCAGGCGCGGGGGGCAGGGGGAGGCCCAGGCCCTGGAAGAAGGTATCCAGCCGCTGCTGGATGCGCTCCGGCTCGAACTCGGCCAGGCGCCGGCGCTGGCTGCCGATGAGGCGGCTGCGCAGGCTCGGCTCCTCGAAGAGGGTCGCCACGGTCCCGGCCACGGTGCCGGGCTCGGCATCGGCGAGGACCAGGCCCCCCTCGCCCACCGTCTCCGCCACGCTGCTGTCCTCGGCGGCGTAGGCGAGCACGGGGAGATCGTAGACCATGGCCTCGACCAGGGGCATGCCGAAGCCCTCGTGCTCGCTCAGGCTTACGTAGGCGTCGGCGGCGGCGAAGTAGCCGGCCAGCTCGGCGTCGATCACCTTGCCGGGCATGTGGACGCGGTCGCCCAGGCCCATGCGCGCCACGGCTGCCTCCAGCTCGGCCACGTAGTCCGGGCTCCCGCCGCCGGGCAGGATGAGCTCGGTGGGCTGGGCCGTCAGGCCCTGGAGGCGCTGGAAGGCCTGCAGGAGGGCGGCCTGGTTCTTGTGCGGGATGCGCCGGCCGACGAACAGGACGCTGCGCCGCCCCTCATGGCGGCGCACCGTGGCCGTATCCGGCTCCCGGGCGCGGAGGCCCTGGAGGTCCACCAGCAGGGGGATGGCCGCGGTGGTCGCGGGCTCGTAGCCGGCCTGGCGCAGCTCGTCGGCGTTGTGCTCGGAATCGCCGATGGCGCCGGTGAGCCATTCGCGCCAGCGTTCGAGCTGGGCGCGGCCGAGGGCGAGGTCCGACTGGATCGGGTCGTCCGCGGCGAAGAACCGGCTCGGGGTGATGTTGTGGTAGACGAGGATCTTCCGGTCCGGGAGCCGGCGGAGCTGCTCCTCGACGGGGTTGCCGTGGCCGTGGTGGATGAGCAGGACCTGGTCCGCCGCGCCGGTGTAGGCGTGGAACGGCCAGACCTCGTCCGCCAGCGCCGGGTGGATGGACAGGGCGAAGATCTCGGCGTGGAGCCCCCGCTCGCGCAGCAGCCGGCGCGTGTAGAGGGCGCCGTTGCCGATGCCGTCGCCCGGCGAGCAGGCAGGCAGGAACTGGTGGACTGCCCGGGGCTGCATAGGCTCAGTCTCCTCCGGCTCCGGCTCGGGATGGGTGGGGCGCGACGGCCGCGTAGCGCTCCTTGAGGAAGCGGTCCAGCTCGGCGGCCAGCCGGGCGCGGTCGAAGCGGTGGAGGTTGCGCCGCGCCCCGGCCCGCAGGCGGGCGGCCAGGTCCGCGTCCGTGAGGATGCACCGGGCCGTCGCCGCCAGCTCCGCCGGCGTGCCGTCGGTCAGCAGGAGCGCGCCCGCCCCGGCGGTATCGGCCACATTGGAGGTGGCCCGGGCGAGGACCGGTACGCCGCGGGCCTGCGCCTCGATCAGGGGGATGCCGAAGCCCTCGTGATCGCTGGCGCACACGAACAGGTCCGCCTGGTCGTAGAGGCCGTAGAGCTGCCCGTCCGAGACCTTGCCGGGGATGTGGACGCTGCGCGCCAGGCCCAGCTGCTCGATGCGCGCCTGCAGCCGGCCCAGGTAGCCGGCGTCGGTGGCCCGGCCGGCCAGGATGAGCCGGCGGTCCCGGTCCGGGTCCAGGCGGCGCAGGTGCGCCATCATGTCCACGAGCAGGTCCTGGCGCTTGTTGGGGGCGATCCGGCCCACGAAGACCAGGCGCTGCTCCCCCGGCCACGGCTCGGCGGCGGCAGGGCGGGCCTGGATGGTGGCCGCGTCGAGGAGAAGCGGCAAGTTGCGGACCGGCGCGTAGCCGGCCTCGACGAGCTCCGCCTCATTGAGCCGGGACAGGGCGATGGCCCCGCTGACCTCGCCGGCCCAGGCGTGGAGCTGCGCGCGGCCCTGCTCGGCCTTGCTCGCCTCGATGGAGCCGTCCGGGAAGAAGGCGGGCGGGGTGATGTTGTGGTAGACGAGGATGCGCGGGTCCGCCACCCCGGCCAGCCAGCCCCCGAGGTCGTGGCCCATGGAGTGGTGCTGCAGGAGGATCTGGCCCGGCCGGCTGCGGTACTCGGTGTACGGCCGGATGGTGCCGCGCAGCTCGGGCGGGACCGTGCCGGCGAAGATCTGGGCGTCGTAGCCAAGCTCCCGCAGCAAGGCGCGGATGAAGAGCATGCTATTGGTGACCCCATCGCCGTGGGCGGCACCGGCGTGGAACTGGTGGACCGCTGTGATGCCCTGCCCTGGCGGCGTCACGGCGTCCGGCCCTCCTCTTCGCCCTTGGTCGCGATCAGGGCGTAGTCCTGCGGGGCGTAAAGGCGCGCGTTCACATGGGTGGCCACGGCCCCCTCTTCCGGCGCCCGGTAGGCGTCGGGGACGGGGTGGAGGCGCTCCACGGTGACGTGGGCGAAGCCGAGGTACTCTGCGGCGAAGGCCAGCAGGGAGGGGGGCAGCGGCCGGACGTGGGTCGGGTCGAGGTGGAAGGTGTGGGCGCCCACGTTGAGGTTCTCGGGGTTGGGAGTCTCGAGGACGAGCCGCCCCCCCGGCGCCAGCACCCGCAGGCTCTCCTGGAGCACGGTCAGCAGCCGCGGGAAGGGCAGGTGCTCGGCCACGTGGAAGGCCGTGATGGCCCCGAGGCTCTCGGCCCCGTAGCCCTGCAGCGCGTCCAAGAGGTCCGCCTCGTGGACCGGCAGGCCCCGATCCCGGCAGCGCTGGAGCGCTACCGGGTTGGTCTCGACCCCTTCTACGGGCAGGCCCGCCGCCGCAAGGGCCGCGAGCCACTCCCCCCGGCCGCAGCCCAGGTCCAGGACGGCCATGCCGGCCTGGACGGGGGCGCAGTCCTCGATCCACGGGCGGTAGGCGTGGCTGCTCGCCTCGATCGCCGCCTCCGAGCCGCGGAAGTGGTCCTCCAGGGCCTCGTAGAAGGCATCCAGGGCCGGGTCCACGGCCGTCGAGCCGTGGGCGGTACCCACCCCGTCACCTTCCGTAGCCGGCCCGGCGGCCCCGCTGCCGGTCTGGAGGGTGACGCGCTCGCGCAGCTGCTGCACCTCGCGCCGGCGCTGCTCAACGGCCGCGGTGACCGGGTCTAGTTCTGCCCGCAGGCCCTCGATGCGCTGGGCATGATCCTGGAGGTCTTGCTCCAGGCGCTCCTGCTGCGCCTGGAGCTCACCGAGGAGGACGCGGGTGTGCCCCACGCGCACCAGGCCGACGCCCCAGCCCACCACAGGCCCTACGACCGGCCAACCACGCAGGCGGAGCACAACGTACCGGGCCCGGTCCTTGAGCTCGCTGCGGATCCCGAATGGGCGGAAAGGCCGGGTCTTCTCGATCAGCCACTGGGCGCCCCGCCCCACCACGGGCCATCGGCGCATCCGGTGCGCGGTCCGGCGCGCCCGCGACCACAGGGTCTCGGGCGGCGGCGTGCGGGTGGGCCACTCGGGCAGCGCCTCCGGGGCCGACGCCTCGGTCGACGCCAGGATCTCGTTTACCCGCCGCTCGAGGGCGTCGTAGTCGATATCGGGATTGGTGCGCTTGAACATGGCGCTAGTCGCCTAGTCGGCCGATTCCAGAACGGGGTGGAGGTTGCAGACGCCACTGAAGGGCACGCCGCGGATACCGGATACGTCGAAGCGCAGCACGCCGTCCCACCAGTGGTAGCACTGCTCGGTGTGGGCCATGCCCTGATGCAGCGCGAGGCTCAGCGTATAGCTGCCGGGGGCGATATCCAGGGGGAGGCGGAACCGGCAGTGCCGGGTCTCCCCCGCCTCGGCCGCCAGGAGGTGGCCGAGGTAGTAGCCGTTGGTGCCGAAGATATCCTGCCCGAACCGGTCCCGGATCACCATGCCCAGGGTGACGCCCGTGACGGCCTCGCGGGCGGTGATCTGGACCGCCACGGTTACAGTCTCGCCGGAGGTGAAGACCTCCTCGTTGGCGCTCTCGCCGCGCATCGCCGCCGAGGTGATGACTACCTCTCCGCTGCCGTAGGGGTCGAGGCCGGCAGGCTCGCCGAGGCCGGCCGTCTCCTGGCCGGCGATCAGCGCATTATACACGTTGACGGCCTCCTCGGGCGCCCCGAGGTACAGGGGGCGCCCCTCTTCCAGGACCAGCACGCGGTCGCAGAGCATCTTGACGGCGTTCAGGTCGTGGGAGACGAAGACGAGGCTGCCGCCGTCGCGCTGGAAGGCGCGGATACGGGCCATGCACTTCTGCTGGAAGGGAGCATCTCCCACGGACAGGGCCTCGTCCACGACAAAAGTGTCCGGATCGGCGTGGATGGCCACGGCAAAGGCCAGCCGCATGATCATGCCGGAGGAGTAGGTCCGCAGCGGCTCGCGCAGGAAATGGCCCAGCTCCGAGAAGGCGGCGATGGCGTCGTGCTTGGCTGCCAGCTCCTTGCGGGTCATGCCCAGGAGGAGGCCGTTGGTCACGATATTCTCCTCGCCGGTCATGTCGGCATCGAAGCCGGTACCCAGCTCCAGCAGCCCGGTGACGCGGCCGGCGACCCGGATGCGCCCGGCGTCGGGCAGGGACACCCCGAGCAGCACCTTGAGCAGGCTCGACTTGCCGGCGCCGTTGCGGCCGATGACCCCGAGCGACTCGCCGCTGGCAACGCTGAAGCCCACACCGTCCAGGGCCGTATAGAGCTGGTGCCGGGGCCGGCGGAGGAGCCTCTCCTTGAGCCGGTCAGCCGGATGCTCGTAGAGCTTGAACCGCTTGGTCACGCCGTCCGCTTCGATCACGAGCCGCTCCTCAGATCAGATCCCGGACGTCCCGTTCCAGGCGGCGGAACCCCCACAGGGCCAGGGCAGCGATGCCCAGGGCCACGGTACCCAGGGCCACGAGGACGCTGCCGTCCGGGAGCTGGTGGTGCATGATGACGTCCCGATAGGCCGTGACGATCTGGTAGAGGGGGTTCCACGCGTAGTAGCCCTGGACCCACTCCGGGAGGATGGTCACCACGTAGACCACCGGCGTGAGCCAGAACCAGAACTGCAGGGCGATGCCGACCAGGTCCCGGACATCGGGGATGAAGACCGCCAGCGTACCCGCGCCGAAGCCGAGGCCGTAGGCCAGGAGCTGCTGCACGAGGAAAATCAGCGGCAGCAGGAGCCAGTGCCAGGTGATAGGGAAGCCGATCGCCACCAGGAAGACGGCGAAGAAGGCCATGCTGATGAGGTAGATGACCGTGTCGCTGATGAGCACGTACAGGGGGAGCCAGGGGATGCTCACCGGCACTTTGCCGATCAGCCCGGCGTTCTCCCTGAAGAACGCCGTCAGCCGCGTCGTTGTCGCCAGGAAGGCGTTCCAGCCTAGGAGCGCGCTGACCAGGTAGATGCTGTAGCTGTACGTGGCGAACTCGTCGGCGCCGAGCATCTCGATCTTGGCGCCCATGACCTTGGAGAAGATCAAGGTGAAGATCAGGATGTTGGCCAGCGGGTTGATGAGCGACCAGAGGCCGCCCAGGACCGAGCCGGCGTAGCGGTCGATCAGGTCCTGGCGCACGAAATGGGCCAGGACCGCCCACGAGATCCCGCCTGTCGCGACGCGCTCGGTCATCGGCATAGGTCGTCCTCAGGCTTCGAGATCAACGAGGCTCAAGACGGCTCGCGCCCGTAGGTATCCTCGATCCGGACGATGTCATCCTCGCCGAGGTAGCTACCGGTCTGGACCTCGATGACCTCCAGCGGGATGTTGCCGGGATTGGCGATGCGGTGCTGCGTGCCCACCGGGATGTAGGTGGACTGATCCTCGGCCAGCAGGAAGGTCTCCTGCCCGCGGGTGATCCGGGCGGTGCCCTGGACGACCACCCAGTGCTCGGCGCGGTGGTGGTGGAGCTGCAGGGACAGCTCCGCGCCCGGATGGATGAGCAGGTGCTTGACCTGGTAGCGCTCGGCCCGGGCGATGCCCTCATAGGCGCCCCACGGCCGGTAGACGCGTTTGTGGCAGACGGGCTCAGGCCGCTCGGCTGCCTCCAGGGCCGCCACCATGTCCTTGACATCCTGGGCCCGATCGCGGCGGGCTACCAGGACCGCATCGGCGGTCTCCACCACCAGCTGGTCCTCCAGGCCTGCCGTGGCCAGCAGCCGGTGCTCGGCGCGCAGGTAGCAGCCCCGGCTGTCCTGGTTGAGGACATCCCCTCGAAGCACATTGCCGTCCGCGTCGTGCTCGGCGATCTCGTAGAGGGCCGACCACGACCCCACATCGCTCCAGCCGGTGGCCACGGGGACGACCACGCCCCGGTCCGTACGCTCCATGACGGCGTAGTCGATGGAGTCAGCGGGCGAGGCGCTGAAGGGGCCCGGCGCTACCCGGAAGAAATCCCGGTCCCGGCTCGCCTCGTCCCAGGCTGCCTGGCAGGCCCGGAGGATCTCGGGCGCGTGGCGGCCCAGCTCGTCCAGGAAGACATCGGCCCGCGTCAGGAATACGCCGCTGTTCCAGAGGTACTCGCCCGACGCCAGGAAGGACCGGGCCGTCGCGGCATCCGGCTTCTCGGTAAACGCGAGCAGGGAGACGGGCTCCGGCTCCTGGCCGGCGGGGGCTGCGGCGCGGATGTAGCCGTAGCCGGTCTCCGGCGAGCGGGGCTCGATGCCGAAGGCGACGATCCGCCCGTCGGCGGCGGCATCGATGCCGGCGGCCACGGAGGTCCGGAAGGCCTCCGGGTCCTCGATGGTATGGTCGGCCGGCATAACCAGGAGCCTGGCCTCCGGTCGGGCCCGGGCCGCCTCCAGCGCCGCCAGGGCCAGGGCCGAGGCCGTATTCTTGCCCTCGGGCTCGAGGATGATCGTCGGCTGCGTGGCCCCGACCGCACGGAGCTGCTCCGCGGCGAGGAAGCGGTGCTCCTCGTTGCAGACGAGGATCGGCTCGCGCTCCGGCGCCAGCGGGGCGATCCGCTCCAGCGTGGCCTGGAGCATGGTCTGCTCGCCGGCGAGGGGGAGGAACTGCTTCGGGCACTGCGCCCGCGACAGCGGCCAGAGGCGGGTCCCGGAGCCACCGGCCAGCAGGACGGGCACGATGGATGGTGCGGGACTGGTCATGGCCTCGTCGGTGGCTGATTACCCCGTCGCAACATCTCGCTCCCTCTGCAGGCTTGGGCGCTGGGCCTCTGGGCCTGTAGGCCGTGCGTACACGGGCCCCGGCTAAGCAGGATAGGGGCAGAGATTATACACGCCACCCGCCCGGATGTAACTACGCCGCAACCGGGCACGAGGGCATACGGGCCCGCCCGGGCTACGCCCCTGGCGCTGGCTGCAGGCGCCGGTACAGCTCCGCGTAGTGCCGACCCATCAGGTCGCCACCGAACCGCTGCTCGTAGCGCGCCCGGGCGCCCTGCCCGAGCGCCTCCGCCCACGCCGGGTCCGCGGCCAGGCGCTCCATGGCCTCCCGCAGCCGGCGCGGATCCGCCGGTGGCACCACGAGCCCGGTCGCCTCATCCTGGTTGACGAAGGTCGTCCCCGTGCCGATCTCGGTAGAGATCAGGGGCCGGCCCTGCATGGCCCCCTCGACCAGGGTCACGCCGAAGGCCTCCGAGCGGAGGTAGGACGGGAAGACCACCGCCCGGGCCAGCGCCATCAGGGCCATCTTCTCCGCGTTCGTCACCTCGCCCAGGAACTGGACCTGGGTCAGGCCTAGCCGCCGGGCCTGGCTCTGCAGCTCGCCCTCGACAGGCCCGGAGCCCACGATGACAACGGGCAGGCTGGTGCCGGCTACGGCCTCGAGGAGGATGTGGAGCCCCTTGTAGTAGCGCAGCACGCCGACAAAGAGGAAGAAGCCTTCTCCGACCGCCTCCCGGAGCTCGGCCTTGCGGGCCTCATCCGGGGGCGGATAGCTGCCCTCGTCCAGGCCGATGGGGATGACCTCCACCTTCTCCGCGTAGTGGCTCAACGGCTCGCTGGTGGCGAAGTAGTTCGGGGAGGTGGCCACTATGCTGGAGACCTGGGCCAGGAAGCGGTGCATCACCGGCCGGTACAGCCGCCCCAGGATCCGCTGGCGGACAATGTCCGAGTGGTAGGTCACCACCGTGGGGACCTGGACACCCCCCAGCAGATGCATCAGGTCGGCAAAGGGCCAGGGGAAGTGGTAGTGGACGATATCCGCCTGGCGCGCCTGTCGACGGAAGTGCGCCAGGGCCGACAGGGAGAAGCCGCAGGAGGCGAGCTCCAGGTCCTGGCGATAGCGGATCACCTCGGCCTCCTCGCGCGCCAGCGTCCCTTCCGCTCCCTCGACGCTCAGGGTCAGCACCCGGTTGGTAGCGCCGTACGCCCGGGTGGTCCGGCAGATCTGCCGGACAGTCTCCTCCACCCCGCCCTGGCTCTCGGGGAGATAATTCTTGTAGACGTGAAGGACGCGCACCGGGAATCAGCCCACCAGCTCTGTGTACACGGCCAGCGTCTCCTCCGCGCAGCGGGCCCAGCTGAACCGCCGGGCCCGTTCCCGGCCACGGGCCCTGAGCTGTCCCTGCAGCTCGGGGCTTTCCAGGACCTGCGTCATGGCGCCCGCGATGGCCTCGTGGCAGTGGGGGTCGACCAGGAGGGCCGCATCGCCTGCCACCTCCGGCAAGGCCGTGGTGCTCGAGGTGATAACGGGCAGGCCCGAGGCGAAGGCTTCCAGAACCGGCAGGCCGAACCCTTCCGCTAGGGAGGGGAAGACTAGCGCCTCGGCGGCCTGCATCAAGGCCCTCAGCTCCCGATCGGGCAGGCCCGGGAGCCAGTAGGCCTCCCCCCGTTCTTCCGCGGCCTGCAGCCGCTCCACCAATCTACCGCATTGCCACCCCTGGCGCCCGACGACGACCAGCGGGCAATCTGTGCGCAGGCTACGCGGCAGCCGCGCGTGGGCAGCCAGGACGCGCTCCATATTCTTGCGCGGCTGCAGGGTCCCCACCGTCAGGAAGAAATGCGGGGGCAGGCCGTGCTCCGCCCGTATCGCCTCCCGGCTCTCTGCGGAGAACCTCGCGAAGAAGCGGTCATCCACGCCGTTCGGGACGACGGTGATGCACGCCGGTGCCACATCGAAGTGGTAGGCGATCTGCGCTCGGGCGTATTCGGATACCGTCACGATCCGGTCGGCCCACCGGGTCGTCTGCCGCCACAACCAACGCCGCAAGCGGCGGAACCGGGGGTCGTACCATTCCGGATGGGCCAGGAGGATGGCGTCGTGCACGGTGGCCACCACCGGCACGCGGCGGAGCCTGGGCACCATGTGGTCCGGGGCGTGGAAGAGATCGACCCGGCGCTCGATCGCCCTGGCCCCGGGCGTCCGCACGGGCAGCAGCGCCGACCGGAGCGCCCCGCCATGGTATCGGCTCGGCACCTGAATGCCCGGGACTTCGCCCACGAGGCCGGTCTCGACAGGCCAGCGGAAGGATACGGGCCGGACCTCGGCGAGCCCTCGCCGCACCAGCTCGTTCCCCAGGTGCCAGGTGTAGCTCCCGATGCCGGCAATACCCTCGCCTGCCCGCCCCCGAGCAAGGACTGAAACGCCCAGACCAATCCGCACCGGCTGTTACGGCTCCTGGGCGAGTACCCCGCCGCTCGCCCCGGCGCTGAACAGCTCGTCGAGGGCGCGCACGTCCCGCTCGTCGAGGTGCCCGGCGGCACGGCGCAGGGCCAGGATATCGAGCAGGTACTGGTGGCGGGCCTGGGCCAGGCCGTGGCCGGCCTCGAAGCGCTTGCGCTGCGCCTCGAGGAGGTCGGTGACCGTCCGCGTACCGGCCCGGACCTCCTGGCGCATGGCCTCGATGGTGCGCTCGGCGGAGCGCACGGCCAGGCGGTAGGCCTCGATCTCGCTGCGCCCGCTCATCAGCCCCTCGTAGGCGCTGCGCACCTCCTTGCGGGCCTGGCGGCGGGCGCGCTCCAGCTCCTGGGCCTGGCGGGCGCGGCGGTGCTCGGCGCTGCTCGCCCGGGCGCGCATGGCGCCGCCCTCGTAGAGGGGCATGCGCACCTGCACGCCGATACTCCAGTCCTCGATGTTGCGGCCGAAGCGGGTCCCGTCGAAGTCGTCGTAGCGCGAGAACCCGCCCGTGAGGTTGATCCTCGGGTAGCGCTCGGCGCGGGCGGCGCGGGCCTTGCGCTGCTCCGACTCGGTCCGCGCACGGGCGGCGACCACGTTCGGGTTGCCGGTGACGGCACGCTCGCTCCAGCGCTGCCGCGCCTGCGGCTCCACCTTCGGCAGCTCGGCGTCCGGCCGCAGCCCGGCGAGGCGCTCGTGGGGCTCGTCGGTCAGCGCCGTCAGGGCCTCGCGGGCCGTAGCCACCTCGCCCTGGGCGCGCAGCAGCTCAGCGCGGACCTGGTCGTAGCGGGCGCGGACCTCCGCGCGCTCGCTGGTGGTGGCCTCGCCCTCCTCGTAGAGGGCCTCGATACGCTCGCGCTGGGCCTGGACCTGGTCGAGCTCGCTGCCCTTGAGCGCTACCTTGGACTGCGCGCCGAGGACGTTGAGGTACGCCTCGGCGACGTCGTAGATGAGCTGCTGGCGCCGGGCCTCTAGCTCCGCCTCACCGGCATCGACGCGGCGGTCCTGGCCCTGCCAGCGGTGCCAGGCCGGCAGGTCAAGGAGCGGCTGGGTGGCGTTGAGCTGATACTGCTCCTGGGTGTACTCGCGAGTAATGTTGTCTTCTTGGAGTTCATCATCGAGGTACGAAGTGGTCGCCCGGAGCTGGTCCCGGTTGATGCGGCTGATATCGACGCTGGCGCTGAGGCTCGGCAGCAGGCCGCCGAGGGCCTCGCGGCGATCATCGCGCAGCGCCGCGAGCTCGGCGCGGCGGCCGCGCAGCTTGGGATCGGCGGAGCGGGCCTCGCGATAGACCGCCATCAGGCTGTCGACCGCCTCGACCTCGGCATCGCCACCGCTGTCTCCCTCGGTGGCGGGCGCGACGCGCGGGGGCGCCTCGCCCGGGTGCCGCACGCCACCGTACTGGGCGTTGTCGGCGGCCCCGGCCCCCGACGGGCCGCCGAGGGCCGTGGCGAGGCCGAGCAGCAGAGCGAGCGGCGGCGTCGGTAGACGGCGCGGCATGTCAGTTCTCCCGGAACGAGCGGGCGATGGCGTCGGTGAGCGGCTTGGCGAGGTACGCCAGGGGCGTGCGCTCGCCGGTGTTGATCATCAGGTCCGCCGGCATGCCGGGGCGCAGCTCGGCCTGATCGGGGAGCTTGGCGAGCTCGGCCTCAGAGACGTGGACCTTGACCTCGTAGTACGGCCGCTCGTTGCCGCGCTCCGGCTCGATGCGGTCGGCGGAGAGGAAGGTGACCTCGCCCTGGATGACCGGCGTGGAGCGGAAGCTGAACGCGGTAAGGCGCACGTCCGTCACCATGCCGGGCTCGACGTTGTCCACGTCGCGCGGGCGCACGCGGCCGGTGAGGATCAGCGCCTCGTCGTCGGGGACGATGTCGAGCACCGGCTCGCCGCTCTTGACCACGCCGCCGCGGGTGTGGACCTGCAGGTTGACGACCTCGCCGCCGACGGGGGCGCGGATCTGCTTGCGCCTGAGGGTGTCGCGAAGCCCCTGCAGCTCCTCATCCAGGCTGGCCACCCGGCTCGAGACGTCCTGGAGCCTCGTCGCGGCCTCACTCTGGAACTCGCGGCGGCGCTGGATGATCTGCTGCTCGGCCTCGCTGATCTGCACCCGGGCCTCGGCGATGGAGGC
>CAJXLI010000024.1 GCA_913055575.1 uncultured Ectothiorhodospiraceae bacterium
AAGACCAAGCCGACGCAGCACTCCGTCAAGGAGCTGCGCTCCATCGGCATCCAGCCGGATATCCTCGTCTGCCGGGCTGCGCACCCGATCCCCGAGGAGGAGCGGCGCAAGATCGCGCTGTTCACCAACGTCGAGCCGCGGGCGGTGATCACGGCCCTCGATGTCGGCAATATCTACGAGATCCCGGAAGACCTGCACCGGCAGGGGCTGGACCATATCGTGGCCGAGAAGTGGGGGCTGGAGCTGCCGCCCGCCAATCTGAGCGACTGGCAGCGCGTCGTGGAGATCATGGCCCACCCGGAGGGCGAGGTCACGGTAGCCATGGTCGGCAAGTACGTGGACCTCACCGACGCCTACATGTCCCTGAACGAGGCCCTGCGCCACGCCGGCGTGCAGACCCGGCAGCGGATCAATATCCGCTACGTCGACTCGGAGTCCCTGGAGCGCGAGGGCAGCGCAGCGCTGGCGGGCGCCGATGCCATCCTGGTCCCGGGCGGCTTCGGCCAGCGCGGTATCGAGGGCAAGCTCGAGGCGGTGCGTTTCGCCCGGGAGCACCGTGTGCCCTTCCTGGGGATCTGCCTCGGCATGCAGGTGGCGGTCATCGAGCACGCCCGTCACGTGGCCGGCTTGGAGAATGCCCACAGCACGGAGTTCGTCCGCCATCCCCACCACCCGGTGATCGGCCTGGTTACCGAGTGGATGACCGAGGAGGGGGAGGTGGAGCAGCGCGATGAGGGGGACGCGCTGGGCGGGACCATGCGCCTCGGTGGCCAGTCCTGCCGCCTGGCCTCGGAGACGCTGATCCACCGGATCTACGGTAAAGAGCGCATCGTTGAGCGCCACCGCCACCGCTACGAGTTCAACAATCACTATCGGGACCGGCTCGCCGAGGCGGGGCTGAGCTTCTCGGGCTGGTCCCACGACGGCCGGCTGGTGGAGGTGGTGGAGCTGCCGGACCACCCCTGGTTCATCGGCTGCCAGTTCCATCCGGAGTTCACCTCCACGCCGCGGGATGGGCATCCGCTGTTCGCCAGCTTCGTGCGAGCCGCCATGGCCCACCGTGACGGCGAAGACGACGGGGCTTGAGCAGTGGCCAGCATCGACCTGTGCGGCTTCCGCGCCGGCCTGGACCAGCCCCTGTTCCTGATCGCCGGCCCCTGCGTGGTGGAGTCCGAGGCCCTGGCGCTGGAGAGTGCCGAGCGGTTGCGCGATCTCTGCGCCGGCCTCGGCGTGCCGCTGATCTACAAATCCTCCTTCGACAAGGCCAACCGCTCCTCGGCGCAGAGCTACCGCGGCCCGGGTATAGAGGCGGGTCTGCACGCCCTGGAGCGGGTACGCCGCGAGCTGCAGCTGCCGGTGCTCACGGATGTCCACGAGGATACCCCGCTCGGCGAGGTAGCGGCCGTGGCCGATGTGCTCCAGACACCGGCCTTCCTGTGCCGGCAGACCAATTTCGTCCAGCGTGTGGCCGCCTGCGGGCTGCCCGTCAACCTCAAGAAGGGGCAGTTCCTCGCCCCGTGGGATATGCAGCACGTTGTGGACAAGGCCCGGGCGGTCGGCAACGAGCAGCTGATGGTCTGCGAGCGCGGCGTATCCTTCGGCTACAATAACCTGGTCTCGGACATGCGGGCCCTGGCCGTGATGCGCGATAGCGGCGCCCCCGTGGTCTTCGATGCCACCCACTCGGTGCAGCTGCCGGGCGGCCAGGGCCAGGCCTCCGGCGGGCAGCGCGAGTTTGTGCCGGTGCTGGCACGCGCCGCCGTCGCCGCCGGCGTGGCCGGCCTGTTCATGGAAACCCATCCGGATCCCGATCGAGCGCTTTCAGACGGCCCCAACGCCTGGCCCCTCGACCGCATGCCCGAGCTGCTGGGCACGCTGGTCGAGCTCGATCGCGCGGTGAAGGAGCGAGGCTTCGCTGAGCAATAAGGAGAACCCCTGATCATGGCGAATATCGAGCGCGTCATCGGCCGCGAGATCCTCGACTCCCGCGGCCACCCCACCGTAGAGGCCGATGTCTGCCTGGACGACGGCAGCTTCGGCCGGGCCGCGGTCCCTTCCGGGGCCTCCACAGGCAGCCGCGAGGCCGTGGAGCTCCGCGACGGCGGCGCCCGCTACAACGGCAAGGGGGTCCGCACGGCGGTCAACAATATCAACACCACGATCCGCACAGCCGTGGAGGGGGCTAGCGCAGCGGACCAGGCCGGGCTCGACAAGCGCCTGATCGATCTCGACGGCAGCCCGAACAAGGACCGCCTCGGCGCCAACGCCATCCTGGCCGTCTCCATGGCCGTGGCCCAGGCCGAGGCGCGCAGCCGAGGGCTGCCGCTGTACCGGTACCTCCAGCAGGAGGGCTCCGAGGCCCAGCTCCCGGCGCCGATGATGAATATCCTCAACGGCGGCGAGCACGCGGATAACAGCGTCGATATCCAGGAGTTCATGATCATGCCCCTGGGCTTCGACCACTTCTCCGCGGCGCTGCGCTGCGGCTCCGAGGTCTTCCACGCCTTGAAGCAGGTCCTCAAGGACCGGGGGCTGGCCACCGGCGTGGGCGACGAGGGCGGTTTCGCCCCGGATCTCCCCTCGAATGAGGCCGCCCTGGAGGTGATCCTTGAGGCCATCGAGCGGGCCGGCTATACGCCCGGCGAGGAGGTCGCCCTGGCGCTGGACGTGGCCAGCTCCGAGCTCTACGAGGACGGGGCCTACCATCTGGCCTCGGAGGGGCGCACCTTCGATGCCGCCGGCTTCGCCGACTACCTGACGCGGCTGGTGGACAACTACCCGGTGGTCTCCATCGAGGACGGCATGGACGAGTCCGACTGGGACGGCTGGCAGGTGCTTACCGAGCGCCTCGGCGACCGGGTGCAGCTCGTCGGCGATGACCTGTTCGTGACCAACCCGCAGATCCTGCGCCAGGGGATCGACCGGGGTATCGCCAACGCCATCCTGGTCAAGCTCAACCAGATCGGCACGGTTACCGAGACCCTTGAGGCCATCCGCATGGCCGACGAGGCCGGCTACACCTCGGTAATCTCCCACCGCTCCGGGGAGACGGAGGATGTGGCCATATCGGACCTCGCCGTGGCGACCCGGGCGACCCAGCTCAAGACCGGCTCCCTGTGCCGCTCCGACCGGGTGGCCAAGTACAATCAGCTGCTGCGTATCGAGCAGGAGCTCGGCGATCAGGCCCGCTACGCGGGGCGCCGCGCGCTCAGCGTCGGCAGCGGGGTCGGAGGCTGAGGCAGCCGGGTGCGTCCCGCTGCAGCGAGTGGCCTGCTCAGTGGTGAGGTGGTGGACGCGATGCCCCGCAAGCGGGGCATCCGCTGCTGATCCGGCCCGGGCGGGAGAGGCCCGGCAGGGGGCGCCGTGCGCTGGGTGATCGCGGCCTTGGGCCTGCTGCTGCTCGTGCTCCAGGCCCAGCTCTGGCTCGGCCAGGTCAGTATACCCGGGCTGCTGGAGCTGCGCGGTGCTGTCGCCGAGCAGCGGGCGGAGAACGAGCGCGCCGAGGCGCGTAACGAGGCCCTCGCCGCGGAGGTGGCCAATCTCAAGGAGGGGACCGAGGCCCTGGAGGAGCGGGCTCGTTACGAGCTCGGCATGATCCGTGAGGATGAGGTCTTCTACCAGGTGGTGGAGGAGTGAGCGTGCGTTTCTGGGCAGTGATCCCGGCCGCTGGTGTCGGCCGCCGTATGGGCGGCGGTGATCGCCCCAAGCAGTATCGGCAGCTCCTGGATCGGCCGGTCATCGGCTGGGCCCTGGAGCGGTTGCTGGGCCATCCGCGCGTCGCCGGGGCGGTGGTGGCGCTCGCCGCCGACGATCCGTACTGGGAGGCGCTCGGGCTGGACCGCCGTGCCGCGAAGCCCGTCTACCGCGTCGATGGTGGCGCGGAGCGGCACGACTCGGTGCGGGCTGCCCTCGCGTACCTGGCAGGCCTCGCCGACGGCGACGACCGCGTCCTGGTCCACGACGCCGTCCGCCCCTGCCTGAGTGCTGCCGAGCTGGACCGGCTCATCGCCGAGGGGGGTGAGGCGGCCGACGGGGCGCTTCTGGCGACACCGGTGCGCGATACCCTCAAGCGCGCCGACGAGGCGGGATGTATCGCCGAGACGGTGCCGCGCGAGGGGCTGTGGCAGGCGCAGACCCCGCAGCTATTCCCCCTGCGCCGGCTCACCGACGCCCTCGATGCCGCGCTGGCTGCGGGCGTCGGGGTGACCGACGAGGCCCAGGCCGTGGAGTGGCACGGCGGGTGGCCACGGCTGGTTACCGGGGAGCCGAGCAACCTCAAGATCACCCACCAGGCGGACCTGGAGCTGGCCGCCGCCGTGCTCGAGGCGCAGCGGGCAGCTACGCAGCGGGAGGATCCGGCGTGATGCGGATGGGGCACGGGTTCGACGTGCACCGCTTCGGCGCTGAGGCGGCCGGCTTCCGCCTCGGCGGGGTGGATATCGCCCACGACCGGTGCCTGGCGGCCCACTCCGACGGCGACGTGCTCCTGCACGCCGTCACCGACGCCCTGCTCGGGGCGTGCGGCCTCGGCGACCTCGGCCGGCACTTCCCCGACGACGACCCCCGCTGGCGGGATGCGGATAGCGCCGCCCTGCTGGCCTCCACCCGGCGCATGGCCGGCGATGCGGGTTGGCAGCCGTGGAACGTGGACGCCACGGTCGTCGCCCAGGTCCCCAGGCTCGCCCCCTACGTCGACGCCATGCGCGAGGCCACGGCCGAGGCTGTCGGCCTGCCCGCCGGGGCCGTGAACATCAAGGCCACGACCAGCGAGCGGCTCGGCTTTACCGGCCGGGGCGAGGGCATTGCCGCCATGGCCGTCGTCCTGCTCGGGCCCGCGCCGGGGCAGGATTGATCCCGGCCCACGGGGCGCCCCTCGGCGGCGCGCGGCTGCGTGCCTGCCCGGAGGATTTCCGCGTTGATGAGGTGCTCCCCTTCGAGCCCTCGGGGGCGGGGGAGCATTGCCTCGTGCGCGTGTGCAAGCGCGGCTGGACGACGGAGGCCGTCGCCCGCCTGCTCGCCGAGCGCACCGGCGTCGCCCGGGGCGGGATCAGCTTCGCCGGCCTCAAGGACCGGCACGCCGTCACCACGCAGTGGCTCTCTGTGCACAGCCCCAGGCCCCTGCCGGGGCTGGCGCCCGGTGAGCTCGCCGACGGCGTCGCCGTGCTCGAGGCTGTCCGCAATGCCCGCAAGCTGCGCCGCGGTGCGCTAAGCGGCAACCGCTTCACGCTGCGGCTGCGCGAGGTCGACGCCCCGCGGCGCGCCGTGGATCGGCGCCTGCAGGCCATTGCCCGGCGCGGCGTGCCCAACTATTTCGGTCCCCAGCGCTTTGGCCGCGATGGCCGCAACCTGGCGCAGGCTCGGGCCTGGCTCCTGCACGGCGAGCCCGTGCGCGGCCGTACGGTCCGCGGGCTGCTCCTCTCCGCCGTCCGCTCGGATCGGTTCAACCGGCTGCTCGCCCGGCGTGTGGCGGAGGCCACCTGGGATCGGCTCCTGCCCGGTGATCGGGCCCTGCTCGACGGCAGCGGCAGCCACTTCGCCGTTGAGGCCGTCGATGCGGAGCTGCACCGGCGTACCGCCCAGGGGGATCTCCACCCCACGGGCCCGCTGCCAGGCGTCGGCGGTGACGGCCCGACCGGGGAGGTGGCGGCGTTGGAGGCGGCGGTCCTCGCCGAGGAGCCCGAGCTCATGGAGGCCCTGGCGGACCGGGGCCTCCGCGCCGACCGCCGTCCCCTGCGTCTGATGCCGCGCTGGCTGGCGTGGCGCTGGCCCGAGCCAGCGACCCTGGAGCTGTCTTTTACGCTGACCTCGGGGGCGTATGCGACAGCGGTGCTGGCGGAGGTGCTGGCTACCGCGGAGGGCAGCTGAAGCCGGGCCACGCCGTTGAGGCCCGGTGAGGGCCCGGCTCGGCTCGCCCGGCTAGCCCTGCCGTGCGCTCGTCCTAAGGAGGACATAGACGGCGCCCGTGCCGCCATCGCTCGCCGGTGCCGAGGCGAAGGCCAGGACATCGTCGCGCCGGCGTAGCCATTGGTCTACCGAGACCTTGAGCACGGGCTGCCGATAGCCCGAGCCGCGTCCCTTGCCGTGGACAACCCGGACGCACTGGCAGCCCTGCGCCTGCGCTGCTGCCAGGAAGGCAGCCAGCTCGCGGTACGCCTCGCGCCGGCTGAAGCCGTGCAGGTCCAGGTGGGCTGCCGGCGGATAGCGGCCGCGGCGCAGCTGCCGGACGACGCGCCGCTGGAGGCCGGCCCGGCAGTAGAGGAGGTCTTCGCCGGTCTCCGCCTCTGCCGGCGCTGGCGGTGGCTCCGGCAGGCTGTCGGCCGCCTGGTGCCCGTCCCCATCCTGCTGGCGGGGGCGAGGCGGTGGTGGCGGGGCCCGGGTGTCGGCACGATCGTTCTCGATGGGCGTGACGTCCGCCATGGCCTGGCGGAAGAGGGCCATCTCATCCTCCTCGCCGTCTGGCGGGCCGTTGGCGCCGTCCTCTGTTCCAGTCATGCCGATCCCAACGGTGCCGCTCCGGGAGACGTTATACTGCCAGTCCGAGCGGTAAGTGTGTGTTCGGGTGCCAGCGGGAGCGTGATGTATATTCTGATTAGCAACGATGACGGCTGCCAAGCTGAGGGGATCCTGACCCTTGCTGCGCGTCTCGGCACTGTGGCGCAGGTGACGGTGATGGCGCCGGAGCGGGATCGCAGCGGGGCCAGTAATTCCTTGACCCTGGAGGATCCGATCCGGGTCCACCAGATCGAGCCCGGTCGCTACCGGGTCCAGGGCACACCTACCGACTGCGTCCATCTGGCCCTGACGGGGCTCCTCGACGCGGACCCGGACATGGTCTTCTCCGGGATCAACGCCGGCGCCAATCTCGGTGACGATATCCTCTACAGCGGTACGGTGGCTGCCGCTATGGAGGGTCGCTACCTGGGGCTGCCGGCCATCGCCATCTCGCTTGCCGGTACCTGGTCGCCGGTCCACTACGAGACGGCGGCCCGGGTGGCGGTCAAGCTGCTGGAGCAGATCCAGGACGATCCGCTGCCGGCGGACAGCATCCTCAACGTCAATGTCCCGGATCTGCCCTGGGACGAGCTCCAGGGGTTCCACGCCACGCGGCTGGGCTGCCGCCACCGCGCCGAGCCGGTGATCAAGCAGCAGGATCCGCGCGGGCGCACGATCTACTGGGTGGGGCCGCCGGGCTCCGAGCAGGATGCCGGTCCCGGCACGGACTTCTACGCGGTGCGCAACGGCTTCGTCTCGGTGACCCCGATCCAGGTCGACTTGACGCGCCACGAGGGGCTCGAGCAAGTGCGCGGCTGGCTGGATGGAGTGAGCTGGTGATGCGTGAGCGAGATACGGCAGGGACCGGTATGACCTCGCAACGGACCCAGGACCGGCTCGTGGACGCCCTGGCGCGGCAGGGCGTTGGCGACGAGCGGGTCCTGAGCGCCCTGCGGGCGGTGCCGAGGCACCTGTTTGTCGACGAGGCCCTGGAGAGCCGCGCCTACGAGAACACCCCGCTGCCGATCGGCGAGGGGCAGACCATCTCCCAGCCCTGGGTGGTGGCCCGCATGACCGAGCTGCTGCTCGAGGCCGGCGACCTCCGGCGCGTGCTGGAGGTCGGCACCGGATCGGGCTACCAGGTCGCGGTCCTCGCGCGGCTGGTGCCTCAGGTGTATACCGTGGAGCGGCTCGGCTCGCTCCTGCGCAAGGCACGTGAGCGGCTACGCCAGGCGCAGGCTACCAACGTCCAGACCCGCCACGGCGACGGCTTCGAGGGCTGGCCCGAGTATGCCCCCTACGACGGCATCCTGGTTACCGCCGCGCCGGAGACGCTGCCCACCGCGTTACTCGAGCAGCTCGGTGACGGAGGGCGCCTGGTAGCGCCCCTGGGTGGCGCTGGCTACCAGGAGCTGACCGTTGTCGATCGCGAAGGCGAGCATCTCCGGCGGCGCCGCGTCGCCGGCGTCTCCTTCGTGCCCATGCGCCAGGGCCGCGCCTGATGCGGATCTTCGGCCCCCTCTACAGCTGGACGATCCGCTGGGCTGCCCACCCGCGCGCCCCCTGGGCCCTCGGCGCCTTGAGCGCGGCCGAGTCGTCGTTCTTCCCGGTGCCTCCCGATGTGCTGCTGGCGCCGATGAGCCTGGCGCGCCCCTGCCGCGCCCTCTCCTTTGCGCTGATCGCCACGGTGGGCTCCGTGGCCGGGGGCCTCCTCGGCTACGCCCTCGGCGCCCTGGCGCTGGAATGGATCGGCCCCTGGCTCCAGGCTTCCGCCTACGATCAGGCCTACCATACGGCCGTATCGTGGTTCCGGGCCTGGGGGTTCTGGATCGTGCTGGTCGCCGGGTTCTCGCCCATCCCCTACAAGGTCTTCACCCTGGCTGCCGGTGCCAGCGGGGTGGCGCTGCTGCCCTTCGTCCTCGCGTCCTTGCTGGGGCGGGGCGCACGCTTCTTCCTGGTGGCCGCGTTGGTAGCCTGGGGGGGTGCCCGGGTGGAGCCGTGGCTGCTGCGCTATGTCGAGCGCCTCGGGTGGCTCAGTGTCGGCCTGCTCCTCCTCGGGGCGCTCTGGGTGAAGCTCGGGTAGCCGTGCCATGGAGCCATCTGCCGTGCGCGTGGCGGTCGTCTGGGCCCTGCTGGCCGCCTTGGTGCCCGGCTGCGCCGCGCTCTGGGAAGGGGAGCTGAGACAGGAGGGGCATCGCCGGATCTATGTCCACGAGGTCCAGCCCGGGGATACGCTGAGCGAGATCGCCGCGCGCTACGGCCTGCGGGTCGACCAGCTCAAGCGCTGGAACGAGATCCGGCGGCCGAGGGAGCTCCAGGTCGGCACCCGGCTCCTGCTCAATCCGCCTGACAGTGACGCCGACGCCCCTGCTGGCCCGGATCGCGCCGATGGAGACACCGCTGCCACGTCCGCGGAGGCGCGCTCGCGCGAGCCGCCCCCGCCACCGGATGGGCAGGCCGGCCACGAGCGCGACTGGGTCTGGCCCGCCGACGGGGCCGTCCAGCGCTCCTACGCCACGGACAGTGGCGGCAAGAGCGGCATCCAGATCGGCGGCTCGGTGGGGGATCCGGTGCGCGCTGCCGCTGCCGGGGAGGTTGTCTACAGCGGTAGCGGCCTCCGTGGCTACGGCAATCTGATCATCGTGATGCACGATGAGCGCTACCTATCGGCCTACGGCTACAACCGGGAGCTCCTCGTCCAGGAAGGTGAACAGGTCGGCAGGGGTGAGCAGATTGCCGAGATGGGGCGCTCGCCCGGCGCCGAGGAGGCGAGCCTGCACTTCGAGATCCGGATCGACGGCGAGGCGGTGGATCCGGAGGCGCATCTCCCAGAACGGGGATAGATCCCCCCCCTCTAACGTAAGGGATAAAAAAGATTTTTTCCTGTTGCACCCCTGCCCGGAAAATTCTACTGTTAATTTGATAATAAACCCTCATCTCATTCTTTGATCTTTTATTCCGTAGAACGTCGATGATCAATTCCCTCTTGGAGAGTTGGTCGTAAAACGATTGCAGTCTCTCCGAGGATACGATGTCGGAGCAGGGGTCCTCGCAGGGGGCGAGGAGAGCGGACCGGCGCTAGCGTCGGCGCCGGCGACGCCGGGGCCGCAGGCCTGGTGCACGGTACAGTAAGCGGCTATAGGGAGGTCCGAGATGACCCTCGATACGGCATTCATCAGCGACGCACCGTGCTCTGAGTCCGATACAGGACGGGATACTGACCAGGCGGGGCCGACGACGGCGGTCGCCCAGGAGATGGATACCGAGCAGGCAGCAGCGGAGCCGGAAGCCGTGCTCGGCAGCAGCGGGCGCAGGGCCGGAGATGGCCGTACCGCCCTGGATGCTACGCAGATCTATCTCAACGAGATCGGCCACGCCTCCCTGCTGACCGCCGAGGAGGAGGTGGCGTTGGCGCGCCGCGTGCAGCAGGGGGACGCCGCGGCCCGGGCCCGCATGATCGAGAGCAATCTGCGCCTGGTGGTCAAGATCGCCCGGCGCTACATGAACCGCGGCCTGAGCTTCCTGGACCTGATCGAGGAGGGGAACCTGGGCCTGATCCGTGCCGTGGAGAAATTCGATCCCGAGCGCGGCTTCCGCTTTTCCACCTACGCTACGTGGTGGATCCGGCAGACGATCGAGCGGGGCATCATGAACCAGACCCGTACGATCCGGTTGCCGATCCACGTCATCAAGGAGATCAACCAGTACCTGCGTACCCAGCGGCGGCTCGCCCAGAGCCTGGACCACGAGCCGACAGTGGAGGAGATCGCCGAGGGCATGGACTGCTCGACGGAGGAGGTCCGCCGCATGCGGGGGCTCAACGAGGGGACGACGTCAGTGGATATCCCTATCGGCAAGGACTCGGACCGGACCTTGCTCGACGCCATCCCCGACGACAGCCAGGAGCCCCCCGGCACCGCCCTCGAGAACGACGACACCATCCACCAGCTCTCGGGGTGGCTCGATGCCCTCACCGAGAAGCAGCGCGCGGTGCTCGAGCGCCGCTTCGGCCTCAACGGCCATGAGCGCTACACCTTGGAGCAGGTGGGGGAGCAGGTCGGCGTAACCCGCGAGCGCGTACGGCAGATCCAGCTCGACGGCCTGCAGCGGCTGCGGGAGCTCATGGAGCGTGACGGCTACTCGCAGGAGGCGGTCTTCGACTGAGGAGCCTGCCGGGGCTACCGGTCTGTAGCCGCGGCGATTGCCTGTCCTCCGGCTCGACGCGCCGCGTGGCCCTCCGGGGTTGCTCGATTAACCACCCTTGGGGCCTTCGCGGGCAATAAGCCCGACAGAAAGAAGTGATTCAGTTATCATTATCGTACTCTCGAGGGCTAGGAAGCCTGCCGAGGCCATCCGTAGGTCTGGAGCCGGAAATGCCGATGGATACCGAGCAGCTTGAGCATGACGGGCGCCTCAAGCCCGACCCGGAGGAGATGGACAGACAGGCGGCTGAAGCGGTCGCCTTCCTGAAGACCATGGCGAACGAGCGCCGGCTGATGATCCTCTGCCACCTGGTGGACGGGGAGCGCTCGGTCGGGGAACTCGAGCATCTGCTGCAGATGCGGCAGCCGGCGTTGTCGCAGCAGCTGGCCCGGCTGCGTGAGGAGGGGATCGTGGCGACCCGGCGCGAGTCACGGACGATCTACTATCGGCTGGCTAGCTCGGAGACCGAGGCGCTGCTGGAGCGCCTCTATGAGCTCTTCTGCGCCGATAGCGCCTGAGCCCGGCTCCTGCGCAGCAGGGGCGCGCGGGCCCAGGCATAGCAGCGGTCTACGTCTCTGCCGAGGTCTCTTCCGGAAAGCCTAGCTTGCGCAGCACGGGCATGGCCGGGCACCAGCCGGTGAAGGCGGACTGCAGCAGGTTCAGGCCGACGAGGACGGTCAGCAGCAGCCACGCCTGCGTGAAGGCGATAGCGAGCAGTACCGAGAGGACCACGACGATCCCGGCGATCATGCGCAGTCCGGCGTTGACGGTCATGTTCTCGAGCATATTGGCTCCTCCTCTGGAGTCATGGATTTGGCGATAGGCGCCTAGAAACGGTAACGAATCCGGCCGTAGAGGTTCGAGTCCTGCTCGAACTGGCCGTAGAAGGTGTGGTCGGCATCACCGCCGAAGAGGTTACCGCCGAGGGTGTAGCTGAGCTCGTCCGACACCCGATAGTGGACGCTCGGGCGGGCATAGTAGTCCTCGTCGGCCGGCGAGTAGTAGGTGAACAGCGACCAGACCAGGTTATCCCGCCAGATGGCGTAGGTCAGCCGGTTGGTGATGATGTCGCGGTACTCCTCGGGGCGATACCTCTCGTCAGCTTGCGTGGACCTCGCATAGGCGTCCTTGAGCTCGTCGTAGTCCTGGAGCCACTCCACGTAGTACTGGAAGCCGACATTGAGATTGGCGACGAGCTCCCAGTCGTAGCCCAGCAGCAGCCGCGCCTCATCGTTCGGGACCTGCATGGCCCGATCGCTGTCGTAGTCCACCGAGTCGTAGTAGCCCACCTCCGCGCTGGCGATGCCCGGGCCGATGCGGTCCCGCACGCTCGCCCCGTAGGCGTTGAGCCGGGCGTGGGTGAATTCCGTGTTGTTGCCCGTCCCGATCTGCTTCCCCGGCCGGGGGAAGAAGCCGCGGTAGAAGTAGCCGGCGAGCTCGGTGCTGCCGATGCGCCCGGACAGCCTCGTCGCCAGCTCGCCGTCGTCGGGGAAGTCCTCAGGGTCCTCGGTGGGCAGGGAGGCGGCCGTCTGCCGTCCTCTTTGGGTGTCGAAGTAGCTCAGCCGGTCGCCATTGGGGTAGACGTCCGGCTCGAAGACCGGGGTCCAGACGACGTCCAGGGTGACGGCGTCGCCGTACCACGTCCCGCGCACGGCGTCCGAGGGGGCCTTGAGGTACTCGCTATCCCGGCCGGTGAGGAACGACTGCCAGTCCTTGGGGAAGAGGTCGTTGATAAAGAGCAGATCCCCCGTCCCCCAGGTCAGGACCTGCCGGCCGACGCGCATGTCGAGCCGCTCGCCGACGGGGAAGCTGGCCCGCGCCTCGCGCAGCTCGCCGCGTACCTCGTCCTCGACGCCGTCCGCGACGCCGTCGGCCTTCACGCGGTAGTCGAGGCGCTGCCAGTGGCCGCTGATCTCGAGCCGGCCGCGCAGCTCGGCGAGGTTGTAGTCGTCGTCCAGGGCCTCGTTGTCGCGGAGATGGTAGCCGCCGGCGAGCTCGACGAAGCCGCTGACGTCGAAGGGCAGTCCGCTCTCCTCCTCCTCGCCCCACGTATCGTCGGCCCAGGCGTCGCCGCCAGCGTCGGCGGCGAGGGCCGGGCCCACCGCCATGGCGGTGAGCCCGGCGAGGGTACCGGCCCGGAGGCGCAGGCGGTTGCCTTGGGTCGTTGCCTTGCCCATGGCGCCTCCGTTACCGGCTCAGCCACTTCCGGGGGGGATTGCGCAGGCTACGGTCGGAGAAGATGTCGGCGGGGATGCCGAGGTCGTACTCCTGGCCGCGGAACTGGACCTCGGTGTAGCCGCCCATCTCCTCGTCCTCGACGCGCATGCGCATGGGCGTGGGGTGGCCGTCGACGGTCTGGATGTTCGAGCTCTCCATGCGCCGGTAGACCTCGCCGCTTTCATCCCGGTACTCGGTGATGATCGGCAGGTAGGTCTCGCGGTCGATGCGGGTGGTGTACGAGGCGAAGTCGGCCTCGGCGTCCTCCTTGGGCACCGAGCGCACCACGTAGTACTCCTCGGTAGTCTCGACGAGCTCGTGGCGATCGTCCCCGAGGTGCCGGCCGGAGACGTCCTCGTAGAAGACGTGGGCGCCGACGAAGCTGGTGCGCTTGTCGCCGGGCGCGATGCGCCGCTTGAGGTCCTGGTCCGGCAGGTAGAGCCAGCGGTCGTCGTCGCTGCCGGGGTGCTTCTCCACCAGGAAGACCACGCCCCGGTACTCCGAGGGGCGGCTGAAGGCGACGAGGAACTCCTGGTCGCCGCCGTCGCTCTCGTCCCGGCGGAGGATGGTGAACTGCCGGGTCTGGGTCCGGCCCTGGCTATCGACGATACGCATGCGCGCCTGGGCCCGGCCGTCGTCCCCGGCGTAGTAGGCCGCCTGGTTGGCCCGCTCCACGATCTCCGTCACGTCCGGCGGATCGTCCTCGGCGGCCGCCGCCGGGAGCGCTGCGCCGAGCAGCCCCAGGGCGAGGCCGGCGGCCCCGGCGAGGCCGCCCCGCCGGGGGCGCAGGATGGCGTGGTGATGCGGCTGTGCTGTAGCTCGGTGCATGGTGCTACCTCCTGTCATGATTGGCCGCTCTTGCGCCGGGCCTCGGCGAAGAAGAGGCCTGGCCGGAAGGTGATAATCGCCGGTAGCGCCAGCAGGGTGATCACCGCCGAGAGCGCCATGATGCTCGCCAGGAAGGTGCCGACCGTGATGTACGGCACCAACGGTGCGGCGAGCAGCGGCAGGAAGCCGACGGCGATGACCAGCGCGTTGCGGGTGATGGCGCAGGCCGGCTCGCGCATGACCTGCCTCAGCGCGCCGCGCCACTCGCCGCTCTGGGCCAGGGAGGTGCGGGCGCGCTGGATGAAGTGGATGGCGAAGTCTACGGACAGGCCGATGGACAGCGACGAGAGCACCGCCACCGGCATGTCGTAGCTCTTGCCGATGAGCCCCATGACGCCGTAGATGAAGGCGATGGTGATCGTCAGCGGGACCATGGCGAGCACGCCCAGCGACAGCGAGCGGAACAGCCCGATCATCATGATCAGGACCACCACGAAGGCCGAGAGGAGGGCGAGGAGCATCCCCTCCACCATCTCGCCTTGCCAGACGAGGTTGATATAGGTGGCCCCGGCCCAGTCGATCTCGACGCCCTCCGGCGGCGGGTGCTCGGCGGTGTAGGTGTCCACGGCCTCGACGACCCGCTGCATGTCCTGGTTGTCGCCGCTCGGCAGCTGGAGCCAGACGTTGGCGGCCGTGTAGTCGGGCGTCACGAAGCGCCACAGGTCGTGGGGCCGGTGGGAGCTCTGGAAGCTGATGAGCGCCTGGGCGACGCCCCCCGGGGTATCCGGCAGCCGGTAGTCCTCGGGGTCACCGCTGATGAGCTCGCGGTTGATGGTCTTCACCAGGTCGGCGAGGGAGGTGGTCTTGCCCACGTAGCCGTTGTCGACGAGGTACTGCTCGAGCCCATCGATCCAGGCCAGCTTCGCCGGATCCTGGAAGGCCCGCGTCTCGGTGCGCGCCTCCTCCACGGCGTCGAGCAGCCGCTCCCAGTAGTCGGCCCGCTCCGGGGCGCTGAGGGTGAAGAGCCGGTCACTGATCGCCGATCCGAGCGACTCGAGCTGCGTACCGAGCGCGGTGTCCTCGCCTTGGACGTGCGACTGCCAGAGCTGCTGCCACTGCTCCTGGAGCCCGCCGTAGCCGGCCTCTGCCGCCTCGGCTGTGATGCCGGCGGCGCGCTCCTGCAGCGCCTCGCGCTGCGCCTCGAGGCCGGTCTGGCGCAGGCGCAGGTAGGCCTCATAGGTGCCGTCGAAGCGGTCGTTGAGCACGCGGTCGGCCACCCGGATGGGGTGATCGGCCTTGAACCAGAGGGTGGGGTTGTCGTTGATCTGGATCTGATTGATGCCGTAGACGGCGACCACGCTCAGCACCACCAGGGTGCTAGCGATCCACCCCCGGCGCCGTGCGGCCCACTGGCCGCCGCTCTCGAGCGCCGAGCAGAGCCGGGAGGTGTGCTCCTGGTCCTGGTCCTGGCGTACCCGCCGGGCCATCTTGTCGAGCGTCTTGGCCTTCAGGCTACCGGCGTACGCCGGGATGAAGGTCAGGGTCAGGATCAGGGCGACGAGCACCCCGAAGGAGATGAAGCCGCCGAAGACCTGCACCGGCGGGATGGGCGTGAAGATCAGGGAGGCGAAGCCCACGGCGGTCGTCAGGGCGGTGAACAGCACCGGCTTGTAGAGCTCCTCCATGACGCCGGCCATGACGGCCTTGGCGTCGGCCCCGGGGCGGTACCGGTCGGCGAAGCTCGACAGGACGTGGATGGAGGCGACCACGGCGATGGGCATGAGGAAGATGGGGATCATGGAGCTCATGATGTGCACCGTGAAGCCGGTGCCGATGAGCAGCCCCATGGTCGAGATCACCGTGGCCATCGCCAGCAGCATGGGTGCGAGGACCAGCGGGACGCTGCGGAAGAAGTAGAGCATCACCAGGAAGATGACGAGCCCCGCCAGCGGTGCCGAGATCGCCATCTGCTGGAACATCTGTACGCCGAAGGTATCCTGCGCCACGGGCTGGCCGGTGATGTAGAGCTCGTCCTCGACGCCGATGCGCTCGGCCGCCTCCCGGATCTCGTTGGCGACGCGGTGGCTGACGTCCTTGCTCTCCAGCGGCACGAGGATGCCCGCGGCGGTGCCGTCCTCGGAGGCGAGGGTGCCGCTGTACATCGGCAGCCGCTCGACGGCGTCGCGGATCTGGTCCGCCTCCTCTTGGCTCTTCGGCGGTTCCGCCAGGAGCCAGTCGTAGTCGATGGTCCCCGGTGCGGTCTGCTCAACGTTGTCCACGGCGGCCATGGAGAGCAGGTCGCGCTCGATGACCCCGTCGATGTCCTCGATGGCGTGGGTCAGCCTGTAGTGGTCGGCCAGGGATGCCGGGTTGAAGACCCCTTGCGGGTGGCTGTCATTCACCTGTCCGACGACGATCCGGTCGTGGAGGTTGAACTGCTCCTCGATGTTGTTGTGGAGGACCCGGGCAGGCTGGTCGTCCGGCAGCATGTTCTCCGGGTCGGTATCGATCTGGATGCGCGGGATCAACGCCCCGAGCGCGACCACCAGCAGGAGCATCGCCGCGAAGACCCAGCGGCGGTGGTCGATGCACCAGCTAGCAAGTCTCTTCCCCATGGCCGTTCCCTTCCGATTTTGTATGCATGATTGATCATATATGACCCGGCTCGATCATAACACCCACCACCCACGCGGTGGCGCGTTGCTCGCCGTCCCGCTCAGTCTACCGGATGGATACCGGTCGCCGTTTCCCGGCTCTTACCTGTTAGACTAGCCGCCGGTTACCACCTCGAGAGAAGGCGAACCGTATATGGCCGCGGCCTCAGGGGAGGGCGTGCTGCGCTTCGAGCCCGCCCAAGCGGTACGCATCCTGGTCTGGATGCGCGTCACCGCCACCACGGGACAGCTGGTGACCGTTCTCTTCGTGCACTTCGGGCTCGGCCTGACACTGCCGCTGCTGCCGCTGCTGCTGACCATTGCCGGGTTGGCGGCATGGAACGCCTTCGCCTTCTGGCGATTGCGCCACACGCCTGAGCAGATCTCGCAGACCGAGGTCCTGTTCAATGTGCTCATCGACGTCGTGGCCCTGACCGTGCTGCTCGGGTTGACCGGCGGCCCCTCCAATCCCTTCGTCTCCCTCTACCTGGTCCCGGTATCCCTCGCCGCGGTGGCCATGCCCGCCAACCTGGCGCTCGTGGTGGCCATCCTCTGCGTGGTCCTCTACGGGCTGCTGCTGGCGGTCTTCCTCCCCATGGAAGGGCCGCACCCGATCATCGGCGGCGACTTCAACCTCCACATGATCGGCATGTGGGTGAACTTCGTGATATCCGCCTGGATGATCACCGTGTTCGTCCGCTTCATGTCGTCGGTGCTGCGGCGCCAGGACTGGCGCCTATCCCGGGCGCGGGAGAACACCCTGCGCAACGAGCAGATCGTGGCCCTCGGTACCGTCGCTGCCGGTGCCGCGCACCAGCTCGGCACGCCGCTGTCGACCATGTCCATGGTCATCGACGAGCTGCGCCAGGAGCGGAGCGACGACGAGGACCTCCAGGGCGAGCTGGATCTGCTGCGCTCCCAGATCGGGGTCTGCAAGGAGACCCTGGAGGACCTCAAGGATGCCGGGGCGGCCGGCAGCGATCAGGGTACGCGGACCGTCTCGCTGCAGCGCCACGTAGCGCGCATCGTCGATACCTGGCGGCTGATGCATCCGAAGATCGAGCCGCAGATTACCTACGAGCAGCCGTTCCGGGACGTCGAGATCAGCCAGGATCCGACGCTGATGCACGCGCTGCTCAACCTGCTGAACAACGCCGCCGAGGCCTCCCTGGATAACAACGCCAGCGGCGTAGCGGTAGCCATTAGCAGCGACGGGGACACCCTGACCCTGGTGATCGATGACGAGGGGACCGGCCTGGACTCCGACCGGGTCCGCTACGCCGGGCGGGTGGTGCAGACCACGAAGTCATCGGGCATGGGGATCGGGCTGGTCCTCGCCAATGCCACCGTGGACCGCTTCGGTGGCAGCGTCACCCTGATGGACGCGCCGGACGGTGGTGCCCGGACGCGTATCGAAGTCTCCCTGGAGCGCCTGCGGATCGATCCGAGCCGCGACAGCGCTTAGGGGAGCCGGCGAGAGGCAGAGGAGGTAGACCATGCTGAACGGGCCATCGATCCTGATCATCGATGACGATACGACCTTCTCCCAGGTGCTGGGACGCTCGCTCTCGCGACGGGGCTGTCACATCGAGTCCGCCGAGGAGCCGGAGACAGCCCTGCAGAAGGCCCGCACCCAGCAGCCGCAGTACGTGGTGCTGGATCTCAAGCTGGGGGAGTACTCCGGGCTCAACCTCGTGGAGCCCCTCAAGGAGGTCCTCCCGCAGACCCGCATCCTGGTGCTGACCGGCTACGCCAGCATCCCTACGGCCGTGGAGGCGATCAAGCTCGGCGCCTACAACTACCTGCCCAAGCCCACCGACGCCGATACGGTCCTCGCCACGCTCGAGGGCAAGCCCACGGCGGAGCCGGATAAGCCGCCGGAGAAGCCGATGTCGCTGCGCCGCCTCGAGTGGGAGCAGATCCAGCGCGTGCTCAACGAGCACGACGGCAACATCTCGGCCGCCGCGCGCGCCCTCGGGATCCACCGGCGGACCCTGCAGCGGAAGCTCAGCAAGCGGCCGGTGAAGCAGTAGCCTTCGCCGCCCGAGGGGAGGGCGGGCTGGCCTTGCGCCAGCCCGCCGGCGGCTGCCGGCCGGCTACGGCCGGCGGCGAGGTACACGGTGCACGCTGGGAGCGCCCTGTTGATGTCCAAGGCCCTGATGCAGCTGAGCGGCCTGTCCAAGCGCTATCCGGAGGGGGATACCGAGCGGGTGGTGCTCGACGGCTGCGACCTAGATATCCGCCAGGGCGAGGCCCTGGCCATTGTCGGCCCGAGCGGCTCAGGTAAGTCCACGCTGCTCAACCTCATCGGGGCCATGGAGGTCCCCGACCAGGGCGCCCTGTGGTTCGCCAGCGAGGACCTGGCGCGGCTCAGCGAGCGGGCCCGGACGCTCTTCCGGCGCCGGCATCTGGGGTTCATCTTCCAGCAGCTCAACCTGGTGCCGACCCTCACCGTGCTCGAGAACCTCCTGCTGCCGCTCGAGCTCAACGGCACGCTGGATGCCGATGGCCGGCGCCACGCCCTGGCGCTGCTCGAGCGCGTCGGTCTGCAGGGCCGTGACGCCAGCTTCCCCGAGCACCTCTCCGGAGGCGAGCGCCAGCGGGTCGCGGTGGCGCGGGCCCTCGTCCACGGACCGGGCCTGCTGCTCGCCGACGAGCCCACCGGCAGCCTGGACCGCGAGACGGCCAGCGTGGTGCTGGGCCTGTTCGACGAGCTGCGGCGCGAGCAGGGCATGACCGCCGTGCTCGCTACCCACGCCAGCGAGGTAGCCGCCAAGGCGGACCGTAGCCTGGAGCTGCGTGCCGGGCGGCTGCAGGAGGTGGCTCCGGCTTGATGCTCAGGCGCGCCAGCCTGCGCTACCACCTGCGCCAGCCGTGGCAGGCGGCGCTGGCGGTCCTGGGTGTCGCCCTGGGTGTCGCCGTCGTGGTGGCCGTGCAGCTAGCCAATACCTCTGCGGAGCGGGCCTTCCAGCGCTCTGCCGAGGCCCTCCAGGGGGAGGCCACCCACCGTGTCAGCGCCGGTACCGCGGGGCTCGACGAGGCGCTCTATACCGAGCTGCGCCGGGCCGGTATCCGCCCCTGCGCCCCGGTCGTGGCGGGGTACGTCAACGCCCCTGGCGGTGACCCCCTGCGCCTGCTGGGCGTCGATCCCTGGGCGGAGCTCGGGGTGCGGGACGCCGTCGCCAGCGCTGCGCTGGAGGTCGATGCCGGGCGCTGGCTGAGCCGCGGCGGCATGGCTGTGCTCTTCAAGCCTGAGGCCGAGCGTCTGGGCCTGGGCGCCGGCGACCTGCTGCCGGTTGAGGCCGGCGGGCGTAGGCACGAGCTGGAGGTCGCCGCTGTGGCCGATCCCCCGGACGAGCTCACCGCCGAGGGGCTGCGGAACACGGTGGTGGTCGACCTGGCCACGGCGCAAGCGGTGCTCGGCCGCCTCGGACGGCTGGACCGGATCGACCTGGTCATCCCCGACGGGGAGGCCGGCGCGGCTGTCCTGGAGCAGGTCAAGGCTCGGTTGCCGGAGGGAGCGGTCCTCAAGGAGGCCGGCGAGGGGGCGGCGGCGCTCGACGAGATGACGGCCGCCTTCCGGCTCAACCTCACCGCCTTCAGCCTGCTCGCCCTGCTCGTCGGGGCGTTGCTGATCTACAACGCCGTCTCCTTCTCGGTGGTCCAGCGCCGCCCCCTGCTGGGCCGGCTGCGGGCCCTGGGAGTGGCGCGGGGGCAGCTCTTCCGCGGCATCGTGGCCGAGGGGGTGCTCCTGGGCACGCTCGGCACCCTGGCCGGGCTGCCGCTGGGCTTCGCCCTGGCGGACCTGCTGCTCGACCTGGTTACGCGCACCATCTCCGATCTCTACTTCGTGCTCAGCGTCCGCTCGGTTACCCCGGCGCCGGGGGTGCTGGCCATGGCTGCGGCCCTCGGCGTGCTCGTCTCCGGGGTGGCCTCCGCCGGGCCGGCCTGGGAGGCGGCCACCGTCTCCCCGCGTACGGCCCTGGAGCGTGCCTCCCTGGAGGCGAAGGCACGGCGCCTGGCGGGCCCCCTGGGGATCGCTGGTCTCGCCCTGGGGGGGCTGGGGGCTGCGCTGCTGTGGGGCTACGGCGGAGGCATCGTCGCCGGCTTCGCCGGTATCTTCGCCTTGTTGGTCGGTGCGGCGCTGATCGTGCCCTGGGCCGTCCGCCAGCTTGCTGTCGCCCTGGCGCGGCCGGCCGGGGCGCTGGTGGGTACCCCGGGCCGGATGGCCGCCCGCGGGGTGGCCTCCGGCCTGTCGCGCAGCGGGGTGGCCGCGGTGGCGCTGGTCGTGGCTGTAACGGCCGTGATCGGGGTGAGCGTGATGATCGATAGCTTCCGCACCAGCCTGACCACCTGGCTGGACAGCACCCTGTCGGCGGATATCTACGTCCGCGCCCCCGCCCAGACCGGGGAGACGCCCCCGCCGCTGCCCGAGGGGCTGGCCGCGGAGCTCGCCGCCGTGCCGGGCGTGACTGGCGTCGGCACCTCGCGGCGGCTGCGGGCCCCCTCCGAGTACGGGGAGATCCGCCTGCGTGCCTTCGACCACGGCCCGGAGGGGGATGCCGGCATCGTCTATAAGGACCGCACGGCACAGGCATGGGCCGACTACCGGGCCGGCGAGGCGGTCTACATCACCGAGCCCTTCGCCGCCCACCACGGGCTGGCGGTGGGCGATACGGTAGCCTTCCGAACTCCCGAGGGCGAGCGCCGGATGCCGGTGGCCGCCGTGGTCCGTGACTACGCCACCAGCCAGGGGGCGGTCTACGTCTCGCGCACCTTCTACGCCGAGAGCTGGGGCGACGGGGTGATCAACGGCGTCGCGGTCTACGCCGAGCCGGGAGCCGATCTCGAGGCCTTGATCGGGGCGTTACGCCAGGCGGCCCAGGGGCAGGGCCAGGCGTTGCAGTTCCGCTCGGATGCCGAGATCCGGGCGCGCTCGCTGGCGGTGTTCGACCGCACCTTCGCGGTCACGCGCGTGCTGCAGCTGCTTGCGGCCATCGTTGCGGCAGCCGGGGTCTTCGGGGCGCTGCTGGCCCTGGCGCTGGAGCGCACCGGCGAGGTGGCAGTCCTGCGGGCCCTGGGCCTTACGCCGTGGCAGGTCTGGGGCCTGGAGCTCTCGCGGACCGGCCTGCTGGGGCTCATGGCCGGCGTGCTGGCGGTCCCGCCCGGCCTGCTCCTGGCAGCGGCCCTGACCGGCGTGATCAATGAGCGGGCCTTCGGCTGGAGCCTGCAGCTGAGCGTGGATCCCGCCCTGCTGGCCAAGGCCGTGGCCTTGGCCGCGGTGGCAGCCCTGGTTGCCGGGCTGTACCCGGCCTACCGTGCGGCGCGTGTAGCACCAGCGGAGGCGATGCGTGAGGATGGCTAGCGATCACCGACAGCGGGGAGGCGTGGGGCTACGGGCCCTCGTGATCATCGGCGCGGGAGTGGTCCTCGCCGCTTGCGGCCAGGATCCTGCGCCTGAGGTCCAGCAGGGGGAGGAGCCCATGTCCGTCGCCGAGGCGCTCTCCGGTGAGCCGGAGGCTGCGGGCTACGCCCGGGCGGAGGGCCCGCAGCCTTTCAGCTTTCCCCGTGATCACGGGGCGCACCCGGATTACCGCCACGAGTGGTGGTACGTTACCGGCAACCTGGAGGGCGATGACGGCCGCCACTTCGGCTTCCAGGTGACCTTCTTCCGCTTCGCCCTGGCGCCGGAGCCGCTGCAGCGGACCTCGGCCTGGGCGACGCGGCAGCTGTGGATGGCCCACTTCACCGTCACGGACACCGCCGGGGAGACCTTCCACCACTTCCAGCGCTTCGCCCGGGGGGCGCTAGGGCTCGCCGGCGCCGAGGCCGATCCCGCCCGGGTGTGGCTGGAGGACTGGGCGCTCTCCGGGGCGCCCGGTGCCGGGCTCGATCGGCTGCACGCGGAGGCCGAGGCCCAGGGCGTCGGCATCGATCTGGAGCTGTCGGCGGCCAAGCCGATCGTCCGCCAGGGGGATCGAGGCTACAGCCGCAAGGGCGAGGCCCCGGGCAACGCCTCCTACTACTACAGCGTCCCGCGGCTGACCGCCGAGGGCCGGATCACGCTCCCCGATGGCGAGCATGCGGTCGAGGGGAGCGCGTGGATCGACCGGGAGTGGGGGACGAGCGCCCTGGGGGAGGACCAGTCCGGCTGGGACTGGTTCTCCGTGCAGCTGGATGATGGCCGTGAGCTGATGTTCTACCATCTGCGGCAGGCGGATGGCGGGACAGACCCGCGTAGCGAGGGGGCCTGGATCGACGCCTCCGGCGAGAAGCGGCGGCTGAGCAGCGATGAGGTGGAGCTGGAGGTGCTCGAGCGCTGGACCAGCCCCGACGGTGAGGCCACGTACCCGGCCCGCTGGCGGTTGCGCTATCCGGCGGAGGGGCTGGAGCTGGAGCTTGAGCCCACGCTGGCCGACCAGGAGCTTCGTGGCGGCTTCCGCTACTGGGAGGGCGCTATCCGGGGGGAGGGGACCGTCCAGGGCAGCCCGGTGCGTGCCGTCGGTTACGCCGAGCTGACGGGGTATGCGGAGTAGGAGGGCAAGGCGATGCAACGGATTCTCTTCGCGACGGACCTGACGGACCGCGCCGCGGCAGCGGCCCGGCAGGCCCTGTCCCTGGCCGCGGCGCACGGTGCCGAGCTGCGCGTCGTCCACGCCATCGAGGCCGATCTGGAGGAGGAGACCCTGGAGCGGATCTTCCAGGGGCAGGGCCAGGGGGCCCAGGAGGCTGCCCAGGCGCTGGTCCAGGCCAGCGAGGAGCAGATCCGGGCGCAGATGCAGGCTGCTGGAGCGGAGGATACGGCCAGCTACGACGTCCGCTGCCGCTGGGGGCAGCCGTACGCGGAGATCGCTGCCGAGGCGCAGGAGTGGCAGGCGAGCCTGGTGGTCATCGGCGTCCACGGCCAGCGCGTGTTGCGGGATCTGGTCCTCGGCTCCACGGTCGAGCGGCTGGTCCATCAGCTGGCGCGGCCGATCCTGGTGGTCAAGGCCGAGGAGCCGGCCCTCTACCGGCGGGTGCTGATCCCGGTGGACGGCTCGGAGCGCTCCCGCCAGGCGGTGGCGGTCTCTGACCGCATGGCGCCACAGGCGGAGCTGCAGCTGCTCAGCGTCTTCGACAGCACGGGGATCGCCCGTGTGCTGGGCACCGGTAGCGAGGGCAACCGGGTGGGGATGGCCCACGCCGCCGCCGAGGGGCGCGAGCAGCGCGAGGAGCAGCTGGAGGCCTTTGTAGCCGAGATGGACAGCCCCGAGCGCATCGCCCACTACGAGGTGCGCAGCGGCCACCCGGGAAAGGTTATCGTCGAGGCTGCCTCGGAGTGGGGCGCGGATCTGGTCGCCCTGGGTACGCGCGGGCTATCGCGCTGGGAGGGGGCGCTGCTCGGCAGCGTGGCTCGGCGTGTCGCCCACGAGGTGGAGCGGGACGTGCTGCTCGTCCCCGAGGCCCGCTGAGGCCGTCAGGGCCTGCCTAGCCGTCTACGCGGCCTCGTCCGTGCCCAGGGCCGCCCGGAAGGCCTCGGGGGTACGCCGGGGGCGGCGCGAGGTGAAGTCGAAGAAGGCCATGCCGGTCTGCGCCCGGGCGATCTCGACGTTGTCGCGGGTGCGCTCGACGCGGTAGTAGAAATGCACGCGGGTGCGGCCGACATCGCCCACGGCCAGCGAGATGCGCAGGTTGTCCCCGTGGAAGGCCTCGGCGAGGTAGGTGACCGCCAGCTCGGTCACCACCATCCCCGCCCCGCCGCAATCGCCCTCGCTGAGGCCGTGGGCGCCCAGGTAGCGGATCCTTGCATCGTGGAGCAGGGAGACCAGGGCGTCGTTCCCCAGATGACCGCCGTAGTTGACGTCGTCTACGCGCACCGGGATCTCGGTGCTGAAGGGGATGTGTTCCGGCAGCTGGATGGTTAGACGCGACATGGATCCTCCCCTTGCGAGTCTCCTGATAGGGCGGTGAGCGGCCCTCTCCATCCGCCCTCGGCCAGGCCTGGCACCCTACCACGCCCAGGGATCGTCCTCGATGATCGCCCGGATGCGCCCGGTGACACGGGCCCGGCGTCTCCCGAGGGAAGGCCGCGGAGACCGCGCCGGGGAGATCTTGCGGCCCGGGCTTCCCGATCCGTGCAGGAGATCGGGATCCGTAGCTGGCGGCCGTGCCGCAGGGCGATTATGCGAATTGCCGCACTCGGCGCAATACCGATTGCCAAGGTACGGGCGTAGTGTTTCACCATATCTATACCTCGACACGGCGCAGGGAACCGAGTTTCGGAGGCGGCCAAGCGTGTGCGGGGTTGGGCAAAACGGGTGCGGTTATACGCCACCACACAACAGCCCTTTCCTGCGTTAGTGTTTAGGTCATCGTGGAAATCGAGCTGGAAGATCACTTACAGCTGCCACGCTCGAGCACGAATCAACCTCGGAGCTGCAGGCATTCAGGCCGAGGCTTCGAGGGAGGCCGGGGGAAAGAAAACCGGCCGAACAGGAAGACCCACAGCATGTGGGCAGTACCCCCCTACCGCGCGGGGGTTGTGCGCGGTACCGGCTGAAACGCTGAACGGAGGACAAACATATGGCCGATAACATGTCGCTGACGGGCCTTAGCGA
>CAJXLI010000025.1 GCA_913055575.1 uncultured Ectothiorhodospiraceae bacterium
ATCCAGTACCTCGTCCAGGAGTTCAAGAAGGACCAGGGCATCGATCTCGGGCAGGACCACCTGGCCCTGCAGCGCCTGCGCGAGGCCGCGGAGAAGGCCAAGATCGAGCTGACCTCGAGCCAGCAGACGGAGGTCAATCTGCCGTATGTCACGGCGGACCAGAACGGGCCCAAGCACCTGGCCATCAAGCTCACGCGGGCCAAGCTCGAGTCCCTGGTCGAGGACCTCGTCGACCGGACCATCGAGCCTTGCAAGACGGCGCTCAAGGACGCCGGTCTGTCCGCCAAGGACGTCAGCGACGTCATCCTGGTCGGTGGCCAGACCCGCATGCCCAAGGTCCAGGAGAAGGTCAAGGAGTTCTTCGGCCGTGATCCGCGCAAGGACGTCAACCCGGACGAGGCCGTGGCCGTCGGCGCGGCGATCCAGGCCGGCGTGCTCGGCGGCGACGTCAAGGACGTCCTCCTGCTCGACGTCACGCCGCTATCGCTGGGTATCGAGACCCTGGGCGGCGTGATGACGAAGATCATCGAGAAGAACACCACGATCCCGACGAAGGGGACGCAGACCTTCTCCACGGCGGAGGACAACCAGACCGCCGTAACGGTCCACGTCCTCCAGGGCGAGCGGGAGATGGCCAAGGACAACAAGTCCCTGGGCCGCTTCGACCTGACGGACATCCCGGCGGCGCCGCGTGGGACGCCGCAAATCGAGGTGACCTTCGATATCGACGCTAACGGCATCCTGCACGTCTCGGCCCAGGACAAGGCCACTGGCAAGGAGACCGGCATCCAGATCCAGGCCTCCTCCGGGCTGTCCGAGGACGAGGTCGAGCGCATGGTCAAGGAGGCCGAGGAGAACGCCGAGGAGGACCGGCGCCAGCGCGAGCTGGTCGAGGCGCGCAACCAGGCCGACAACATGATCCATACCACGCGCAAGTCGCTCTCTGACCTCGGCGAGCAGGTCGACGAGTCCGAGAAGCAGGAGATCGAGAACGCCATCCAGGCGCTCGAGGAGGTCAAGGACGGCGACGACAAGGACGCCATCGAGCAGAAGACGCAGGAGCTGGCGCAGAAGTCCGGTGAGCTGGCCCAGAAGGCCTACCAGCAGGCCGGCGGCGATGAGGAGCAGGCCGCCGGCGGCGGCGATGCCGGTTCCAGCGATCAGAGCGAGGATGTCGTCGACGCCGACTTCGAGGAAGTCAAAGACGAGAACGGCAACAAGAAGCAGTAAGCGCGGCGCGGCCCGGTCCTGGCGGACCGGGCCGGTCAACGCTTCAGGCGGAGGCGCAGGGCGGGTCTATCCTCCTGCGCCTCACGCATGCCCGGCTAAGGAGACGCGGAGCAGCCTATGGCGAAGCGCGACTACTACGAAGTGCTAGGGGTCTCCCAGAACGCTTCGGACGACGAGATCAAGAAGGCCTATCGGCGCCTGGCGCAGCGCTATCACCCGGACCGGAACCCGGGCGACGACGACACGGCCGAGCAATTCAAGGAGGTCAAGGAGGCCTACGAGGTCCTCTCGGATTCGCAGAAGCGGACAGCCTACGACCAGTTCGGCCACGCCGGGGTCGATCCCTCCGCTGCCGGCGGCGCTGGCGGCCCGCGCGGCTACGGCGGTGGCGCCGGCGGTCCGGACTTCTCGGATATCTTCTCCGACGTGTTCGGGGATATCTTTGGCTCCGGCGGCCGGGGTGGCGGTGGCGGCCGGGCGCGCGCCTTCCGCGGCTCGGATCTGCGGTACACCCTGGAGCTGACCCTCGAGGAGGCGGTCAGCGGCACCGAGAAGCAGATCCAGGTGCCCACGCACGTGGAGTGCGATGCCTGCCACGGCTCCGGCTCGCGGGCCGGGTCCCAGCCGCAGACGTGCCCGACGTGTAAGGGCTATGGGGATGTCCGCGTCCAGCAGGGCTTCTTCTCCATTCAGCAGGCCTGCCCGCGTTGCGGTGGCGAGGGCACGATCGTCAGCGATCCTTGCCCGAAGTGCCGCGGCCGCGGCCGGGTAGAGGACCGCAAGACCCTCAACGTGCGGATCCCCGCCGGTGTCGATACGGGCGACCGTATCCGCCTCTCCGGCGAGGGCGAGCCGGGCGAGCGCGGCGGCCCGCCGGGCGATCTCTACGTGCAGGTGGCGGTCAAGGAGCACGAGTTCTTCGAGCGCGAGGGCGCCGACCTGCATAGCCAGGTCCCGGTGGACATGGTCACTGCCGCCCTCGGCGGCGAGGTTGAGGTGCCCACGCTCGAGGGCCGCGTCAACCTGCGCATCCCGCCCGGGACGCAGTCCGATCAGGTCTTCCGGCTGCGCGGCAAGGGCGTGAAGCCGGTGCGGGGCAACCGCCAGGGCGACCTGCTGTGCCGGATCCATGTCGAGGTCCCGGTCAACCTGACCAAGCGGCAGAAGGAGCTGCTGGAGGAGTTCCGGAAGACGCTGGAGGATACGGGCGGCAAGCACCACCCGCAGACCTCCTCCTGGCTGGATAAGGTCAAGCGCTTCCTCGAGGAGTGGCGGGCATGAGCCTGGGTATCGCCGTAATCGGGGCCGGCGGCCGGATGGGCCGCATGCTCATCGATGTCATCCAGCGCGATCCGGGGGTCCACCTCGCCGCCGCCGTCGACCGCGGTGGCGGCGCCGCGGTAGGGCGCGACGCCGGCGAGCTGGCCGGTGCCGGCGCCTGCGGTGTGCCCGTCGGTGACGACAGCGCGGCTGCCATTGCAGCCGCGGACGCGGTCATCGACTTCAGCCTGCCGGAGGCCACTGCCAAGGTGGCCGGGGCCTGTGCCGATGCCGGACGGCCGCTGGTGCTGGGCACCACGGGCCTCGGCGATGCCGAGCAGGAGGCGGTCCGGCGGCTCGCCGGGCACGCGCCCGTCATGCAGGCCGCCAACTACTCCACCGGGGTGACGCTGCTCACGGCCCTGGTCGAGCAGGCGGCCCGCGCCATCGGCGCCCACAGTGACGTGGAGATCCTCGAGGCCCACCACCGCAACAAGGTCGACGCGCCGTCCGGCACGGCCCTGCGCCTCGGCGAGACGGTGGCCGGAGTCCTGGGCCGGGATCTGGCGCAGTCCGCTGTCTACGGACGCGAGGGGCACACGGGCGCCCGTGACCGGGAGACCATCGGCTTCGAGACGGTCCGCGCCGGCGATATCGTCGGCGAGCACACCGTGCTCTTCGCCGGTGACGGTGAGCGGGTCGAGCTCACCCACAAGGCCTCGAGCCGGACCACCTTCGCCGCCGGCGCCGTGCGCGCCGCCCAGTGGGCGGCGGAGCAGCCGCCGGGGCTGTACGACATGCGGGATATGATCGGGGTGTAGGCCTACTGCAGGGCTATCCGCACCGCGGCGAAGGCCAGGTAGAGGCCGATGATGACTATGCCGGTGCGGCGGGTGATCGCCCCGGCGAGGGCTGGCAGGAGGACTGCCAGGGCTGTCAGGCCCAGCAGCCACCAAACCTCGAGGACAGCGATCCCCGCCTCGGCATGCATCCCGAAGAACAGCACCGGTAGGCTGATCCCGACCACTAGGTTGATGGTGTTGCTGTTGAGGGTCTCGCTCACCACCGCTGCCCCCTCCTTGCGCCAGGCTAGCTGGGCCGCGGTATAGGCGTTCGGGATGCCGGTCAGGGCGGCGAGTATCAAGGCCCCTACGAGGCTCCGCGGGATCCCTGCGGCCTCGGCGATGGGCAGGGCGGTGTGCACGATCCCCATGCTGCCCTCCACGATGAAGAGCAGGGCGGCCGTCACCTGGAAGGCCAGCCACCACCCGCTGACCGGCTGCCCCGAGCGGGTCGAGGCGGCCTTTCGCGAGGCGTGCTCGTGGACCGCCCCGAGCAGCCGGGCCAGCGGCGAGGCCAGCCGGGCAGGCAGGCCGATCCGCCGGGCACGGTCCGCGGGGAGGCTCAGCAAGAGGATGTAGATGGCCAGGATCGCCATCAGCAGGCCCAGGGCCCAGGCCGGGGGGATCGCGCGGTAGATGAGCAGGGCGATCACCCCGGTCGCCGCCAGGGAGATCGCCCCGTTGAAGACGAGGCTCGCCCGGGGGAGGGCGATCCAGCCCGCGAGGACCCCGCTCAGGCCCAATAGCGCGGCCAGGTTGAAGAGGTTCGAGCCCAGTACGACCCCCAGGCCGATCTCGTGCTCGCCTGCCACGAGGGCGGTAACCGCCGAGGTGATCTCCGGTGAGTCCGCCCCCAGGGCGGTTATCAGGCCCATCAACCCGGGCTGGATGGGGATGCGTCCGCTCAGGCTCGTCAGGGCGCGGGAGAGCCAGATACTACCCAGCACCACCCCGAGCAAGGCCGGGAGGAAGCCGGTGAGGAGGGTCGCTATCGGCATTGCTCCGGCTCCGGTCTGCCCATGTGCCACTGACGACGGCACCTCAATGTAAGGGATGGCCCGTACCCGCTCAAATCCCTGCTTGAACGGGATCCGTCCTGGCTGGCTCCTGCTGTGGGGCTAGCAGGGGGCCAGCAGACGTCTCAGGGTGTCGTAGTAGATCTCGGCCAGGGCCTCCAGATCGGCCACGGCGACGCGCTCGTTGGCCTTGTGGATGGAGGCGTTGAGCGGCCCGAGCTCGACGATCTGCGCCCCGGTGGCGCCCATGAAGCGGCCGTCGGAGGTCCCGCCGGCCGTCGAGCGCTGCGGGGTCCGGCCGGTGCGGGCGGCCACCGCCTGCTCCACCGCCTCCACCAGGGCCCCGCCGCGGGTGGCGAAGGGGGCGCCGGCGTGGCGCCAGGTCAGGCTGTAGCGCAGCCCGTGGCGCTCCAGCAGGGCGGCGATGCGCGTCTGCAGCGCCTCGGCGGCGACGGCCGGTGAATAGCGCAGGTTGAGGACGACATCCAGGGTGCCCGGTATGACGTTGTCCGCGCCGGTGCCGCCGCTGATGTTGGCGATCTGCAGGCTCGTCGGCGGGAAGTCGGCGTCGCCGCGGTCCCACTCGGTGGCCACCAGCTCCTGCAGGGCGGGAGCGAAGTGGTGGATGGGATTCTCGGCCCGTTGCGGGTAGGCGACGTGCCCCTGCTCGCCGTGGATGGTCAGGTGGCCGGTCAGCGAGCCGCGGCGCCCGATCTTGAAGGCGTCGCCGAGCTGGGCCTCGCTGCTGGGCTCACCGACCAGGCAGTAGTCCACCTCCGTGCCGCGCTCGCCGAGGGTCTCGACCACGTGGCGGGTGCCGTCTACCGCCGGGCCCTCCTCGTCGCTGGTGAGGAGCACCGCGATGCTCCCGCTGTGCTGCGGATGCTCGGCGGCGAAGCGCTCGGCCGCTACCACGAAGGCGGCTACGCTGCCCTTCATGTCGGCAGCGCCGCGGCCGCAGAGGTGGCCCTCCTCGACGATGGGCTGGAAGGGCGGGTGCTGCCAGGCCGATTCCGGGCCGCTAGGGACGACGTCGGTGTGGCCGAGGAAGCAGAATAGCGGTGCCCCGGCGCCGCGCTGGGCCCACAGGTTGGTGACCTTGCCGGCGGGGAGCCACTCCGGCGTAAAGCCGGCGGCTGCCAGGCGCTCGGCGATGCAGTGCTGGCAGCCGGCGTCCTCCGGGGTCACCGACGGGCGCTGGATCAGCTCGCGGGCTAGCTCTAGCGTGGCGCTCATGGGCGCAGGAGCTCGTTGATGCCGACCTTGGCGCGGGTCTGCTCGTCGGCGTACTTGATGATCACGGCGCAGTAGAGGCTGTGGCTGCCGTCCTGTGCCGGCAGGCTGCCGGGGACGACCACGGCGCCCTCGGGGATGCGGCCGTAGGAGACCTCTCCGGTGGTGCGGTCGTAGATCTTGGTGCTCTGGCCGAGGAAGAGGCCCATGGCGAGGATCGCGCCGCGGCCGACCACCACGCCCTCGACGATCTCGGAGCGGGCGCCGATGAAGCACTCGTCCTCGATGATGGTGGGGTTGGCCTGCAGCGGCTCGAGCACGCCACCGATCCCGACGCCGCCGGAGAGGTGGACGTTGCGGCCGATCTGGGCGCAGGACCCTACCGTGGCCCACGTATCCACCATGGTGCCCTCGTCGACGTAGGCGCCGATGTTGACGTAGGAGGGCATCAGCACCACGCCGGGGGCGATGTAGCTGCCGCGCCGGGCCGCCGCCGGCGGCACCACGCGCACGCCCGACTCGCGCATGCCGTCCTCGCTCCAGTCGGCGAACTTCATCGGCACCTTGTCGAAGAAGTTGGTCACCCCGCCGCGCATCAGGCGGTTATCGTGGAGCCGGAAGGACAGCAGGACCGCCTTCTTCAGCCACTCGTTGACCCGCCAGCCGTCGGTATCGGGCTCGGCGACCCGGGCCTGGCCGCTATCGAGCCAGCGCAGGGCCTCCTCCACGGCCTCGCGCACCTCGACCGGGGCGTCGTTGGGGTTGAGGGTGCTACGCTGCTCGAAGGCCTCCTCGATCACCTTCTGGATGTGCTCGGCCATACTCAGGGCTCCCTAATGCCTAGAAGTGGGTCTGGGTGCATCAGCCGGCTCCGCTCGCCGCCGCCCCTCGAGGCAGGCGCCGGGTGCTGCGGGCGGGGCGCTCGCGGCTGCCTCGGCCACCAGGCGGTCCGTGCGCTGGCGGGCAAACAAACGGGGGGTCCCGGATAGGCCGCGAGTCATGGCCTCGGCGCCTCCGCATCCAGGAGCTCGTGCAGGGCCTGGCGGACCTCGGCAAACTGCTCGGGCCGCTGCAGCGGCTGCCCGGCCTCGTCCGTGATGAAGAACACGTCCTCGGCGCGCTCGCCCATGGTAGCGACCTTGGCGTTCTTGAGACGCACCCCGCAGCGCGAGAAGGCACGGCCGACCCGGGCGAGCAGGCCGGGGCGGTCGGCGGCCATGACCTCTACGACGGTGCGCTGGTTATCCGGGTCGTCGCTAAAGCTGATCCGGGGCTCGATGCGGAAGTGCTGCCGCTGCCGCGATACGTGGCGCGCTGCCGGGGCCGATGGCGGTCCCTCCCGGCTGGCAGCATCCGTCAGCGCGGCGCGGATTTCCGCATAGCGCTTCCCCTCGGCTGGCAGCTCGCCATCCTGGTCCAGGACCACGTAGCTGTCCAGGGTGTAGCCGGTGTCCGTGGTGATCACCCGTGCGTCGTGGATGCTCAGCCCCAGCCGGTCGAGCTCGGAGACGCTACGGGCGAAGAGGTCCGGGCTGTCGGCGGCATAGATGAAGATCCGCGTGCCGCCGCCGGTCTCCCGCGGCGCGATCAGGACCAGGGGCAGCTGCGCGGGCGGTGTCTCGGCAAGGGCCTCGGTGTGCCAGGCGATCTCCTCGGCGCTGTGGCGCAGGAAGTACTCGTCGGGCAGGTGGCGCCAGATCTCCCGGATCTGGCCGGGGCCGTAGCCGCGTTGGCGTAGGGTGCGCCGCGCGTCGCGCTGCGTATCGCGGATGAGCTCGCTCTTGTCGACGGGGTTGCTCAGCCCGCGGCGGATGGCGCCGCGCGTGCGGAGGTAGAGCTCGTTGAGCAGGGCCGAGCGCCAGGCGTTCCACAGCTCCGGGTTGGTGGCGCGGATATCGGCGACGGTTAGCAGGTAGAGGTGGTCCAGGTGGGTCTGGTCGCCCATCAAGCGGGCGAACTCGGTGATCACTGCCGGGTCCGAGAGGTCCTTGCGCTGCGCGGTGATGGACAGGTCCAGGTGGTGGCGGACTAGCCAGCTGACCAGCCGGGCGTCGTAGGCGCCGAGCCCGTGGCGGATGCAGAAGTCGTAGGCGTCGGCGGCGCCGAGCTCGGAGTGGTCGCCGCCGCGGCCCTTGGCGATGTCGTGGAATAGGCCGGCGAGGTAGGTGAGCTCCGGCTTGGGCACCCGCGCCATGATGTCCTGGGCCATGGGGAGCTCGTCACGCTGCTCCAGGGCCGCCATGCGTCGCAGGTTGCGCACGACGAACAGCGTGTGCGAGTCGACAGTGTAGACGTGGAACAGGTCGTACTGCATGCGCCCCGTGATCTGCCCGAAGGCCGGGATGTACCGGCCCAGCACGCCGTAGCGGTGCATGCGCTGCAGCGCGCGCGAGACCCCCTGGGGCTGGCGCAGGATCTCCATGAACAGGCTGCGGCAGCGCAGGTCCCGGCGGAAGTCGGCGTCGATGAGGTGCCGGTGCTGGCGGATGAGCCGGATGGTCGACGCGCGGACGCCCTTGAGCTGGGGATGCTGCTGCAGCAGGAGGAAGCCCTCGAGCAGGGCGAACGGGTAGCGCTGGAAGACGCCCGGGTCGGTCACCTCGAGGAAGCCGCGGCGGGCCTGGAAGCGCTGGTTGATCGGCTCCGGCTCGGTGGCGGTGTCGGCGTAGAGGATCGCCTCCTCGAAATGCTGCAGGAGCATCTCGTTGAGCCGCGAGACCTCCATGGCGGTACGGAAGTACCGCTGCATGAACTGCTCGACGGCCAGGGTGCCGTCGCCATCGGTATAGCCGAACAGCTCGGCCAGGGCGAGCTGGTGGTCGAACAGGAGCCGATCCTCGCGGCGGCCGGCGATCAGGTGTAGCCCGAAGCGCACGTCCCACAGGAAGCACCGCCCGGCGTACAGGGCCTGGTACTCCCCCTCGGTGAGGAAGGCCTCGGCGATCAGGTCCCGGAGGCGCTCGGCGCCGAAATGGCGCTTGGCTACCCAGCCGATCACCTGGATATCCCGCAGCCCGCCGGGCGTGGACTTGATGTTCGGCTCCAGGTTGTAGGCGGTATCGTGGAACTTGCGGTGACGCGCCTCCTGCTCCGCGAGCTTGGCCTCGAAGAAGGCCCGGCTCGGCCAGATCTGCTGCGTCTGGCCGAGGCAGCGGATCGCCGAGAACAGCGCCGGGCTGCCGGCCAGGCGCCGGGCCTCGATGAGGCTGGTGGCGATGCTGATGTCCTGTGCTGCGGCATCGATGCACTCATCGATGGTGCGCACGCTGTGGCCGACGTCGAGGCCCAGGTCCCAGAGGCTGGTGATGAACGCCTCCAGCGGTCCAGCCAGGCTGTTGCGGTACTCCGTGGCTACCACCACCAGGACGTCGATATCGGAGCCGGGATGGAGCTCGCCCCGGCCGTAGCCGCCCACCGCGAGCAGCACGCAGCCACCGGGCTCGTCCGCCCCCAGGCTCGCCCGCCACAGACGCCGGACGATCTGGTCCATCAGCGCCGCGCGCTCGGGGACCAGCTCGGAGGCGGGCGTACCGGCGCGGAAGCGCTCGGCGAAGGCTGTATCGGCGTCGCGCAGGGTGCGCCGCAGGGTCGGTACCAGCGGGCCGCCGTCCGCCAGGGCACGCTCTACAGCGTCCATGTCGGGGACTGCCGGTTGAGCCGGTTCAGCCATGGCGGCCTCCCGCTCGCCTGAGGCGGCTTAGCGCCCGTCTGGGGCCGGGGTGAGGATCTCGTAGCCCGTCTCGGTGACCAGCAAGGTGTGCTCCCACTGCGCCGACAGGCTGCGATCCTTGGTGACCACCGTCCACTCGTCGCGTAGCAGCTTGGTCGCTGGCCGGCCGGCGTTGATCATCGGCTCGATGGTAAAGGTCATCCCCGCCTCGAGCTGCGTCCCGGTCCCCGGTTGGCCGTAGTGGAGCACCTGCGGCTCCTCGTGGAAGCTCTGCCCGATCCCGTGGCCGCAATACTCCCGGACCACGGAGAAGTTGTGCGCCTCGGCGTGGGCCTGGATAGCGTGGCCGATATCGCCTAGCGTGGCCCCGGGGCAAACCTGCTCGATGCCGCACCAGAGGCAGTCGCGCGTCGTCTCCACCAGGCGCCGGGCGAGGATACTGGGCTCGCCGACGTAGAACATCCGGCTCGTGTCCCCGTGCCAGCCGTCCTGGTCGATGACGGTGATGTCGATGTTGAGGATGTCGCCCTTCTTGAGCCTCTTGGGTCCCGGGATGCCGTGGCAGACGACGTGGTTGACCGAGATGCAGGTGGCATTGGGGAAGCCGCGGTAGTTGAGCGGCGCCGGCGTGGCGTTGAGCTCCTCGGTGATGTAGCGGTGGCAGAGCTCGTCGAGGTAGCCGGTGGTGATCCCGGGCGCCACGTAGGGGGCGATCCTATCGAGCACGCTGGCCGCCAACCGCCCGGCGTGCCGCATGCCCTCAATCTCTTCGGCGGTCTTAATCGGTATGGACATGGCACCGTACTCTAACACGCTGTTCCTCGGTTATGCGTAACTTGTAACCGGCTCCCATGGGTGGTATAAAGCGCGCTGCTGTAGCGTGGCACGCAGCACCTTACGCACTTTTCCAATCCACACATGCACCGACACATACGGCCGGGTGCCCGACGCGGATTGGCGCTCGGGTTGCCGTATGCGGGTGTATGGAGGCTCAACCCGATCTAGGAGAACAATCATGGCCGATGTTTCCATGCGTCAGATGCTGGAGGCGGGCGTGCACTTCGGGCACCAGACCCGCTTCTGGAACCCGAATATGCGCCCCAACATCTTCGGGGAGCGCAACAAGATCCACATCATCAACCTCGAGAAGACGCTCCCCCTGTTCAAGGAGGCCTTGAACTTTACCGGGCGGCTCGCCAGCAACGGGGGCAAGATCCTGTTCGTTGGCACCAAGCGCCCGGCCCAGGAGCTGGTGCGCGAGCACGCCCAGCGTTGCGGGATGCCCTACGTGGACCACCGCTGGCTCGGCGGCATGCTGACCAACTTCCGCACCGTCAAGCATTCCATCGCGCGCCTCAAGGATCTGGAGACCCAGGCCGAGGACGGCACCTTCGACAAGATGACCAAGCGCGAGGCGCTGGCGCTGAGCCGTGAGAAGGAGAAGCTCAACCGCAACCTCTCCGGCATCAAGGACATGGAGCGGCTCCCGGATGCGATGTTCGTCGTCGATGTGGGCTACGAGCACATCGCTATCGCCGAGGCGAAGAAGCTCGGGATCCCGGTAATCGGCGTGGTGGATACTAATTGCTCGCCCCGGGAGATCGACTACCCCATCCCGGGCAACGACGATGCGATCCGCGCCATCGAGCTCTACGTCAGCAGTGTCGCCGATGCGATCCTCGAGGCCAAGCAGGCGGCGAGCACCGCTGCCGCGTCCGGCCAAGACGACTTCGTCGAGATCAACGACACCGCATCCTGAGGGGGCAAGCGCAAATGTCCGTATCCGCAGATCTGGTCAAGCAGCTACGGGAGCGCACCGGCTCCGGCATGATGGAGTGCAAGAAGGCCCTGGTGGAAGCCGAGGGCGATCTGGAGGCCGCGGCCGACATCATGCGCAAGAAGGGGCTGGCGAAGGCCGACAAGAAGGCTGATCGCGTCGCCGCCGACGGCCGTGTCGCCATGGCCCGCGCCGCCGAGGGCAAGGCCGGGGTGCTCGTCGAGGTCAATTCCGAGACCGATTTCGTCGCCAACGGCGACGAGTTCCGCCGTTTCGCGGACTCGGTGGCGGGGCACGCCCTGCGTGCCGGCGCCGACGACCTGGATACCCTGCTCGCCTGCGAGATCGATGGTAAGCCCATCGATACCCTGCGTCAGGAGATGATCGCGCAGCTCGGCGAGAACATCGAGATCCGCCGCCTGGTCCGCTACGCTGACGACAAGCTGGTGGCGCAGTACGCGCACGGCGCCCGCATCGGCGTCATGGTCGAGCTCGACGGCGGCGACGAGGAGCTCGGGCGCGACCTGGCCATGCATATCGCTGCCTCCTCGCCGATCTGCATCTCCGAGGTGGATGTGCCGCCTGACCGGCTGGCATCCGAGAAGGAGGTCCTGGAGGCCCAGGCGCGGGAGAGCGGCAAGCCCGAGGAGATCATCCAGAAGATGGTCGACGGCCGGCTGCAGAAGCACCTCAGCGAGATCACGCTGCTCGGCCAGCCCTTCGTCAAGGACCCCGATCAGAGTGTCGGCGACCTGCTCAAGGCGCGCGGGGTGCAGGTAACCCGCTTCACGCGCTTCGAGGTTGGCGAGGGCAAGGAGAAGGAGGAAACGAGCTTCGCGGACGAGGTGATGGCACAGGTCCGGGACTCCTGACCCCGAGCGGCTCTCGTGGAAAACGAACGGTGCCCGGGCCCCGGGCACCGCGACCGCTCACTGGGAGGCCGGATTCATGACGGTGCCGCACTATCACCGGATACTGCTCAAGCTCAGCGGCGAGGCGCTGCTAGGCGACGGACAATACGGCATCGCCGCCGATACCCTCGACCGCATCGCCGACGAGCTTGCCGAGATCAGCGCCATGGGCGTCCAGGTGGCTGTGGTCATCGGTGGCGGGAATATCTTCCGCGGCGCCGGCCTGGCCGCCTCCGGGATGGACCGGGTCAAGGCGGACCAGATGGGCATGCTGGCCACGGTCATGAACGCTCTGGCCATTCAGGACGCCCTGGAGCGGCGGAGCGCCCACTGCCGTGTCATGTCGGCCGTCAAGATCAACCAGGTCTGCGAGGACTACATCCGCCGCCGGGCGGTGCGCCACCTGGAGAAGGGGCGGGTTGTCATCTTCGCCGCCGGCACGGGGAACCCCTTCTTTACCACCGATTCAGCCGCCAGCCTCCGTGCCGCGGAGATCGGGGCCGAGCTGCTGCTCAAGGGGACCAAGGTCGACGGCGTCTACAACGTTGATCCGTTGGATGACCCGGCCGCTCGCCGCTACGAGCAGCTCACCTACGACGAGGTCCTGAGCCAGCGCCTGGAGGTGATGGATGCCACGGCCATCGTCCTGTGCCGTGACCAGGCGATGCGCATCATGGTCTTTGACATCACGAGCCCGGGCGCCATGGTCGCCGCTGCACGCGGGGAGCCGGTAGGTACCGTGGTGGATCCGGGACAAGAAGCCAGCGCGCGGGAGGATTAACCGTGATCGAGGATATAAAGGAGGACGCAGAGCGCCGGATGCAGAAGGCCGTCGAGAGCCTGAAGCAGGATCTGGCTCGGCTGCGTACCGGGCGGGCCCATACCAGCCTCCTCGACCAGGTCACCGTCGAGTACTACGGTACGGAGGTGCCGATCAAGCATGCCGCTAACGTCAGCGTCGAGGACTCCCGGACATTGGCGGTGACGCCCTTCGAGAAGAGCATGGTCCCCGCCATCGAGAAGGCCATCATGGCCTCTAACCTGGGGTTGAGCCCGGTAACCGCGGGGCAGGTCGTCCGCGTGCCGCTACCCGCGCTCACCGAGGAGCGGCGCAAGGAGATGACCCGGCTGGTCCGCAACGAGTGCGAGCAGGCACGGGTCGCCATCCGCAACGTCCGCCGCGACGCCAACTCCGATATCAAGGAGCTGGCCAAGGGCAAGGAGATCTCCGAGGACGAGGAGCACAGCGGCCAGGAGGCGATCCAGAAGCTCACCGACCGCTACGTAGGGCAGGTCGATGCCGTGCTCGAGGAGAAAGAGCGCGAGCTCATGGAGGTCTGAGTAGGCGCATGTCGGATCCGACCGGGCCAGGGCAGATCGTCGATCGGCTCGCCGGCGTTGCCCTGCCGCGCCATATAGCCATCGTCATGGACGGCAACGGCCGCTGGGCGCAGCAGCGTGGCCAGCCTCGCTACGCCGGCCATCGGGCGGGCGTAGCCTCTGTGCGCAGTGTCGTCGAGGCGTGTGGGCATCTGGGGGTCGAGGCCCTGACCCTGTTCGCCTTCAGCAGCGAGAACTGGCGCCGCCCGCCCGGCGAGATCCGGGTGCTCATGGAGCTGTTCCGCTCGACGCTGGACCAGGAGGTCTCCCGGCTGTACGAGCAGGGCGTGCGCCTGCGCTTCATCGGCGACCGCACCTCGCTGGATACGGCCCTGCAGCGGCGGCTCGACGATGCGGAGGCCCTCACGGCCGGCAACGTCAGCCTGGACCTGATCATCGCCACCAACTACGGCGGCCGCTGGGAGATGGCGGCGGCGGCACGGCAGCTCGCCGCCGCGGCCGCACGCGGCGAGATCGATCCCGAGGCCATCGATGAGCGGGCGCTCCAGGGGGCGCTCTGCCTGCCCGATGCCTGCGATCCGGATCTGTTCATCCGTACGGGCGGCGAGCAGCGGCTCTCCAACTTCCTGCTCTGGCAGCTGGCCTACGCCGAGCTCTACTTTACCGACACCCTCTGGCCGGCCTTCGGGACCGAGGCGCTAGCCCGCGCCATCGAGGCCTTCAGCGGCCGGAACCGCCGCTTCGGCGGCGTGCAGCCAAGCGTGCAGAAGTCGCCGGGCGATGCTTAGGGCTCGGGTCTTGACCGCCGGGGTGCTAGGGTCGCTGCTGATGGGCGCCGTCTGGCTGGCCCCGACCGGCTTGCTGGCGCTGCTCCTCGCCGGCCTGGCGGGTGTCGCCGCCTGGGAGTGGACCGCCCTCATGGGGATCCAGGCGCCGGCGGCGCGCTCGGTGCTGGTGGCCGGCTTCCTGGCCAGCCTGGTGCCGGCGTGGGGATTGCTGCTGAGCGGCCCCGGCGTCGTCCAGCTCACCCTCTACCTGGCGGCGGCGCTGTGGCTCGGCGTCCTCGCCTGGCTCTGCTGCTGCGCGCGTGGCGGGGCCGCGGGGCTGTCGGCCGTCAGCGCCGCGGTGATCGGCTGGCTCCTCCTGGCGCCGACCTGGCTGGCGCTGGTCTACCTGCACGAGCAGACCCCGTGGGGGGCGTTCTGGGTGACCTTCCTGTTCGCGCTCGTCTGGGGCGCGGATACGGGGGCCTATTTCGCCGGCCGAGCGTGGGGGTGGCACCGCATGGCGCCACGGATCAGCCCGGGCAAGAGCTGGGAGGGGGTCCTGGGTGGCGTCGCCGCGGCGCTGCTCGCCGGCGGCGCCCTGGTGGGGCTGCTCGGCCCCACGACGCCCGCACCGCTGTTCCTCGCCGGCCTGATGGCGGCGGTCATCGCCGGCTCGGTGCTGGGCGATCTGTTCGAGAGCGCGCTCAAGCGTCAGCGGTCCATCAAGGATAGCGGCGGGATCCTGCCGGGTCACGGCGGGATCCTCGACCGGATCGATAGCCTTACGGCAGCAGCACCGATCATGGCAGCGGGGTTAGCGTGGTGGCAGAGCGGGATGTGACACGGCTGGCGGTGCTGGGGGCGACCGGCTCCATCGGCACCAATACCCTGGATGTGGCGGCGCGCCATCCCGAGACCTTCCGGGTCCGTGCGGTGGCAGCCGGGCGCGATGTGGAGGGGCTGCTGGCCATCTGCCAGCGCTACAGGCCGGATCGGGCCGCCCTGGCGGATGAGGCGGCCGCAGCGCGGCTGCGCGATCGGCTCGCCGCCGAGGGGCTCGGGGATGTCGAGGTCAGCGCCGGTGAGGCGGGCGTCGCTGCGCTGGCGGCCGACGCCGAGGTGGACGCCGTGGTCACGGCGGTGGTCGGCGCGGCCGGGCTGGCCTCGTCCCTGGCGGCCTGCGAGGCGGGCAAGACCATCCTCCTGGCCAACAAGGAGACCCTGGTCGTCGCCGGCGCGGCGTTCATGGAGACTGCCCGGCGGAGCGGGGCGCGCATCGTGCCCGTCGACAGCGAGCACAACGCGGTCTTCCAGGGACTGCCGGGGGACAAGGCCACGAGCCCCGATGTGGAGCGCATCCTCCTGACCGCCTCCGGCGGTCCGTTCCGCGACCGCGATCCGGGCACGCTGGCGGCGATCACCCCGGAAGAGGCGGTCGCTCACCCCAACTGGTCCATGGGCCAGAAGATCTCCGTGGACTCCGCGACGATGATGAACAAGGGCCTGGAGGTGATCGAGGCGTGCCACCTCTTCGACCTCCCGCCCGAGCGCGTGGATGTGGTCATCCACCGGCAGAGCCTGGTGCACGCGCTGGTCGGCTACCGCGATGGCTCCTACCTGGCCCAGGTGGGATCACCGGATATGCGGGTGCCGATCGCCTACGCCATGGGGTATCCCGGCCGGATCGCCTCCGGTGTCGAGCTCATCGATTTGGCCGCCGCCGGCCGGCTCGATTTCGAGGCGGTGGACGAGCGCCGCTTCCCGTGCCTGCGCCTGGCCTACCAGGCTCTCCGCGCCGGCGGCGGCGCCTGCGCTGTACTCAATGCCGCCAATGAGGTGGCCGTGGGCGCCTTCCTCGACAGGCGCCTGCGCTTCGACCGCATCGCGGCGGTAATCGAGGAGGCCCTGGCGGCGGAGACCCCGCCGCCGCCAGGGGATCTGGCATCGGCCGGCGCCATCGACGCGCAGGCCCGGCGTGCGGCCGAGGCGGCCGTCGCCCGTACGGAGGGATAGGCAGAGATGACCATCCTCGGCAGCGTCCTCGCGTTCGTGGTTGCCATCAGCATCCTGGTGGCGGTCCACGAGACCGGCCACTTCCTCGTCGCGCGCTGGTGCAATATCCGCGTCCGCCGCTTCTCCCTGGGGTTCGGCAAGATCCTGCTGAGCCGCCAGGGGGGTGCCCCGGACGAGACCGAGTACTGCCTCTCGGCCATACCCCTCGGCGGCTACGTGCAGATGCTCGACGAGCGCGAGGTGGAGGTGGATCCGGCCGAGGCGCACCGCGCCTTCAACAACCGGCCGCTCTATCAGCGCGCGGCCGTGGTCGCCGCCGGCCCGGCGGCGAACTTCCTCTTCGCCGTCGTGGCGTTCTGGGTGGTGGCCGTGGTCGGGGTGACCGAGATGCGCCCCATCGTGGATGAGCCGCCGCCCGATACCCCGGCTGCCGAGGCCGGCATCGAGCGTGGCCAGGAGGTGGTGGCCGTCGACGGCCAGGAGACGCCGACCTGGCAACGCGTCGCCATGGCGCTGATGGATGCCGGGTTCGATCGCGACGCGGTGCCTGTACGCCTGCGCGGCGAGGGCGGCCAAGCGGTGACGGCCACGCTGAACTTGCGCGCGCAGCCGCAGCTCAAGGAGACCACCGATGTCCTCGCCACGGCCGGCCTTGTCGCCTACGCCCCGGAGCTACCCCCGGTCGTCGGCCAGGTTGCGGCCGATAGCGCCGCGGTAGCGGCAGGCCTCGAGCCGGGGGACCGGCTCCTCGCCATCAATGGCGAGCGGGTGGCGTCGTGGCCGGAGCTGGTCGAGCGCGTCGAGAGGCACCCTGGCGAGACGGTGACCCTGGCCTTCGAGCGGGACGGCGAGCGGCGCGAGGCGCGCGTGGCCCTGGGGACCCAGGAGCGGGGCGGCCAGGCGGTCGGCCTGCTCGGCGTCGGCCCCCGCATCCCGGAAAGTTACCAGGCGCGCATGGAGCGGGAGGTGCGCCACGGGCCTGTGGCGGCGATCGGCTACGGGGTGGAGCGGACCTGGGATACGACCGCCCTGACCGTGAAGGTGCTCGTCCGGATGGCCACGGGGGAGGCCTCGCTCAAGAACATCGGCGGCCCTGTGACCATCGGCCAGTTCGCCGGCGACACCGCCTCGATGGGCGTGATACCGTTCGTCACCTTCCTGGCGATCATCAGTATCAGTCTCGGGATCATCAACCTGCTGCCGATCCCCATCCTCGACGGTGGGCACCTGCTCTATTTCCTGAGCGAGGCAGTGACCGGCCATGCGGTCTCCGAGCGGACCCAGGCGATCGGCCAGCAGGTGGGGATTGTCGTCCTGCTCGGGCTGATGGCGCTCGCCTTCTACAACGACTTCGAGCGGCTCTTGGGCGGGTGAGGGCGCCCGGGATAGCGTAGCGCAGCAGCGGCAAGAGGGCTGCTTGATACGGCAACAGGTGCATAAGGGGGCGTTTTGATCCGACGCTGGTGGGGTACGGCGCTGGCCATCACGGCGCTGAGCGCCGGCCTGGTATCGACAGCGGCGGCAGAGGCCTTCGTCGCCGAGGACATCCGGGTCGAGGGGCTGCAGCGGATCGACGAGGGCACGGTCTTCAGCTACCTCCCGATCGAGCCCGGGGACCGCATCGATGACGGTGAGGTGGCCGGGGCGATCCGTGAGCTCTACCGCTCCGGCTTCTTCCGCGATATCGAGCTCATCCGGGACGAGGACGCCCTGGTCGTGCGCGTGCAGGAGCGTCCCTCCATCGCCCGCCTGACGTTCGAGGGCAACGAGCAGATCGGCACGGAGAAGCTGCGCAAGGCGCTGCGCAGCGCCGGGATGTCGGAAGGGCAGATCTTCGACCGGGCGCAGCTATCCCAGATCGAGCGGGAGCTCCGCCAGCAGTACTACGCCCAGGGCAAGTACGACGTCTCCGTCGAGAGCACCGTCTCGCCGCTGGAGCGTAACCGGGTGGCCATCCGCATCGATATCGAGGAGGGGCCGGCCGCGGAGATCCGGGAGATCCACCTCACCGGCAACGAGGCCTTCTCCGACGACGAGCTGCTGCGGAACTTCGAGCTGCGCGCCAAGCGCTGGTGGGCGCCCTGGTCGAACCGCCACCGCTACGCCCGGGAGCGGCTCGCCAACGACCTGGAGAGCCTGCGCAGCCACTACCTCAACCGCGGCTACCTCAACTTCTCGATCACCTCGACCCAGGTCTCCATCAGCCCGGATCGGCGGGATGTGCATATCGCCGTGAACGTCGCTGAGGGCCAGCAGTACAAGATCGGCAGCCTCGATGTACGCGGCAATCTCGTGGTGCCGCCGCAGGAGCTGCGCAAGCTCATCGAGCGCGAGCTCGAGCGCGGCGCGCTCTACGCCCGCAATCGAGTCAACGCCGCCTCCGCCGCTATCCGCTCACGGCTGGCGGAGGAGGGCTACGCCTTTAGCAACGTCGACGTCCGCCGGCGGGTGGACGAGGACGAGCAGGTGGTCGATCTCACCTTCAGCGTGGATCCTGGCGAGCGCGTCTACGTCCGCCGGATCAATATTACCGGCAACCAGCGTACCCAGGATGAGGTCATCCGCCGGGAGCTGCGGCAGCTCGAGGGGGCGCCGCTGTCCAGCGAGGCCCTGGAGGCGTCCCAGACGCGGCTCAACCGCCTCGGCTTCTTCAGCGCCGTGGAGATCGACACCCCGCGTGTGCCGGGGGAGAGGGATCGCGTCGATGTCGACGTCAAGGTCCAGGAGCGCATGACCGGGCAGCTGCAGGCGGGCATCGGCTACGGCGATGTGCAGGGCTTCCTGGTCAACTTCTCCGTCTCCCAGGATAACCTGCTCGGCACGGGCGACCGGCTGAGCATGACCGTGAACAACTCCTCCGTCTCCACGGTCTACAACATCTCCTACACCGACCGCTACTACACCCAGGTGGGCGTCTCCCGGACCCTCTCGGCCGGCTACCGGGACACGAGCGCCCGGCGCGCCGACCTGGCCGACTACGACCTGACCGCCGGTCACGGCTCGATCGAGTACAGCGTCCCGGTCACCGACGTGGACCGCCTTGCTGCCCGCCTGCGCTTCGAGCGCCTCACCATCCGGGAACGCAGCGGCACGCCGGACTGGATCGCGCAGTACCTGGATGCCCAGGGAGGGGATCGCTTCGCCATGATCAAGCCGCGGCTGTCGTGGCGGCAGGATACCCGGGACCGGGGCGTCTTCCCGACCGAGGGCGGCACGCAGCGGCTTTCCCTGGAGGGGACCCTGCCGAGCGATGACCTCCAGTTCTACAAGGTGAGCTACGAGAACCGGCGCTACTGGCCGTTGCCCTGGCTCGGGGACCGCACCACCTTCTCGCTGGAGGGCCGGTTCGCCTATGGCGACGCCTACGGCGATAGCGAGGTGCTGCCGTTCTTCGAGAACTACTACGCGGGCGGTGTCCGTACGGTGCGCGGCTATCGGGGCAACTACCTCGGCCCGCGGCCCGAGGGCGGCGACCCCATCGGCGGCAACGTCCGGGTGCTTACCAAGGCGCAGGTCATCTTCCCGCCCACGGAGGAGGCGCAGTCCGTACGGCTGGCTGGCTTCGTCGACGCCGGGCAGGTGTTCAATACCCGAGCCGACGCCTACCAGTTCGACGAGGAGCTCGTCCCGGCAGGGCTGGACCAGGTCGAGCTGAGCCAGCTGCGCGCTGCTGCCGGCATGGCGCTGATCTGGCGGTCCCCGGTCGGGCCCCTGACGTTCAGCCTGGCCGAGCCGCTCAACGAGACCGAGGCCGACGAGACCGAGACCTTCCAGTTCTCGCTGGGCACGCAGTTCTAGGCTGTCCGAGGCAGATGCAGGATGCGCGCGCGAGTAGCCGTAGCCGGTGGTCTTTGCCCCTTGCGGAGCACCCTGTACCGGCGTGAAACGCCCGCGTCATCTGCCGCCGTGCTGTGGTAAGCTCTCGAGTCCTCGGAGCTGCGCGCCCTGGTCCGCGTGGGGTGGAGGCCAGGACGATCTTACGTTGCCTGGGGCGCCGCTGATGCGCTGCCGGCGCTTCGGGGCGCAACGGATCAGATTACGGAGGAGCGAGAGTGAGCGAGAGCGAGGCGCAGTGTGTAACCGATATCGACGGGATCCTCAGTCTCCTGCCGCATCGGTACCCGATGCTGCTCATCGACCGGGTCCTGGACTTCCACTCCCATGAGCACCTATCCGGCGTCAAGAACGTCACGGTCAATGAGCCCTTCTTCAATGGGCACTTCCCGCAGAAGCCGGTGATGCCAGGGGTCCTGATCCTCGAGTCCCTGGCCCAGGCCTGCGGCATGCTCGCCTTCAAGAGCGTCCAGGATACGCTGACCGACAGCGACGTCATCTACCTGGTAGGGATCGACAAGGCGCGCTTCAAGCGGCCCGTCCAGCCTGGGGATCAGCTGCGCCACGAGGTGAGCCTGCGCCGCCGGGCCCGCGGGATCTGGATCTTCGACGCCCGGGGCACCGTCGAGGGCGAGCTTGCCGCTGAGTGTGAGATTCGCTGTACGGTACGCACGGTTTGACCCAGGTCCATCCCCAAGCCCTCGTCGACCCCCAGGCGCGCCTCGCGGACGACGTCGAGGTCGGTCCGTTCACGGTGATCGGTCCCGAGGTCGAGGTTGGCTCGGGGACCTGGATCGGTCCCCACGCCGTGATCCAGGGGCCGGCGCGGATCGGTCGCGACAACCGCATCTACCAGTTCGCTGCCCTCGGCGAGGCGCCGCAGCACAAGGGATACCAGGGCGAGCCGACGGAGCTGATCATCGGCGATGGCAACACCATCCGCGAGTTCGTGACCTGCCACCGGGGCACCAGCCAGGGCCGCGGCGAGACGCGCATAGGCGACCACAACTGGCTCATGGCCTACTGCCATGTGGCCCACGACTGCCGCCTGGGTAACGGCCTGCTCTTCGCGAACTCCGCCTCCCTGGGCGGGCATGTGGATGTCGGCGACTACGCCACCCTGGGGGGATTCGCGCTGGTCCATCAGTTCTGCCGGATCGGGCCCTACGCCTTCGGCGGCTTCGGCAGCGGCATCAACCGGGATGTGCCGCCCTTCGTGACGGTCTCCGGGCAGATGGCGGCCCCGCACGGGATCAACACCGTGGGCCTGCGCCGCCAGGGGTTCTCGGCTGACCGGATCCGTGCCATCAAGCGTGCCTACCGGATCATCTACCGCCAGGGGCTGCGCCTCGAGGAGGCGCGTGAGGCCCTGTGCCGGGAGCTCGGTGACTGGCCCGACGTGCAGGCCATGGTGGGCTTTATCGACGGAAGCCAGCGCGGCCTCGTACGCTGAGCCGGCTCAGCGCCAGGAGGGGCAGCAATGGCCGAGCGACGGGTGGCGATCCTCGCCGGTGAGCCTTCCGGGGATGTCCTCGGTGCCGGGTTGATGCGAGCGCTCCGGGCTCGGGATCCGGAGCTTGTCTTCGAGGGCGTCGGCGGACCGGCCATGGCCGCGGAGGGGCTGGAGAGCCTGGTCCCCATGGAGCGGCTCTCGCTCATGGGCCTCACCGAGATCCTGCGCCACCTCCCCGGGCTGCTGCGGCTGCGCGCCGATCTCGCCCGGCGCTGGCGGGCGCAGCCGCCCGCGTGCTTTATCGGCATCGACCTGCCCGATTTCAACCTGGGCCTGGCGCGCCGCTTGCGCGCAGCGGGCGTGCCTACGGTCCACTACGTCAGCCCCACCGTCTGGGCCTGGCGGGCGGGCCGGGTGCGCGGGATCCGGCGCAGCGTCGATCGCATGCTCACCCTCTACCCCTTCGAGCAGGCCTTCTACGCGGACAGTGGCGTGGACGCCGTCTGTGTCGGCCATCCGGCCGCCGATCGCTTCCCCCTGGAGCCGGACGCCTCCGCAGCCCGGGCGCGGCTAGGGATCGCGCCGGAGGCAGCCGTCCTGGCGGTGCTGCCTGGCAGCCGGAGCAGCGAGATCGATCGCCTGCTGGAGCCCTTCCTGGGCGCGGCGGCGCTGCTCGCCGAGCGCCCGGACCGGCCGGAGGTCGTCATCCCGGTGGCGGCGCCGCGGCTGCGCGGGCGGATCGAGGCGGCCGTGGCCCGTCACGGTCTCGAGGATCGGACACGGCTGCTCGACGGCGACACGGCCGCCGCCGCTACCGCCGCCGATGTGGCGCTGACCGCCTCGGGGACGGCGACCCTGGAGGTCATGCTCGCCAAGCGGCCCATGGTGGTGGCCTATCGCCTATCGCCGTTGACCTTCCGGGTGATGCGCCGGCTAGTCCGGGTGCCCTGGGTGTCCCAGCCCAACCTGCTCGCCGGCGAGGCCCTGGTCCCGGAGCTCTTGCAGGGAGCGGTTACGCCGGACAGCCTGGCCACCGCTGCCGCCCGCTGGATGGACGACGGGCCGGCCCGGCTGCAGCTGGGGCGGCGCTTCCGGGCCCTGCACACCGATCTCGCCCGCGGCGCCGACGCCCGGGCCGCCGAGGCGGTCCTGGAGGTGCTGCCGTGACGGAGGGGACGGACGGCGGCCCCTGGGTAGCCGGGGTGGACGAGGCCGGCCGCGGCCCCTGGGCGGGCCCGGTGGTCGCTGCCGCGGTGGTCCTCCGTGCGCCGATCCCCGGGGTGACCGACTCCAAGCGGCTCACCGCCCGGGCGCGGGAGCAAGCCGTGCCGGTGATCCGCGGGCAGGCCGTCGCCTGGGCCCTGGGCCGGGCCGAGGTGGAGGAGATCGACGCCCTGAACATCCGCCAGGCGACCTTCCTCGCCATGCGCCGGGCCTTGGCCGGCGTGAGCGCCTCGCTGCCGGTGGCCGAGGCGCTGGTGGATGGCCGCGAGGTGCCCGACGAGCTGCCGTGCCCGGCGCGGCCGGTGGTCGGCGGCGACGCCGCCGAGCCGGCCATCGCTGCGGCCTCCGTCCTCGCCAAGACGCAGCGCGACGCCGAGATGGTCGCCCTCGACGAGCGCTACCCGGGGTACGGCTTTGCGCGGCACAAGGGCTACGGGACCGCCGCCCACCGGCAGGCGCTCGAGGCCCGCGGTGCCTGCCCGATCCACCGGCGCAGCTTCGCCCCGGTCCGCCGCGTGCTCGGCGGCTGATCGGCTTCTTGGTATCCTGAGACGGTATGACCGAAGGCGCCCCCCCGTTCGTCCACCTGCGCGTGCACACCGAGTTCTCCTTGGTGGACGGCATCGTGCGTATCAAGGAGGCGGTGGAGGCGGCGCGGGATGCCGGCATGCCCGCCGTGGCCGTCACCGATCAATCGAATCTGTTCGGGATGGTGAAGTTCTACCGGGCGGCGCTAGCCGCCGGGGTGAAGCCGATCATCGGCGCGGATGTCTGGCTCGAGGACAGGGCCGCGGAGGCCGGCTACGCCCGCCTGACGCTGCTCTGCCGCGACCAGGCGGGGTTCCGGGCGCTCTCGCGGCTGCTCACCCGCGCTTACCGGGAGGGCATCCGGGGCGACCTGCCCATCCTCCAGCGCGACTGGCTCCCCGCCGAGGCCGGGGGGCTGCTCGCGCTCTCCGGCGGCGCCGAGGGCGATGTGGGCCAGGCCCTGCTGCGCGGTGACCCCGACACCGCGCGGCACTATCTGGCCGAGCACCGCGAGACCTTCGGCGAGGATGGTTTCTACCTCGAGGTCCACCGCCTCGGCAGGCCCGGCGATGAGCGCCACCTGCACGCCGCGGTGGCGCTCGCTGCTGCCGAGGGGGCGCCGGTGGTGGCTACCAACGACGTGCGCTTCATGCGCGCCGAGGACTTCGACGCCCACGAGGTCCGCGTCTGTATCCACCAGGGGCGCACCCTGGACGATCCCGATCGGCCGCGGCGCTACACCGAGCAGCAGTCTTTCACCGACGCTGCGGATATGGCCGAGCGCTTCGCCGATCTGCCCGAGGCCCTGGCGACCTCGGTGCGCATCGCCGAGCGCTGCAACGTCGATCTGGAGCTCGATACCAACTACCTCCCGGAGTTCCCCGTCCCTGAGGAGCACTCGGCGGCCTCGTACCTGCGCGCCCAGGCCGAGGCGGGGCTGGGGCCGCGGCTCCAGCAGCGCGGCGTCGGCCCCGACGAGGACCCGGAGCAAGTGCGGGCGGCCTACCAGCAGCGGCTCGACCACGAGCTCGGCGTGATCGAGCACATGGGCTTCCCCGGCTACTTCCTGATCGTCGCCGACTTCATCCGCTGGGCCCGGGACAACGGCATCCCCGTAGGGCCGGGGCGGGGCTCGGGCGCCGGCTCCCTGGTTGCCTACGCGCTGGGGATCACCAACCTCGACCCGCTGCGCTACGACCTGCTCTTCGAGCGCTTCCTCAACCCGGAGCGGGTCTCCATGCCCGACTTCGACGTCGACTTCTGCATGGAGCGCCGCGACGAGGTCATCGAGTACGTCGCCGAGCGCTACGGCGCGGAGAAGGTCTCGCAGAT
>CAJXLI010000026.1 GCA_913055575.1 uncultured Ectothiorhodospiraceae bacterium
AGCATGCCGTCCTCGAGCTCCTTCATGAACAGGCCCTTGCCGCCGATCTGGCTCAGCGGCTGGTCGACGATCTGGTCACCGCGGGTGGACATCGGCACCAGCTCGACCTCGAGGCCGGCGTGGAGGCGGCGGAGCTCGGCAGCCACGTACTCGGCCTGCCAGAGGGCGAGTTGCGAGCGGCGTGTAGCGATGCGTACGGGTTCAGCAGCCATGGCGGTCCATCCCGATCCAGTTAGATGCCGAAAGTGTCCTTGCAACACCCGGTGGAGATCAACCGGCGTGCCCTCGACGACCCGGTGCGCGTGCCGGGCGAGGGGCGCCCGCAGGCGCTCGGCGGCCCTTGCAACACCGCATCACCGGCGGGAGACTTCCTGAGCCCGACGAGCCCACTGGAGCAGGAGCCGCGAACGATGAGCGATCACGAGCCGACATCCGGGCCGCAGCTGTGGCGCGGCCGCTTCACCGAGCCCACCGATGCCTTCGTCGAGCGCTTCTCGGCGTCGGTCCAGTTCGACGCCCGCCTCGCCCTGGAGGATATCCAGGGCTCCGAGGCCCATGCGCGCATGCTCGCCGATCGCGGCGTGCTGACCGAGGCCGAGCGCGACCGCATCCTCGAGGGACTCGCCGAGATCCGGCAGGAGATCCTCGAGGAGCGCTTCCCCTGGTCGGCGCAGCTCGAGGACGTGCACATGAACATCGAGCACCGGCTGACCGAGCGCATCGGTGAGGCCGGCAAGAAGCTCCATACCGGCCGCTCGCGCAACGACCAGATCGCCACCGACGTGCGCCTGTTCCTCCGGGACGCGGTCGATGCCATCAGCGGCGAGCTCGTGCGCTTCCAGCGGGGGCTGGTGGAGCTGGCCGAGCGCGAGGCGGAGACCGTCATGCCCGGCTTTACCCATCTCCAGGTGGCGCAGCCGGTCACCTTCGGCCACCACATGCTGGCCTGGTACGAGATGCTCGAGCGCGACCGCGAGCGCCTGGCCGACTGCCGGCAGCGGCTCAACCAGTGCCCGCTCGGCGCCGCGGCCCTGGCCGGTACCTCCTACCCCATCGATCGCGAGGCTACCGCCCGGGCGCTCGGCTTCGACGCCCCCACGCGCAACTCCCTGGACTCGGTCAGCGACCGCGATTTCGCCATCGAGTTCTGCGCCGACGCCAGCCTGATGCTGGTGCACCTGTCGCGCATGGCCGAGGAGCTGGTGCTGTGGACCTCGCAGCAGTTCGGCTTCGTCGAGCTCCCGGACCGCTTCTGTACGGGGTCGTCGATCATGCCGCAGAAGAAGAATCCCGACGTGGCCGAGCTGGTCCGCGGCAAGGCCGCCCGCGCCCAGGGCGATCTGGTGCAGCTGCTGACCCTGATGAAGGGCCAGCCGCTCGCCTACAACCGCGACAACCAGGAGGACAAGGAGCCGCTGTTCGACGCCGTGGACGCCGCGCGGGACGCCCTGACCGCCTTCGCCGAGATGGTCCCGGCGCTGACCGTGGACCGCGAGCGCTGCCGCGATGCCGCGCGGGCCGGTTTCGCCACGGCTACCGACCTGGCCGACTACCTGGTGCGCCAGGGCGTGGCCTTCCGCGATGCCCACGAGGTGGTCGGCCGCGCCGTACGCTACGCCGCGGAGGCGGATCGCGACCTGGCCGAGCTCACCCTGGCGGAGGTGCAGCAGTTCTCCGCTGCCATCGGCGACGACGTCTTCGCGGTGCTCACCCTCGACGGAGCGGTGGCGGCGCGGGACCATATCGGCGGCACCGCCCCGGCACAGGTCCGCGCCCAGGCCCGGGCGGCCCGGGAGCGCCTGGGTTGAGCCACCGGCCTCGCAAGCGGCTCGGGCAGAACTTCCTGCGCGATCCGGCCGTGGCCCAGCGCATGGTCGCCGCCATCGGCCCGGAGCCGGGCCAGGCCCTGCTGGAGATCGGCCCCGGTGAGGGGGCCCTTACCGCGCCGCTCCTCGAGCGCGTCGGTGCGTTGACGGCCGTGGAGCTGGACCGCGAGCTGGCGCTGGCCCTGCGGGAGCGCTTCGGCCCGGCGCTGACGGTGGTCGAGGGCGACGCCTTGGGGCTGGACCCGGCGGATTTCACGCCTGCCGGGCAACGCCTGCGGGTGGTGGGCAACCTCCCGTACAACGTCTCCACCCCCATCCTCTTCCACCTGCTCGCCGCCGCCGACCACCTGGCGGATCTGCATCTGCTCTTGCAGCGGGAGGTGGTAGACCGCATGGCGGCGTCGCCGGGGAGCAAGCTCCGGGGACGGCTGTCGGTGATGGTGCAGTACCGCTGCCGCGTCGAGCGCTGCTTCAACGTCGCCGCCGGCTCCTTCTACCCGGCGCCGAAGGTCATGTCCTCCTTCGTGCGCCTCGTCCCGCACCGCCCCCTGCCGGAATCGGCCCGGGACGAGGCCCTGCTCCAGCAGGTGGTGGCGTCGGCCTTCGGCGCGCGGCGCAAGACCCTGCGCAACAGCCTCAAGGGGCTCGTCCCGGCGGCGGCGATCGAGGCCGCGGGGGTCGATCCCGGCTGCCGCGCGGAGGATCTCGCCGTGGCGGATTTCGTGCGGCTCGCGGATACCGCTTTAGAGGCCTAGCGGAGGCGTCGCGGGGCAGGGCGGCCGGGGGCAGCGCCTCGCCCGGGCGCAGGGACAGGCCCTAGCGGTTTGCGGCGGGCGCAACTACCGAGAGCGCAGCGCCTCGCCCGGGCGCAGGGACAGGCCCCCTACGAGGGCTGCGGGTGCCGGTGCCGGCGTCGGAGGGCCAGCTCCGCCGCCAGGTCGATGGCCGCCTGCAGGCTGCCGCTGTCCACGCGGCCCGTCCCCGCCAGCTCCAGGGCCGTCCCGTGGTCGACGGACGTCCGCACGATGGGCAAGCCCAGGGTGACGTTCACCGCGTTGCCGAAGCCCGCGCGCTTGAGCACCGGTAGCCCCTGGTCGTGGTACATGGCCAGGACGGCGTCCACGCCCTCCAGGGTGCGGGGCAGGAAGGCCGTGTCCGCCGGCACCGGGCCGATGAGCTGCAGGCCCGCCGCGCGCAGGCGGTCCAGGACCGGCTCCATGACCTCGATCTCCTCGCGGCCCAGGTGGCCGCCCTCGCCGGCGTGGGGGTTGAGCCCTGTGACCAGGATCTGCGGGGTGTCGATGGCGAACTTGTCCATCAGGTCGCGGTGCAGGGCCGTGGCCACGGCCTCCAGCCGGGCCTCGGTGATGGCCGCCGGGACCTGGCGCAGGGGCAGGTGGGTGGTTACCAGGGCCACCCGGAGGCTACCGGCGACGAGCATCATGACGGGGGTCTCGGTGGCGGTGAGCTCGGCGAGCAGCTCGGTGTGCCCGGAGAAGGCGATGCCCGCGTCGTTGATGACCCCCTTGTGCACCGGCGCTGTGACCACGGCGTCGACTACGCCGGCGGTGGCCAGGTGCACGGCGCGGTGGAGGCTTGCCACGACCGCCTGCCCGTTGGCCGGATCGGGCTCGCCCGCGCGGGCAGGGCGGCCCAGCGGGACCGGGGCTACCGGCAGCCGCCCTTCCCTGTGGGGTCCCCGCGGCGACTGCTCGTCCCATGTGGGGGTCGCCAGGGCGCCGCCCCCGGCTGCGACGCAGGCGTGGCGCTCGCGGAGCAGCTCCGGATCCCCGATGGCGATCAGCTCCGCGGGTTGCGCCCGCTCGGCCGCGGCGGCCACCAGCTCGTAGCCGATGCCCGCTGGCTCGCCGCAGGTCACGGCGATCCTGGGCGCAGGATCGGTCACGATGAGCCCAGCCGGTAGTCCACGTAGGCCTCCTCGCGCAGCTTGCGGATCCACTGCTCCAGGGCGGCCTGGCTCTTGCGCTGGCGGATCTGCCGCGCGATGCGCTGCCGGCGGCGCTCCTCGGTCACGTTGCGCTCCCGGCGGTCCTCGACCCGGACGATGTGCCAGCCCCGCTCGGAGCGGAAGGGCTCGCTGATCTCGCCGGCCGCCAATTGGTCGATCCGCTCCTGGAGGGCGGGAACCAGCTTTCCCGGGCTCGTCCAGCCGAGATCGCCGCCGTTGGCCTCGGCGCCCGGCGCCTCGGAGTAACGGCGCGCCAGGTACTCGAGGCTCTCGCCCTCCTGGATCCGCTCCCGGAAGCTCGCCAGCCGCTGGCGGGCGTCCGCCGCCTCGATGCCGTCGCCGGTCTTGAGCAGGATGTGCCGGGCCCGGGCCTCCTCCACGATGCGCGCCTCCGCGCTGCGCTGGTCGAGGAGCTTGATGATGTGGAAGCCGTCGGAGGCCTGGACCACCTCGCTGATCTCGCCCGGCTCCAGGTCCTCGACGACCTCGGTGAAGGCGGAGGGGAGCTGCCCCGCCACCCGCCAGCCCATCCGGCCGCCGTCGCTGGCTGTAGCGGCGTCGGAGAAGGTCTCGGCCAGGGCGCTGAAGCTGCGTCCTTCCTCCGCGGCCTGCTCGCGGATGGCCTCGGCCCGCGTCCTGGCCTCGCGCAGTGCCTCCGGGGAGACGCCCTCGGGGGTGCCGATGCGGATGTGGGCTACCCGGTACTCCTGGTTGTCCCGGGCAGCTGCGGCCTCCACGGCCTGGTCGACCTCCCGCGGGCTGACATCGACCTCCTGCTGGATCTTGGCCTGCTGCAGGCGGTCGATGGTGATCTGCTCGCGCAGCTCCTCGCGGAACGTCGCGAAGTCCTTGCCCCGCTGGGCGAGGGCGTCGCGCAGCTGCCCCCGGGTGAGGTTGTTCTGGGCGGCGATGCGCTGTACCGCAGCGTCCAGGGTGGTGTCGTCCACCTGGATGCCGAGGCGCTCGGCACGGTCGAGCTGCAGGCGCCGGACGACCAGCCGCTCCAGGATCCGCTCGCGCAGCTGCGCCGCGGGCGGCGGCTGCTGCCCCCGCTGGAGGAATTGCGCGCGGAACCTCTGGACTTCTTCATCCAGCTCGGAGGCGAGCACGACCTCCTGGTTGGCTACCGCCACGATGCGGTCGAGGGTCTCCTCGGCGGCTGCGGCGGGCAGGCCGGCGAGCAGGATTGCGGCACAGAGCAGGGATCGGATCTTCATGGCCCTAAAATACCGTCTCCTCGTAGTCCGGGACCACCTCCTCGAGGAACGAGGCGGTGTCCTGGCCCAGGCGCCCCAGGCCCGTGAGCTCGAACTCGAGCATGAAGGTGTTCTCCATCTGCAGGTCGGCGCCACGGCGGAAGCGGCGGAAGAGGCCGCGCGCCGCCCAGCAGCACTCGCGGTACTCCAGCCCTCCGACCAGCTCCAGGTTGCTCTGTTCCAGGCGGGAGTACCGCCAGGCGCCCACGGCGCGCCAGCGGGTCCCGAGGGGCGCCACCGCCGAGGCCTCGACGAGCTCCTGGGTGGTCTCGAGCACCGGCTCGCCGCCCTGGCGCCGGGTCTCCTCCCGCAGCCGGTAGCCGAGGTTGATCAGTGCACCGGGGGCCGGGCTGTGCTGCCAGTCGGCGATGAAGGCGGTGGCGGCCGGCGCCTCGCGCACCGGGTTGTAGCGGTACTCGCCGCGCAGCGAGACGCCGCCCGGCAGGCGAGCCTGGGCGTTGGCGAAGATATCCGAGCGGTTGCGGCTGAGCCGCGGCTCGTCCGCCGGGTCCCCCTCGAGGACGACCCGGCGGTCGTCGCGATAGTAGACCTGGCCGATGCTCGCCCGCAACGGCTCGTTGCCCTCGGCGACATCCAGCAGGCGGGTGGTCACCGCAACGGTGATCTGGTCGGCATCGCCGATGCGGTCGATGCCGGCGAAGCGGTTATCCCGGAACAGCTGGGCCACGGTGTTGCCGCGCTCGGTGGTGTCGAAGTTGGGGTAGCCGGACTGGTCGCGGTACGGCGCATAGAGGTAGTAGATCCGCGGCTCCAGCGTCTGCAGGAAGGGGCGGTCGCCGAGGCTGAACGGCCGCTCCAGGAAGAGCCCGGCGTCGAGGCTGGCGATGGGGACCGTGCGGCTGAGCGAGGTGTCGCGCTGTGAGCCCGCAGCTCGGGTGAGGTCGTACTGGGTGTGGTGGAGGCTCAGCCCCGGCTCGATGAAGAAGGCCTGCTCCCGTACCGGCCAGGAGAGCTGCGGGTTGATGTGGTAGCGCCAGCCCACCGGCCGCTCGCCGCCGTCCCGCGTTGCCCCCTGCGGCAGGTCGAAGCGGACGGCCTCGCTCTCCAGCCGGTATGCCAGGCCACCGGGCAGGCGTCCCGGCGTGTACTGGTAGCGGACCGCCGGCAGGCGCCGATAGGGGTCCTGGCGGCTCTTCGGCCGCAGGTTCTGCCAGTGCTGCGCCTCGGCGGACCAGAGGTGGTCGCCGGACGATTGCCGGATCCAGGCGCGGCTCTCCAGCTCGGCGTCGCTGCTGCCCACCAGGTCCGAGGCGAAATCGCGGAGGTAGTCCGGATCGCTGACGCGCTCCACGTCCAGCCGGTAATCGATGCGGGCGGGGAGGTCGCCCTCGTGCCGCCAGTCCAGCGCCCAGCGCTCGGCGTCGACGGTCTCGCCGGTCTCCTCGCGGAGGTAATCGGCATAGGCCTCGTCCTCGGGCAGGTACGCCACCCGCAGCTCGCCCTCGAGGCTCGGGCGCAGGTAGCGCCCTTCGCCGGCGAGCTTGATCCCGCGGCGCGCGTAGTAGGTCGGCTCCAGGGTCAGGTCGTAGTTCGGCGCCAGGCGGATGTAGAGCGGCTGCGTGTAGTAGCCGCCGCCACGCTCCGAGTGCCCGAAGCTCGGCGGCAGCAGGCCGGTACGGGGTTGGTCGTCGATGGGGAAGCGCAGGTACGGCGTGTAGAGGATCGGGGCGCCGCCGATCTCCACGCGGGCGTGGCGGGCCACGCCGACGCCGTTCTCGTGGTCGAGGGACAGCGATCCGGCGTGCAGCCACCACAGCTCCTCGCCCGGCGGGCAGGTGGAGTAGCGCACGTCGTGCAGCTCGGTCCTGCCCTCTTGCCTGTCGCTGGTCAGCGTGCGGGCCGCGCCGTGGGCGTGCGGATACACCCGGAAGGCGGCGCGGTCGACTGCCAGGCGGTCCGCCTCGATATCGAAGTCCCCGCTCTCGCCCCACAGGAGCAGGCCGGCCGCCGAGTAGGCGAAGCGGCCGGGCAGGTGGGCGGTGCCCTCCGCCTCGTCCAGGTCCACGGCGTCGGTGCGCAGGCGCTGGTCGAGGCGTTGCAGCTGGGCGTCGCCGCGCAGGCGGTAGAGCGGCGCGTCGGCGGAGATCTCCTCGGCCCTCATGATCAGGGGGGTGTCCGGTGAGCTACGCTGCTCGCGGTCCACGGCGCCCGGCGGCGGGGCCAGCGGGGGGCCGCAGAGCCGGATCCGGCGCAGCTTCGCCATCGACTGCGGGATGTGCCCGGGGCTCGCGCGTGCCGGCCCGCCCTGGACGTCCGCGATCGCGGCGGCGTCCTGCGCCCCCTCGGCGGTTGCCGCGGCAACGGCCAGCCACGCTGCTAGCCTAGCAGTGCGGAGCAGTAAGCGTTTCACGGTTACAGGCGGATTTGACGGCAAGCCCGGCACTTTTGCATATGGGGAGCCCGGCCGCAATGTAGCGCTTGCATTCCATCACGCCGTGGCGCGCAATGGCGACATGGAGGAGAGGACCGAGCCCGATGACCCGCGCGCCGCGGAGGCGCGCGCCTGGGCGGCGCAGCAGCTCGGCACGCCGGAGCTGAGCCTGGCCTCGGCGGCTGCGGACGCGAGCAGCCGGCGCTACTTCCGCGTGCTGACGCCGGCGGGGCGCTCGTGGGTGCTGATGGACGCCCCCGGGCAGCGGCCGATGGTGACAGCCTTCCTGCAGGTGGCGGCGCTGCTGCGCGAGGCGGGGGTCCACGCCCCGCAGGTGGTGGCCTCGGCACCGGAGCGCGGCCTGGTGCTGCTCGCCGATCTCGGCCGGCAGACCTACCTGGCGGCCTTCCGCGCGGGCGCCGATCCGGAGCCGCTGCTGGATGCCGCCGTAGAGGCCCTGGTGCGCTGGCAGGCAGCGACGCGCCCCGGCGTATTGCCGGTGTACGGCCGCGAGGCCCTGACCGCGGAGCTGCACCTGTTCACCGACTGGTACCTGCCGTACTGCTGCGGGGTCTCGGCGCAGCTCGGCCGCCAGCGCCTCGAGCCCCACTTCGAGGTCCTCCTCGATCGCATCGCGGAGCAGCCGCAGGCCTTCGTCCACCGGGACTACATGCCCCGGAACCTGATGGTCTGCCAGCCGCTGCCGGGCGTGCTCGACTTCCAGGACGCTGCACTCGGCCCGGTGGCCTACGACCCGGTATGCCTGTTGCGCGACGCCTTCATCAGCTGGCCGCGGGCGCAGGAGCAGGCCACGCTGGCGCGCTACCACGCCCGGGCGCTCGAGGCCGGCGTCCCGGTGCCGGCGGATCTTGGGGCCTTCTGGTCGGATTGCCAGTGGGTGGGCGTCCAGCGCCACCTCAAGGTACTGGGCATCTTCGCCCGGCTGTGCTATCGGGACGCCAAGCCCGCCTACCTGGCGGACGCGCCGCGCTTCCTCGGCTACCTGCGTGCTGCCGCCCAGGAGGAGCCGCGCGTGGCCCCCCTGGTCCGCGAGGCCCTGGCGCTGGCCGGCGAGCCGGCGGCGGCACTTCCGGAGGCGGCCCTTACGGCGAGGGACGGCCGGCCATGCGGGCGATGATCCTGGCCGCCGGGCGCGGCGAGCGCATGCGGCCGCTCACCGATACCACCCCGAAGCCCCTGCTGGAGGTGGCCGGGCGGCCGCTCATCGACTGGCAGCTGACCCGCCTGGCGGAGGCCGGCGCCGAGGCCGTGGTCGTCAACACCGCCTGGCTCGGCGAGCAGATCGAGGCCGCCGTCGGCGACGGCAGGGCGTGGGGGCTCCGTGTGCTCTACAGCCGTGAGCCGGCGGGGGGGCTGGAGACCGGGGGCGGCATCCATCGCGCCCTGCCGCTGCTCGGCGACGCGCCGTTCTGGGTGGTCAACGGCGATGTCTGGAGCGATTACCCCCTGGCGCGCCTGCCGCCTCGCCCGGCGGGTCTCGCCCACCTGGTGCTGGTCGATAACCCGGATCATAATCCACGGGGGGACCTCGTCCTGGATGGGCAGGGGCGGGTGCACGCCCACGGCGCCCAGGGGCTGACCTTCGCCGGGATCGGTGTCTTCGATCCGGCGCTCTGGGACGGCTGTCGGCCCAGCTCCTTCCCGCTGGCCCCGCTGCTGCGTGGTGCCGCGGCGCGTGGGCAGGTGCACGGCGAGCGCTGGAGCGGGGTCTGGCACGATGTGGGAACGCCGCACCGGCTGGCGGCGCTACGGCGGCAGGTGGCGCCGCCCTCGGCCGGGCGCGGCGCGTGACAGGAGGGGACGGCCTTGGGGCAGGGGATCGGGAGCTCACACTTCAGTAGCGAGGATTTCCGCGAGTTCCGACGCCGGCTCAAGGAGGAGACCCAGCTCCTCGGCGCCTGGCTGCGCGCGGGCCGGGTCGCCGACGCGGTGCCGAGCCTCGGCCTGGAGCTGGAGGCGTGGCTCGTCGACGGCGATGGCCGCCCGGCACCAGCGAGCGAGCGGGTGCTATCGCGGACTACGGACCCGCGGGTCGAGAACGAGCTGGCGCTGTTCAACCTGGAGGTCAATACCGAGGTCCACCCGCTGGCGGGCACACCGTTCCGGGACTTGGCGGCGGAGCTCGGCGGCCGCTGGTCGGCTGTCCGTGCCGCGGCTGCCGAGGCTGGGTGTGAGCCGGCGCTGGTAGGTATCCTGCCGTCGGCCACCGAGGCGGATCTCGACGTGGCCAGCATGACCCCGTCACCGCGCTACGCCGCGCTCAACGAGCAGGTCCTGGCGCTGCGCGGAGGCGAGCCGCTGAGCCTCGACATCGAGGGGGCGCAGCGGATGCGCACGCAGCGCTCGGACGTGATGCTGGAGGCGGCCACCACCTCCCTGCAGCTCCACCTGCAGGTCCCGCCCCACCGTATGGCGACGGTGTTCAACGCCGCCGTGGCGCTCTCGGCGGCCACGGTAGCGGTGGCGGCCAACGCGCCGTTCCTCTTCGGCCACCGGCTCTGGGCGGAGAGCCGCATCCCCCTGTTCGAGCAGGCGGTGGCCTGCACCCACCTGGAGCCCCAAGGCGCCGGCGCGCTGGCGCGGGTCGGCTTCGGCAGCGGCTACGCGCGGGACGCCCTGCACGGCTTCTTCGTGGAGAACCGCCAGCACCACCCGGTGCTGCTGCCCGTGCTCCGGGATACGCCGCCGGAGGCGCTGGCGCACCTGCGCCTGCACAATGGCACCATCTGGCGCTGGAACCGGCCCCTGGTGGAGGTGGTGGAGGGGTGCTGCCACCTGCGCCTGGAGCACCGGGTGATGGCCGCCGGCCCGACCCCGGCGGATACCCTCGCCAACGCTGCCTTCTTCTACGGGGCGGCGACCGATCTGGCCGAGGCGGAGCCGGACCTGGTGGAGCGGCTGCCGTTCCAGGTCGCCGAGCAGAACTTCTACGCGGCCGCGCGCTACGGCCTCGACGCCGAGGTGGAGTGGCTCGACGGCTGGTTCGGCCGGGTCGGCGACCTGATCCTGGAGCGCCTCCTGCCGCAGGCCCGGCGGGGGCTGACCCGTTCCGGGGTGGCGGCGTCGGAGGTCGAGGCCCATCTGGCGACCATCGAGCAGCGGGTGGCCAGCGGGCAGACTGGCGCCGCCTGGCAGACGGCGTGGGTGGACCGCTACGGTGCCGACTTCAATGCGCTCACCCGCGCCTACCTCGAGCGGGCCGCCGATGACCAGCCGGTCCACCGCTGGCCCCTGTGAATGCCGACGGAGGGGAGCGATTCGCCTATGCTGAAGACGTACCAGGGACTCCCCGAGGGGCTCCTGGAGGTGGAGGCTACCGAGCTCGAGGCGCACCTCGGCGGCCCGAGCCTCATCGAGCTACCGGGGCGCCGGGAGCCACCGCTGCTCGTCACCGTCCTCCTGCACGGCAACGAGACCACTGGCTGGGAGGCGGTGCGGCAGGTGCTTGCCGACTACGGCGGGCGTGACCTGCCGCGCAGCATGCTGCTGCTCATCGGCAACGTGCGCGCCGCCCGGCACGGCGTGCGCCGGCTGCCGGAGCAGCCGGACTACAACCGCATCTGGCCCGGAGGTACGCCGCCGTCCAGCCCGGAGCAGCGCATGGCGGCGGAGGTGGTGGCCCGGGTCCGCTCGCGGGGCTGCTTCGCGAGCATCGATATCCACAACAATACCGGCAAGAACCCCCATTACGGGTGCGTAAATTGCCTCGACCCCGCCTACCTCCAGCTCGCAACGCTGTTCTCACGGACCGTGGTGTACTTCACCCGCCCCCGTGAGGTGCAGTCGCTGGCCATGGCCCGCCTGGCGCCGGCGATCACGGTCGAGTGCGGCCAGCCTGGCAACCCCGGGGCCGCAGCCCACGCCGCCGAGCTGGTTGCCAGCGCCCTGCAACTGGCGCAGCTGCCGGAGCGTATGCCGCGCGAGGCCCATGTCTACCACACCATCGCGGCGGTGCGGATCCCGGAGCGCTACAGCTTCGGCTTCGGCGACAAGCCGGGCCGAGACCTGCAGCTGATGGACGATCTCGAGCATTGCAACTTCCGCGATCTGCCGGAGGGGACCCCCTTCGCCCGGGCGGCCTCGGGGGCATTCTTCACGGTGGAGGATAACGAGGGCCGCGAGGCGGCAGCCGAGTTCTTCCAGCGCGACGGGGAGACGATCCGGCTCCGCCGGCCGGCGATGCCGGCCATGCTCGCCCGCAGCGAGGAGGCGATCCGCCAGGACGTACTCTGTTACCTCATGGAGCGGATCAGCGTCTAGGGCCGTGCCCGGCGGTGCCGGCCGGCCGGGCGGCCGCGTCGATGGCCCGCAGGAGGGCGCTCGCCAGCTCGACCTCCAGCTGATCCAGGGGGGTGGCGATGCCCAGGTCCTGCAGCCGGGTGACCGGCATGCCGGCGTAGCCGCACGGGTTGATGCGCCGGAACGGCGCCAGGTCGTTCGAGGCGTTCAGCGCCAGGCCGTGGTAGCTGCAGCCGCGCCGCACCCGGACCCCCAGGGCCGCGATCTTGGCGCCGTCGACGTAGACGCCGGGGGCATCTGCCCGGCGCGTGGCGGTCACGCCGTAGCCGCCGAGCAGGGCGATCACCGACGCCTCGAGGGCGTGGACCAGGTCGCGCACGCCCAGGTGCCAGCGCCGCAGGTCGAGCAGCGGGTAGGCCACCAGCTGGCCGGGGCCGTGCCAGGTGACCTGCCCGCCCCGGTCGGTCTCGATCACGGGGGTCGCCCCGGTCTCGAGGAGGTGCTCGTGGCGGCCGGCCTGGCCCAGGGTATAGACCGGCGGGTGCTGGAGCAGCCACAGCTCGTCGGCGGTCGAGGCGTCCCGCTCGGCGGTGAACGCCCGCATGGCCGACCACGCCTCATGGTAGTCCCGCTCGCCGAGGTAGCGGGTGTGGATGAGCTCGCGAGCCTTGGCCAACGCGCGACTCCGGCTACAGGGTGACCATGACGGTATCGTCTTCGTGGAGGGCGCGGTAGAGGCCCTCCAGCTGATGGCGGCTGTGCGCCTCGATGGTCACCGTCACCGCCACGTAGCGGCCGTGGCGGCTGCCCGAGGTGTGCACGTCGATGACCGTGGCGTGCTCGGCCGCGATCCGCTCCACCCGATCCGGGAAGCCTGTAGCGGCGTGCCCCATGGCCTTGACGCCCAGGTGGCAGGGGAACGTCAGGGGCGTGTTATCGGCGTTGAACGTGCTCATGGCTGCCTCCCTCGCGCGATCTGCCGGCGTAGCTGGGCGAACCAGTCGCGCATGGCCCGGTAGGCGGGACCGGGGGTGCCGCCACCTACGGGGGTGCCGTCGAGCTCGACGACCGGGATCACCTCCTTCGTGGAGCTGGACAGCCAGACCTCGTCGGCGTGGTATAGCTCCGCCAGGGTGATCGGCCGGGTCCGGTAGGGCAGCCCATGCTCCGCCGCGAGCTCCAGGACCACCTCCCGGGTGACGCCGGGCAGCAGGCCGCTGTGGAGCTCGGGGGTGGCGAGCTTACCGTCCCGGACGAGGAAGACGGTGCTCGCCGCGCCCTCGGTCAGCTCGCCGTCGCGATGGAGGATGGCCTCATGGGCGCCCTCGTCTACCGCCTCCTGGCGCAGGAGGACGTTGGGTAGCAGGGCGGTCGCCTTGATATCGCAGCGGCTCCAGCGTGGATCCTCGCGCGTGGTGGCGGTGACGCCGTCGGCGTAGCTGCCCGCCGGCGGCAGCCGCGAGCTCATGACGAAGACGGTAGGCTCGCTCCGGGCTGGGAACTCGTGGGTCCGCTTGGGCGGGCAGCCCCGGGTGACCTGGATGTACAGGGCCTGGTCGCCGCCGCCGTTGGCCTCGCAGACCTGGTCCAGCACCCGGGCCCAGCCGTCCCCGTCCAGGGGATCGGGGATCCGCGTGGCAGCGAGGGAGTGGCGCAGGCGCCGCAGGTGCGCCTCGAGCCGGAACGGCGCTCCGGCGTAGCAGGGGACGAGCTCGTAGACGCCGTCGCCGAAGAGGAAGCCGCGGTCCAGGGGCGAGATGCGCGCCGCTTCCAGCGCCATCAGCGCCCCATCCAGGTAGCAGGTCGCCGGCCCGTCTCGCATGGCGCTACTGGAGACGCAGCAGGAGGCGGTCCACGGTCCGGCGCCACAGGCCGCCCGCCTCGACGCTGTCCAGGGCGACCAGGGGCTCCTCGTGGATGGTGGTATCGGCGAGCTCGACGGTCAGGGTGCCGAGCGCCTCGCCCTCGCTCACCGGCGCCTCGATCTCGCTGTCGGCATGCACCGAGGCGGAGAGGTTGTCGTACTCCTGGCGCGGGATGGTGACGTAGAGCGCGTCGGGTACGCCCAGCGCGACGCTGTCCGTCGCGCCCTTCCAGACGCGCGCCTCGGTGAGCTGCTCGTCGACGCTGTAGAGGCGATGGGTCTCGAAGAAGCGGAAGCCGTAGTTGAGCAGCTGCAGGCTCTGCTGGGCCCGGGCGTCGTCGCTCGCGGTGCCGAGGACCACCGAGATGAGCCGCATGCCGTCCCGCTCGGCCGAGGTGACCAGGTTGTAGCCGGCGGCGCTGGTGTAGCCGGTCTTCAGGCCGTCGACGGTCTCGTCCCGCCAGAGCAGATTGTTGCGGTTGCGCTGCGTGATCCCGTTGTACTCGAAGGAGCGCTGGGAGTAGTACGTGCCGTAGAACTCCGGGAAGTCCTCGATGATCGCCCGGGCGAGCAAGGCCGTGTCCTTGGCGGTGGTGCGCATCGCCTCGTCCGGCATGCCGGTGGCATTCGTATAGTGGGTATTCCCCATGCCCAGGCGGCTCGCGTACTGGTTCATGAGCTGGGCGAAGGTCTCCTCATCGCCGGCGACGTGCTCGGCGAGCGCCACCGCGGCGTCGTTGCCGGACTGGACGATCATCCCCTGCAGGAGCTTCCCGATGCTAACCTCGGTGCCGACCTCCAGGAACATCCGCGAGCCCTCGGCCCGCCAGGCATTCTCGCTGACGGTGACCTGGTCTTCCAGGTCGATGTGCCCGGCGCGCAGCTCATCGAAGACGACGTAGGCGGTCATCAGCTTGGCCAGGCTCGCCGGCTCCCAGGCGGTCTCCGGCTTGCGGCCGGCCAGCCGGTCGCCGCTGTGCATGTCCACCAGGATATGGCTGGGCGCTCCGATCTCCGGCGGCGAGGGGTAGGGCACGGCCTCGACGAGTGGCTCGGCCCAGGTGGCAGCGGCCGTCGGGGCGAGCCCGGCGAGCAGCAGTACGGGCAGGAGCAGGCGCAGCAGTGTCGTTCTCGTGATCGCCATAGCAGGAGTCAGTACCGGCATTCGCTCTGTGAAGGCCCTAGTCTAACGGTTTCGACCGGGTCGTGCGGCTCAGGGTGTCAGACGGTAGGTCTCGATCCCGGCCTCTTCCAGGGCGGCCTCGAGGCGCTCGACCTCCGCCGGATCTATGAGGGGGCCGAGGCGGACCCGGTGGAGGGGCCCCTCGTCGTTGCTGATCGCCTGGATCTCGGCCCTGGCCTGGAGGGCCTCGGCACGCGCCTGGACCCGGACGGCGTTGGCGTGATCGCGGTAGGCCCCCGCCTGGAGGTAGATCGGCAGTGGTAGCTGCTCGCCGGCCTCGGCGATCACGCGCTCGACGCTGCTCACGGCCACGGCGTTGATGCCCACCGCCGGCACGCCGTCGCTCGTCTCGAGGGGCGCTGCGGTGGGTCCCGAGCCCTCCGGGTGGGCCTCGCCCCCCTGAGGCTGGCCGTGCTCCGGCAAGGCCGTGGTCCGGGCACCGCCCGTCTCCGCGGAGCTCGCCGGGGCTGTCCCGTCCCCTGCCGCGGCCGCCTTAGACGGCGCGTCCTCGGGGGTGACGGCCCGGATCTCCACCGGCGCGGTGCCCTGCTCGGCGATGCCCAGGCGGCTCGCCGCGGCGTAGGACAGGTCCAGGATGCGCTCGTGGGTCTTGGCGAAGGGCCCCCGGTCGTTGACCTTCACCACGGCGCTACGGCCGTTCTGCAGGTTGGTGACCTCCACCCAGGAGGGCAGGGGCAGCTCGCGGTGGGCGGCGGTCATGGCGTACATGTTGTACCGCTCCCCGCTCGAGGTGCGCTGCCCGTGGAACTCCCGCCCGTACCAGGAGGCGCGGCCGCGTTGGGTGAAGCCCTCGGCCTCCTCACGATCCATGGTGAAGTAGGTCTGCCCGGCGATCTCGTAGCTATCCGGATTGCCGTAGGGGCTCAACGGGACGTCCCGCGGCTGCGCCTCGGCCGGCACCTCCGCACCTGGCCCGGCCGAGGGCTCGGGCGGGGTCCGCACGGGGCCGCTGCAGCCGCTCGCCAGGGCGAGGAGCGCGGCACCTGCCCACGCTGGTGCCAGTCGCGTGGCGGCGGTTTGGCGGTAAGTGCGGCTCATGACCGGCTATGCGGGCCCTATGACCAGAGGCGGCGGTGGGTGTGGATAGCCATGAGCATACCGAAGCCCGCCATGATGGTCACCAACGAGGAGCCGCCGTAGCTGATCAGCGGCAGCGGCAGGCCCACCACCGGCAGCAGGCCGGAGGCCATGCCGGCGTTGACCAGGACGTAGATGAAGAAGGTCAGCGTAATGCTCCCGGCGAGTAGGCGGCTGAAGTTGTCCTGCGCAACGGCGGCGATGTAGAGCCCGCGGCCGACGATGAGCAGGTAGACCGCGAACAGCTGGGCGATCCCGATCAGGCCGAACTCCTCGCCGACGACGGCGAGGACGAAGTCGGTGTGCCGCTCGGGGATGAACTCCAGGTGCGCCTGGGAGCCGTTGAGCCAGCCCTTGCCGAACAGCCCGCCGGAGCCGATGGCGATCTTCGACTGGATGAGGTGGTAGCCGGCGCCGAGCGGGTCGCTCTCCGGGTGGAGGAAGGTCAGGACCCGCTCGCGCTGGTAGTCCCGCATGACGAAGAACCAGAGCAGCGGCGCTGCGGCGCCGGCCAGGGCGATGCCGCTGAGGATCCAGCGCCAGCCCAGGCCGGCGAGGAAGAGCACGAAGAAGCCGGATGCGGCGATCAGCACGGCGGTGCCGAGGTCCGGCTGCAGGGCGATCAGCGCCGCCGGCCCCGCGATGAGCCCCAGGGCGATCAGGACTTGCCGCGGGCGGGGCGGGAGCTCCTGGTCGGCGAGCAGCCAGGCGAGCATCAGCGGCAACCCGATCTTCATGAGCTCGGATGGCTGGAAGTGGATGAAGCCGAGGTCGATCCAGCTCTGCGCCCCTTGGGCCGTAGTGCCCAGGGCCATGACCAGCAGCAGCAGGCCCAGGCAGCCGGCGAAGGCCCAGGGCGCCCAGCGGCGCAGGGTCCGCGGTGGCAGCTGGGCGCAGAGGAGCAGCGCCAGGAAGCCGAGGGAGAGGCGGATGACGTGCTGCTGGGTCTGCGCCCAGTCCTCGCCGAAGGCGCTATAGAGCACGGCCACGCCGAAGGTGGCTACCGCGAGCAGGGCGGTGAGCAGGAAGCCGTCCAGGTGCAGCCGCGACTGGAGGAAGGAGAGGCGGACCTCGACGCCCCGGCCTTGGGGGAGTGCCGTCGTGCTCACGGTGTCACCCCGCTCGGTGCCTGCTCCGCGTCCTCGACCTCACTATCGTCGAGCCGTCCAGCCTCGAGCTGCTCCAGGAAGCTCCGGTCGTCGAGCAGCCAGGCGTCGGTCACGGCCCGAGCGACGGGGGCGGCCACTGCCCCGCCGCCGCCGTCGGCGTGCTCGACAACGACCGCGACCGCGATCTCCGGATCCGCGACCGGGGCGAAGCCGAGGAACAGCGCGTGGTTGCGCTGGCGCCCTGACCGCTCCTGGGCCTCGGTCTCGTGCTCGATCTCGGTGAGCTGCGCCGTGCCGGTCTTGCCGGCGAGCCTGTAGGCCAGCCCCTGGCCGATGAGCCGGGCGGTGCCCCGAGGGTGCTCCACGGCGGCACGCATGGCCTGGATAGTGGCCGTCCAGTTGTCGGGATCGTCCAGCTCGATGCGCGCGCCGTCGCCCTCGCTGCTGGCTGCGGTGGGGGTCGCCTTGCCGCCCGTGCTGCCGTCACGCACCAGGTGCGGCTCGATCATCCGGCCGCGGTTGGCCAGGATGGCCGTCGCCCGCGCTAGCTGTAGCGGGGTGGCGCTAAAGTAGCCGAGGCCGATGCCGTTGACCACGGTCTCGCCTTGGTACCAGCTGCCGCCCAGGTTGCGCCGTTTCCACGCCCGGCTGGGCAGGATGCCGCTGCGCTCACCGTCGAGGTCGATGCCGGTGGGGGCGCCGAAGCCGAACGGCTCCAGGAACGTCGACATGCGGTCGATACCTAGCCGGAAGGCGGTATCGTAGAAGAAGACGTTGCACGACTGCGCTATGGCCTCGGTGTAGTCCGTATGCCCGTGGCCCCCCTGCCGCCAGCAGCGGTACGGCTCCTCCCGGCCCTCGATGTGGTACTCGCCGTTGCAGTAGACCTCCGATTCCGGCTCGATGACCTCATGCGCCAGCGCGGCGAGGCCGACGAAGGGCTTGATCGTCGAGGCGGGCGGATAGGTGCCGCGAATGGCCCGGTTGATCAGCGGCTGCCAGCCGCTTGCCTCCAGCTCCTGGAAGCGCTCCCGGCTCATGCCCTCGACGAACATGTTGGGGTCGTAGCGCGGGCGGCTCGCCATCGCCAGGACCGCGCCGTTGTCGGGCCGCAGGGCGATGACGGCGCCGCGCCGGTCGCCCAGGGCGCGCTCGGCGACCTCTTGCAGCTCGAGGTCCAGCGTCAGGGACAGGTCCTCGCCGTAGCGCGGCGGACGCCGCTCCAGGGTCCGTAGCTCTCGTCCGGCGGCGTTGGTCTCCACCCGCTCCATGCCGACCTCGCCGTGCAGGGTGTCCTCGTAGGCCCTCTCGATGCCGCTCTTGCCGATGTAGTGGGTCCCCCGGTAGGCGCTGCGGTCGAGGTGGCGCAGCTCCTCGGCCGTGATGCGCCCGACGTAGCCGAGAGGATGGCTGGCCGTCTTCCCCTGGGGGTAGTGGCGCACCAGGCGGGCGTCGACCTCCAGTCCCGGCAGGTTGTGCCGGTGGACGGCGAGCTTGGCGACCTCCTGCTCGTCTAGCTGGGTGCGCAGGGTGATGGCCTCGAAGTGACGGGCCTCCTCGAGGCGCTCCCGGAAGCGCTCGCGCTGCGCCTCGGTGAGCTCGATGAGCCTGGCGACCTGATCGAGCATGGCGTCCAGGTCGGGGATCCGCTCCGGGGTGGCGAGCAGCCGGTAGGAGGGGCGGTTCTCGGCCAGGATAGTGCCGTCGCGATCGTAGATGCGGCCGCGGCTCGGGGGGATGGCGTTGACCTCGATCCGGTTCTCCTGGGAGAGGGTGGCGTAGTGGCTGTGGTCGATGACCTGCAGCCTCACCATCTGCGCCATCAGCCCCGCGACCGCGAGCAGGCACAGTACGCCGGCTGCTATGAGTCGGCGCCGGATCCGGGCGAGGTCCTGGTCCTGGTCACGTTGGAGGAGCCTCACTGCGATCTACCCGCTCGCCGCTACGGGCCTACTGCACCTGGAAGCGGCGCCGCACGCCTCGTAGCACGTAGAAGATCAGGGGCCACATGGCCGCCCCTACCGGGATCGAGGCCCAGGCCTGCCACGCCGGGGCAGGGCGGCCGATGATACCGTTGATCCAGAAGACGACCAGCTGCGCTACGAGCAGCAGGGCCAGTACCGCCAAGGCCTGCTGCCAGATCGGCACCAGGCGCAGGGGCCGGTGCAGCCGCAGGGCCAGGAAGGCGATCAGCGCGAAGGCGAGCGCATGCTGGCCGAGCAGGGTGCCGAGCAGGGCGTCCTGGAGGAGGCCGGCCAGCCAGCCCACCCCGACGCCGACTCGTTGCGGCAGGGCCAAGCTCCAGTATAGCAGGATCAGCGCCGTCCACTCGGGCCGGAAGCCCTGGGCCCACCCGGGCAGGGGGACGATCGTCAGCATCAGCGCGACGAGGAAGCTGAGGAGGATGATGCCGCTCCCCTTGCGGGCCTGTTGCTCCGTCAAGACGCCTCGTCCTCATGGCCGTCGGCGCTCGGGCGCGCCTCGTCGGCTGCTGCCGCGTCGTTGCCGTCCTTCGCCTCGGTGCCGGTGACCAGCATGAGCTTGCGGCTGCGGTGCAGGTCCGCTACCGGCTCCGCCGTAACCTGGGCAAAGGGCTCACCGGCGTCCGCCTCCACCGAGGCCACTTTGGCTACGGGGTAGCCGCGCGGGAAGGTGCCGCCTAGCCCGGAGGCTATGAGCAGGTCGCCGTCGCGGATATCGGCGTTGGCCGGTACGTTAGCCAGCTCCAGGCGCTGCGGGGCGCCGGTGCCCAGGGCCACGGTGCGCAGGCCGTTGCGGTTCACCTCTACGGGGATCGCATGGCTCGGGTCGGAGAGCAGGCGGACGCTGGCGGATAAGGGGCCGACCGTATCGACCTGGCCCATGATGCCGTTGGCGTCGAGCACCGGCTGGCCCGGGAAGACGCCCTCCTCGCTGCCCCGGTCGATCTCCACCAAATCCGTATGCGGGTCCAGCTCGACGCGCATCAGCTCGGCGATGACGACTTCCGTATCCAGGCGCTCGGAGGAGCCGAGCAGCTCACGCAGGCGCTCGTTCTCGCGCTTGAGTGCCGCCATGCGCTGCAGCCGCTGCTGGTAGACGAGGTTCTGCCGGCGCAGGGCCTGATTCTCCTCGACGAGCTGGCTCCGCGTGGCGAGCCGCTCGGAGAGCTGGTCGGCGAGGGAGAAGGGGGCATCCACGAGGAAGCGCACCGGGTAGACCGCGCCGGAGACGGCCTCCCGGGCCGGCTCGACGAGGTGCTCGCGGTGGTCCAGGGTCATGAGCAGGATGGAGAACAGGGCCAGCAGCACCAGGCGCGTACCGGCCGACGGTCCCTGTGTGAATAGCGGCTTAATGGTTGGCCAGAGCCTCGCAGCGTCAGTGTGCGTGATCCGTCCGGCTGGCGCAGGTAGCCGGCAGGGCCCCGGCGGCGGCCTACTCGCTGACGAACAGGTCGATGCCGCGCTCGTCCATCAGCTCCAGGGCGCGCCCGCCACCGCGGGCGACGCAGGTCAAGGGCTCATCCGCCACCACCACCGGTAGCCCGGTCTCCTCCATGAGCAGTCGATCCAGGTTGCGCAGCAGGGCGCCGCCGCCCGTGATCACGATGCCCCGCTCGGCCACGTCGGCGCCGAGCTCGGGGGGTGTCTGCTCCAGGGCGGTCTTCAGCGCCGAGACGATCCCGGAGAGCGGCTCCTGCAGGGCCTCGAGGATCTCGTTGGAGTTCAGCGTAAAGCTGCGAGGGACCCCCTGGGCGAGGCTGCGGCCACGGACCTCAATCTCCTGGACCTCGGTGTCGGGGAAGGCGGTGCCGATCTCGTGCTTGATGCGCTCGGCGGTCGCCTCGCCGATGAGGATGCCGTAGTTGCGGCGGACGTAGTTGAGGATGGCGTCATCGAAGCGGTTCCCGCCGAGGCGTACCGAGGCGGAGTAGACGATGCCGTTGAGCGAGAGCACGGCCACCTCGGAGGTGCCGCCGCCGACATCGAGGACCATGGAGCCGCTCGCCTCATCCACCGGCATGTTGGCGCCGATGGCCGAGGCCATCGGCTCCTCGATGAGGTGCACCTCGCGCGCCCCGGCGCCGGCGGCCGATTCCCGGATGGCGCGGCGCTCGACCTGGGTGGAGCCGCAGGGGACGCAGACCAGGACCCGCGGGCTCGGCTTGAAGAAGCGGGCCTCGTGGACCTTCTTGATAAAGTACTGGAGCATCTTCTCGGTGACGGTGAAGTCGGCGATGACACCGTCCTGCAGGGGCCGGATGGCGCGGATGGTACCCGGCGTCCGGCCGAGCATGCGCTTGGCCTCGGCGCCCACGGCGGCGACCCGCTTGCTGCCGCCGTCCCGATCCTGCTGGATAGCGACTACCGAGGGCTCGCTGAGCACAATACCCTGACCCCGCAGATAGATCAGCGTATTGGCCGTGCCGAGGTCGATGGATAGATCGTTGGAGAAGAGTCCGCGGATACCCTTAAACATGCCGGCGTCTCTGAGGTCGAAGATTGCTCAATCTAGCAGCGCCCTGGGGTTTGGGCAAGCGCGGGGGTATGGTAGCTTTTAAGTTTGCTATCGTGCCATGAACAGGTTGAGCGGGGCGCATCCTGCCGGGCGCAGGCCGGATGTGGCCCGCTCAGGGTAGGGCAGCCGCTTGGATAGAGAGGGGTGCTATGGCCATTGAGGCGAAAGAGGTAGAGGCGATCGCGCACCTGGCGCGGATCCAGGTCGAGGACGACGCTATCGCCGGCTACGCCCGGGATCTGTCCGGCATCCTCGATCTCGTCGAGCAGATGGGCCAGGTGGATACCGAGGGCGTCGAGCCCATGGCCCATCCCTGGGACGCCGCCCAGCGGCTCCGGCCCGATGAGGTCACCGAGCCCAACCGGCGCGACGACTACCAGGCCGGGGCGCCGGAGGTGGCGTCCGGCCTCTACCTCGTGCCGCGTGTCGTCGAGTAACGGAAGCTGAGCGATCCCATGCACCAGAAGTCCGTCGCCGAGATCTCTGCCGCCCTGCACACGGGCGAGACCTCCAGCCGCGAGCTGACCGACGCCCTGCTCGCCCGTATCGAGCAGCTCGATCCGCGCCTCAACAGCCTGGTCACTGTTACCGCCGAGCAGGCCCGTGCGGCTGCTGACGCTGCCGACGAGCGGCTGCGTACCGGCGAGGCCGGGCCGCTGACCGGCGTCCCGCTGATCCATAAGGACATCTTCTGTACCGATGGCGTCGCCACGACCTGCGGCTCACGGATGCTCGAGCCCTTCCGGGCCCCGTACGACGCCACCGTGGTCCGGCGGCTCGCGGAGGCCGGCGCCGTCATGCTGGGCAAGGCCAACATGGACGAGTTCGCCATGGGCTCGTCCAACGAGACCAGCTACTTCGGTCCGGTGCGTAACCCGTGGGACCTGGAGGCGGTACCCGGCGGCTCCTCGGGGGGGTCGGCGGCCGCTGTGGCCGGGCGCCTGGCGCCGGCGGCGACAGGGACCGATACGGGGGGCTCCATCCGGCAGCCGGCGGCCCTCTCCGGGGTCTGCGGGCTCAAGCCCACCTACGGACGGGTCTCCCGCTACGGCATGGTGGCCTTCGCCTCCAGCCTGGACCAGGCCGGGCCCCTCGCCCGCACCGCCGAGGACCTGGCGCTGCTGCTCGGCGGCATGGCGGGCCTCGACGAGCGGGATTCCACCAGTGTCGATCATGTGGTCCCGGACTACAGCGAGGCGCTGAACCGATCTATCCAGGGGCTGCGCATCGGTGTGCCCGCCGAGTTCTTCGGCGAGGGGCTGGATGCCGACGTCCGCTCGCGGGTCAACGCCGCCCTGGAGGTGCTCGAGGGCGAGGGCGCCGAGCTGGTGGAGGTCAGCCTGCCGAATATGGAGCTGGCCCTGCCGGCCTACTACGTCATCGCCCCTGCCGAGGCCTCCTCCAATTTGGCGCGCTTCGACGGCGTGCGCTTCGGCTACCGCTGCGCCGAGCCGCAGAGCATCGAGGATCTGTACAAGCGCAGCCGCGGCGAGGGCCTCGGCGACGAGGTCAAGCGCCGTATCCTGGTCGGGACCTACGCCCTGTCCGCCGGCTACTATGACGCCTACTACGGCAAGGCGCAGCAGGTACGGCGGCTGGTGGCCGAGGACTTCCGCAACGCCCTCGAGCAGGTGGACGTCCTCGCCGGCCCCACCTCGCCGACGCCGGCCTTCGACCTCGGCGAGCGCGCCGACGACCCGGTGCAGATGTACCTGTCGGACATCTATACCCTGGGCGCGAACCTCGCCGGCCTGCCGGGGCTGTCGGTGCCCGCCGGGTTCTCCCGCGGCCGCCCGGTGGGGCTGCAGCTGATCGGCGGCTACTTCGACGAGGCGCGGCTGCTGAATGTGGCGCACAAGTATCAGCAGCTCACGGATTGGCATAAGCAGGTCCCCGAAGGATTCGAGTAAGGCCGGGACCTTGAAAGCGAGAAAGCCTACGGAGCGACCCCGCCCATGAACTGGGAAACCGTCATCGGTCTCGAGATCCACGCCCAGCTTGCGACACGGACCAAGATCTTCTCCGGCGCATCGACAGCCTACGGCGCCGAGCCCAACACCCAGGCCTGCCCGGTGGACCTGGGGCTGCCCGGCGTGCTGCCCGTCCTCAACCGTGAGGTGGTCCGGATGGCGGTCAAGTTCGGCCTGGCTGTGGATGCCCGGATCGCGCCGCGCTCGGTCTTCTCCCGCAAGAACTACTTCTACCCGGACCTGCCCAAGGGCTACCAGATCTCCCAGTACGACCTGCCCATCATCGAGGGCGGCCGTCTGGCCATCGAGCTCGAGGACGGCTCGAGCAAGCACGTCGGCATCACCCGGGCGCACCTCGAGGAGGACGCCGGCAAGTCCCTGCACGAGGACTTCCACGGCATGACCGGCGTGGACCTGAATCGCGCCGGGACGCCGCTGATGGAGATCGTCTCCGAGCCGGACCTGCGCTCCCCCGCCGAGGCGGCGGCCTACATGAGGAAGCTCCACACCCTGGTGCGCTACCTGGAGATCTGCGACGGCAACATGCAGGAGGGCTCCTTCCGCTGCGATGCCAACGTCTCCGTGCGCCCGGCCGGGCAGCAGGCCTTCGGCACCCGCACCGAGCTCAAGAACCTCAACTCCTTCCG